>NZ_BAJY01000003.1 GCF_000613945.1 Prevotella falsenii DSM 22864 = JCM 15124
GTAAATAATTGTTCTTTTCTTACCTTTGCAAGCAATAACAACGAAATATCTAAACAACAACATTATGTTATCAATGAAGAAAGTGTATGCCATTGTTACAGCCTTGGCACTGTTTTCTACCGCTGCAAAGGCGCAGCAAGCCATTCGCGGTTGGGTAGCCGACGAGCAACGTTCGCCCATCGAGTATGCGAACATTATAGCCCTTTCCGTGCGCGATTCATCGCTCGTTACAGGGGCAGTAACCGATAATGGGGGCAAGTTCCTGCTTACTTTGCCTGCCAACAGCACCCAAGTCTTCTTGCGTGTTTCGGGCGTTGGTTACGAACAGCGTAATGTTTCGCTGCCCCTTGTCGGCGATACCCTGTTGTTAAAGTCGGAAGCCAAGACGATGGAAGGCGTAACCGTAACGGCTCAACGCCCCAAGATGGCAATACGAAACGATGCCCTTGTTACCACAATTGTCGGTTCGTCGCTGGCAAAAGCTGGCTCGGGCAATGATGTTCTCAAGCATATTCCGTTGCTGACGGGCAAAGAAGGCAGCTATTCGGTAATCGGACGCGGTGCAGCAGTTATATACATAAACAATAGAAAGATAACCGACGCCACCGAAATAGAGCGTCTTAACTCGTCGGACATTAAGGACGTCGAGGTCGTAACCAATCCCGGTGCCCGCTACGATGCGACGGTGAGTGCCGTTATCCGCATTCACACGGTGCGCAGGGTGGGCGACGGCTTTGGTTTCGATGCACGCACGTCGGCTTATTATTGGGAAAACTGGGACACTTACAATCAGCTCAATATGTATTATCGCCGCAACGGCTTGGAGCTGACGGCCGGTTCGGCTTACAATTTTAGCAATAACTTAAACAATCAGACCACTACCAACGAGGTACAGGCAGCTGATTTGTGGACAAACAAATGGACAGGCGAGAGCCGTTTTCGCAATACGAACAACAACTACACACTTTCGGCAGCCTACGAGTTCAATGCCAACCATGCCGTTGGCGCACGTTTCTTCACCAATTTGCTTGTCGGTGCAAACTACGGACACTCCGATTTCTCTACCGATGTACTGAAAAACAATGCGTTCTACGACCATATAGAGTCGCAAATACCGAACAGAAGCACTGCCATTCCCAACAAAAGCCTCTCGGCTTACTACGTTGGAAAGGTGGGAAAGCTGAACATCGACTTCAATACTGATTATTATTACGGCGAAGAAACCGAACTTCACACAACGAAAGAGCAAAGTGCCAACTACGATAATCGCACGGTAACATCTGCGGGAACGCACCTGAACAAGTTCTTTGCAACCAAGCTGGTGCTTTCTCACCCGCTGTTTGGCGGCAGCTTATCGGTCGGAAACGAGAACGCTTTCACCAATCACGAGCAGAGTTACACTAACCAAGAAGGCATTGTAGCCAATGCAGTATCGACCATTAAGGAGCGCAACAACGCTTTCTTCTTCGAGTACAGCCGCCCCACACCTATCGGTCAGCTTATGGCAGGACTGCGTTACGAGCACGTAAATTCCGACTATTACGACCAAGGAGTGTACAGCCCGGAGCATAGCCGCACTTACAATCAGTGGTTCCCGTCGCTCACTTTCGCAACACAAATAAAGAAAGTAGGCTTGCAACTCTCTTATTCGGCAAAGACATCGCGCCCTTCTTACAACCAGTTAGGTACGAATGTAGTTTATATGAACCGCTTTACGCGCCAGAGCGGCAACCCTACGCTGAAGCCGGCAACGCTGCACAACATCTCGTTTGTGAGTAATTGGAAACTGCTCACCTTTGTTGCCAACTACACACAGACGCATAACAAGATTATGTATTGGAACGAAAAGGAAGGCACTGATGAGAATATCACAACGCTACGCTACCGCAATTTCGACAACTTCCCGGCCCTGACACTGAGCCTTACCGCAGCACCGACAATCGGCGTATGGGCTCCGCAGCTCACATTGTTCTGCCAAAAGCAGTGGTTCGACATAGAACGCTTGGGCAGCAAGTTCGATTTAAGCAAACCGATATGGGGCTTACAGTGGGACAATTCGTTTGAATTCAACCACAATTGGACGGCAGAAGCATTCTTGCAAGTTACTTCTAAGGGTATGACAGAGAACACTGAGCTTACCAGAACCACCTGCGCATTCAACTTTTCGGTAAGAAAAACATTCCTGAACGACCGCCTTTCCGTTACCGTAGGCGTAGACGACCTTTTCAAACGCACCGCTAATCAAGTCATACTCTACACGAATAACCTTAAAACAAATGTATTTCAAGACTTCGATAGCCGTGAAGTCTACGTTACGTTGCGCTACAAATTCAACACAGCACGCAGCAAATACAAAGGTACGGGCGCAGGAGCAAACGAGCGCAGCCGTTTCTAAGCCACGACGAGGGTGCGGAAAATGCGTTTTCCATGCACCGTTTTCCGCGTTTTTCGGGGCTGAAAATGCGCTTTTGTAATTATCTGATAATCAACTCTTTGCAAACCGTCGAAATTGTCTTATAAGAGAATTAAAATTGTCTTATAAGAGAATTTAAAATGTCTTATAAGACAATTTTGAGTGTTTGCGCAGAGAGATAAAGCGTTGATAGATTATCTATTGGTTTATACACATGTATGAAAACGAAATTAAGGCAGTTTCTAAAAACCGGCTTTATTGGATTTTTAGAAACTGCCTTAAACCTGTTTTAATATGTTATGGGGATATTAATGCAAGGTAGATTTGTATTGTTCTTTTATTCGTTGTTCCACTTCTTCAAGTGTTTTGCTGCTGCTTAGTCTGCTTTTTATGAGACGGAAGCCGTACCAGACGATGACCATTCCGAGTGCTGCAAGGAGGAATGTCCATACGTTGCCAAGGTTAAAGCCCTGTATAAACTTTTCGCAGATAACGAACCCGCCAATAGACACAAGGTAATCGAGCCAACTCGACGATGTGTAGCTTTTGCTTATGCGTTGGTATTCTTCGTCGTTTGCGAGCAGTTGTTGGCGGTTGGCTTGCCAAAGCTGTTCAAATTGCTGTTCTGTCATAAATGTAAGTTTCTGTTAATTCTGCGTGCAAAGATAATGAAAAAAACGGTTTGATGCGGTTTTAAACGTACATTAATTCGCTCATAACGAAATCGCTGACGTAAATTCCATTGCGCGTAAGGTGCAGATGGTTGCGGGTTATGGCAAGCAAACCCTGCGAAATGAGTGGGGCAGAGGCTTTCGTAATGTGCTCTTTGTAAGGCGAAGGCAATGCGGCGAGGTCGATGCCGCTTTGCGTGCGCAGGGCTGTTGTTACCATATCGTTGTAGTGCGTGTCGGCATCGATGGTTTCCACTTCGCAGACAGGGCGGTTGTTCGCAATTCCATCGATATATTCTTGCAGGTTGTCTACGTTCCAACGGCGTGTGAAAAGGTTGTAGCTGTGTGCCGATGCGCCTATGCCGAGATAGGGTTTGTCCGCCCAATAGGCACTGTTGTGGCGCGAACGGAAAGGCGAAACGGCAGTATGGGCGAGTTTGGCAAAGTTGCTGATTTCGTATTGCTCGTAGTTGGCAAGGGCAAGGCGGTCGATAAGCGTGTCGTACATGGTGCGATAAAGTTCTTCGTCCATATCTTTCACTTTGCCTTTTTGCAGAAGTTGGAAAAGCGGCGTGCCCTCTTCGTACATCAGGCTGTAAGCCGAAATATGCTCAATGTCCAAGGCAATGGCTTTGTCGATGTCGGTTTGCCATTCTTGCAATGTTTCGTCGGGGAAACCGAACATAAGGTCGATGGAAATGTTTTCTATGCCTGCACGGCGCAGACGGTCGATGGCAGTCTGCACATCGGCGGTTTTGTGGCGGCGGCGCAGAAACTTCAGACGCTCGTCCGAGAAAGTCTGTGCACCCATCGATATGCGATTGATGGGCAGATGCTTTAGGTTTTCGGCAAATTCGGGCGTTATATCGTCGGGGTTACACTCAAGGGTTATTTCCATGTCGTCGCGGTTGGGCATTCTGTCGGAATGGTTTTCGGCAATGCAGCGGAATATTTTCTCGATGTGGCAGGCACGCAGTTGCGACGGTGTACCTCCTCCGAAGTAGATGGTTTCGAGGCGTTCGGCAGGGTCGGACTTCTCTCCGAAGATGTAATGCCTTTGTGTTGCCATTTCTTTGCATAGTGCGTCCACATATAAATCGACTAATGCCGACTTTTCTGCATGGGGCGTTACGGTGGAATAAAAGCCACAGTAAACGCACCGGCTCGCACAAAAAGGAATATGGATATAGAGTCCTGCCATCTTATTATATAATATAATGTATTATGCCTAAACAATAATTACTTGTTTGCAAAAGTAGCAATATCTTTTAATACTTTGCTAAAATGTTGTAAATAGTTTTGGCGGTATGAAAGAAAATGCCTAACTTAGACGGCGGTAGCGGTAAGTATTGCTTATCGCTCGACACAGAACATAATACTAACAACCTAAAGGTGGGCTTCTAAAACCAAATCTATCATAGATTGCTGCCTGCGTGTAGACCTTTTAGAAACAACCTTTTTTTTAATCTATCGTGGTTATGAGAGTATATCAGACAAACGAAATCAAGAACATTGCATTGCTTGGCAGTGCGGGTAGCGGCAAGACTACTCTTGCCGAAAGTATGTTATTTGGTGCCGGTATTATCAAACGCCGTGGCACAGTGGAAGCCAAAAACACAGTTTGCGACTATTTCCCAGTAGAACAGGAATACGGCTACTCGGTATTCTCTACTGTTTTTCATGTTGAGTGGAACAATAAGAAATTAAACATAATTGATTGTCCGGGAAGCGACGACTTCGTAGGAGGAGCGATAACAGCACTGAACGTTACCGACCAAGCCGTGATACTTATAAACGGACAATACGGACCCGAAGTAGGAACACAAAACAACTTCCGCTACACAGAGAAGCTGAAGAAACCTGTAATCTTCTTAGTCAATCAATTAGATTCCGATAAGTGCGACTTCGACAACGTGATGAACAGCATGAAGGAAATCTATGGTTCAAAGTGTGTGCAGATACAATACCCAACCCAAACGGGTGCCGGCTTCAACAGCATCATTGATGTTTTGCTGATGAAGAAATACAGTTGGAAACCCGAAGGCGGTGCTCCTATCATCGAAGACATACCTGCCGAAGAGATGGATAAGGCGATGGAGCTGCACAAAGCGTTGGTCGAGGCTGCTGCAGAGAACGACGAAACACTGATGGAGAAGTTCTTTGAGACCGAAACACTTACCGAAGACGAAATGCGCGAGGGCATTCGCAAGGGTCTTGTGGCACGTAACATCTTCCCGGTGTTCTGCGTTTGTGCCGGAAAAGATATGGGTGTGCGCCGCTTAATGGAATTTCTGGGCAACGTAGTGCCTTTCGTCAGCGAAATGGACAAGGTACACAATACACGCGGCGAGGAGGTTACACCCGACTCAAACGGCGCGGAATCAATCTATTTCTTTAAAACTGCCGTTGAACCGCATATCGGCGAGGTGAGCTACTTTAAGGTTATGAGCGGCTCTATTAAGGTTGGAGACGATTTAACCAACGCAGACAGAGGGTCAAAAGAGCGCATTGCACAGATATTTGCTTGTGCGGGGGCAAACAGAATCCCTGTCGAGCAACTTAATGCAGGCGACATTGGTTGCACCGTGAAGCTGAAAGACGTTAAAACGGGTAACACGTTGAACGGTAAGGGTGTGGAACAGCACTTCGATTTCATTAAGTATCCTAATCCCAAATATACCCGTGCCATCGAGGCGGTAAACTCTCAAGACACCGAAAAGCTTATGGCTGCCTTGCTGAAGATGCGCCAAGAAGACCCAACATGGATTATCGAGCAAAGCAAAGAGCTGCGCCAGACCATCGTGAAGGGACAAGGCGAGTTCCACTTGCGCACTTTGAAGTGGCGTTTGGAGAACAACGAGAAGCTCCAGACCGTATTCAAGGAAGCACGCATACCTTATCGTGAAACCATTACCAAGCAGGCGAAGGCGGAATATCGCCACAAAAAGCAGAGCGGTGGCGCAGGACAATTCGGCGAAGTGCACCTCATTGTAGAACCATACGCAGAAGGAATGCCCGACCCGACAATGTATAAGTTCAACGGACAAGAGTTTAAGATGAACATCAAAGGCAAGGAAGAGAAAGCCTTACCTTGGGGCGGCAAGCTCGTATTCATCAATTCTGTTGTCGGCGGAGCCATCGACACACGCTTTATGCCGGCCATCTTGAAAGGTATTATGGACTGTATGGAGCGCGGACCATTAACCGGAAGTTATGCCCGCGACGTACGTGTCGTTGTTTACGATGGTAAGATGCACCCCGTAGACTCTAACGAGCTTTCGTTTACGCTTGCTGCACGCCACGCATTCTCTGATGCCTTCAAGATTGCGGGACCGAAAATTCTCGAGCCAATCTACGATTTGGAAGTGTATGTGCCGAGCGATTACATGGGCGATGTAATGAGCGACCTGCAAGGACGCCGTGCCATGATAATGGGAATGGACAGCGAAGCCGGATACCAGAAGCTGCAAGCCAAAATTCCTTTGAAAGAATTGTCAAGCTACAGCATCTCCTTGAGTTCGCTGACAGGCGGTCGTGCAAGTTTCACAACCAAGTTCTCAAGCTACGAACTCGTGCCTAACGAACTCCAGCAGACCCTCATTGCCGAGCACGAAGCAGAGGTTAAGGACGAAGAAGAATAAACCGAAAGAACATTTTGCATTTGCAAAATACATAAAAACAGCAAGAGCCGACATGCCGTACAGCGTGTCGGCTCTTACTTTTTAAGGACAATTGCACCCCAATTCCAACGCCGTCGCAGGGCGATATTTCGTGTAGAAAAAGCACGTCCGTAATCTACAGTGTTTCAATATGATATGATGGGGTGAAAAATATGACGTCATATTTCACCAAATATGACGTCATATTTGCTCGGAAATGACGTCATATTTGTCCGAATATGACGTCATATTTTCTGAAGATGACATCATATCCGTTTAAACATGACATCACACCTATCCGGACATCTGAAAAACAGAGCCGGAAAACCCCATCGCACCTTCCCCGTACAACAGGTTTCTGCATTCTCTTTTAACAACCTTTTAGGCGCAAACCGTTTGTAACATTTGGGATATTCGGATATTTGTTTTACTTTTGCAACAAAGAATATATTTGCGTATGACAAGCGACAGCATAGTAATAATACCTACATACAACGAAAAAGAGAATATGGAGAAGATTATCCGAGCCGTTTTCGGTTTGGAAAAATGCTTCCATATCTTGGTTATCGACGACGGAAGTCCCGACGGAACAGCACAGATAGTTCACCGATTAATCGAAGAAGAGTTTGCCGACCGTTTGTTTATCATCGAGCGTTCGGGCAAGTTAGGACTTGGCACAGCTTATATACGTGGTTTCCGTTGGGCGTTGGAGCACGGCTACGACTACATCTTCGAGATGGACGCCGACTTCAGCCACGACCCCAACGACCTGCCCCGATTGTATGCAGCTACGCACGACGAAGGCTTCGATGTGGCAGTCGGCTCACGCTATGTCAGCGGCGTAAACGTTGTAAACTGGCCCATCGGACGTGTCCTGATGAGCTATTTTGCCAGCAAATATGTACGTTTCGTAACCGGATTTCACGTCCACGACACCACGGCAGGCTTTGTTTGCTATCGCCGTAAGGTGCTGGAAACCATTCCGCTCGACGAAGTTCGCTTCAAAGGCTATGCCTTCCAGATAGAAATGAAGTACACGGCGCACAAGATAGGGTTTAAGATAAAGGAAGTGCCCGTTATCTTTGTAAACCGCCGCGAAGGCACAAGCAAGATGAGCGGAGGCATTTTCTCGGAAGCCTTTTTTGGCGTTATGCGTTTAAGAATAGACGGCTGGTTCAGGAAATATCCCCCCATTAGGAATTAAATAACAGCATAATAAAGAACGCTTTCATCTCGGAGGCGTTCTTTTTATACGTTTAATAACAACCCTATTTTGTTGTTTTCACGATGAAACACATAACAAGAAACGAAGCCTTGAGACTGTTGGTGCGCGATACTCCCGAGCCTGTTGCGAGCTATTGCGACAAGTCGGTGTGGTGGTTCGTGCCTCGTGCCGTTGGCGCACTATGGGTTCAGCACCCTTTGAAGATGTTTGTCTCGTGGCTTTTTCTGCTTATGTTGCCTTTGATTTATGTGCAGAAAAACATCGAATTTGCCACAATAGGCATACCCATTGTCTTGTTTTGTATTCTTGCCTACTATGTTTATATATACGGAAAGCTCCACAAAGCATTAAAACTCAATACTTATCGCATCGACGAAGAAGGCATATCGGTGTCGATAACCACAGACGATGGCATTCAGGCACGCTATCTCACCACGCCGTTCTCGCTGATTAAGGATATATGGCTGGCGCGGAAATACATTTATATTGAGACAGCAGACAAAACAGATATAGGCGTTGTCTACCTTTTTTCCGACGAACCCGAGCGCATTTTGGGCAATATCGTATCGTATATGCAGTTGGAAAAGAAAAACAACGAGGACAAGCCCTTACCTTATTATAGTGCAGAGGAACGTAAAGACCTACGGAAATTCGTGGAAGAACGCTTCGGAAAGATTGACGCAGTGTTGCACGATACCGACGGCGAAGGCTTTCCCATCGACATTGTCAGCATTCCGCCCACCAAGCAACACAACTACCGGACGCTCTGCACTATCGGCGCAGGTGCCATTCGTGTGCCCAACGAGGAGTATTACGAGCGGTCAGACAATGGCGAAATCATTTTCGACGGAACCAAATATACTGATGGCTTTGTGGTGGAACACTTTGAATACGTTATGTATCTGCCGCCCGATTGGAACGTAACCGATGCCGATTTAAGCAAAGGCAGCAACTATTGGTATCTCCGCTTGCTGCGCGATGTCGTGCAATATACCTATTACAACTTCCAATTTCAGTTGGGCGACACGCTAAGCTACAATGACAGCGACAGCGAAAAACTGTCGTTCGATGCTTCCACCGACTTCTTTGCCATGCTGATGCTGTGTCCGCTGCCCGATGTACCCAACGAAGTGTTTGCCAATATAGGCGGGCGCACCATTCAGTTCCACCAAGTTGTGCCCATCACCGTCGAAGAATGCAACTATATAAGTCAGCATTCTGCTGCCGACTTTATGAAGAAATATATGAGCATAGACGCTGTTCGGTTGGACGGCGAACCTATGGACGTGAAGCACAAACAATATTCAGAAGCACTTATCTCGCACTTCGAACGCCATATAAAGGGGGCAAATGTCGTAACGATGTACCCACAACAAAAGTAAGTAATTACCGTTTGCCAAAACCGAAAACACAACAATATTTCCTTTTTGGTAAGCAGAAAGAAGACGAAAAAAGTGTAAATGTTTTTCACAAGCGTATCTGTCGTGTAACTTGTTTGTTGTCAATGCGTTGCAAAACCTATTGTTTTGCGTTCCAAAAGCGGCTGTTTTGCACGGTAAAACCGTAGGTTTTGCATCGCAAAACAGCCGCTTTCGCAACGTCAAATCAAAATTATCGTTTTTCTTCAGAATTATATTTACAAAACAAGAGCGATTTCCTATCTGTTTGTCCAAAATTTCTATGGCTTCTAAAAATACTATAATTTCTAAACGAGCTTGCGGTTTACACTCGTCAATATGCCCAACAAAAAGCGGGGACAAAAGCATAAAAGCATTGTTGTTCCCGCGGTTTTATGTTGAGTTATAGTAAGTTTCGCGTTACAAAAGCATTATTCCGTCGTGTCTTCTTCTTTTGGGTGTGGCAGCACAAGATTAAGTAAGACACCTACAATAGCCGACAACCCGATGCCGCTCATGGCGAAATTGCCATAAGTAAGGATAGCTCCGCCAATACCAATGGTAAGCGTTACCGAAATGATGATGGTGTTTCGGGTGTGGTTTAAGTTCACTTTGTGCTGTATAAGGTTCTGTATGCCCACCGAAGCGATAGTACCGAAGAGCAGCAACATAATACCACCAAGCACGGCAGCAGGTATGCTTTGCAACAGCGCACTGAGCTTTCCGATTACCGAAAAGACAATGGCTGTGGCTGCCGAAATGCGAATAACCTGTGGTTGAGTGATTTTTGTGATGCTCATAGCACCTGTAACTTCGCTGTAAGTAGTAACAGGAGGACCGCCAAAGAAACTTGCTGCAAGGCAAGCCAACCCGTCGCCGAGCATTGTCCGGTGCAGTCCCGGGTCTTTCACGAAGTCTTTCTGTGCCACGGCTCCTACCACATAAACGTCGCCAATATGCTCGATAACGGGTGCAATGGCAACCGGAATCATGAAAAGGAAGGGTTCCCAAGCAAATTGCGGTAAGTGGAAGTCGGCTAATGCGGGCGGTAATGCAAACCAAGGTGCAGCTGCTACGTTCGAGAAGTCTACTTCGCCCATGCAAATGGCTGCAATATAACCTGCCACAATGCCGCAAACCACGGGCACGAGCTTTATTAGTCCTTTGCCCAAAGTAAGCACCAAGATAGCCACCGTGAGCGAAATGCCGGCCAGAAGCCAGTTGTTTTTAGCCATATCCACTGCTGAACTCGAGAGCGAAAGTCCAATCAAGATGATGACAGGACCTATCACGACAGGTGGAAAAAGTCTGTTTAGCAGTTTCCTGCCTTGCCATTTAATGAGTGCCGACATAAGGAAATAAACCAGCGAAACGCCGATAATGCCTGCCAATGTGCCGGGCATTCCCCATTGTTTCGATGCCGAAATAATGGGCGCAATGAAAGCAAACGACGACCCGAGAAATATGGGCACCTTGCCTTTTGTGGTTAAATGGAAAATGAAAGTTCCGATACCTGCCGTAAAAAGGGCAGTGGCGGGGTCGAGCCCGACGAGCAACGGAACGAGAACAGTTGCGCCAAAAGCCACGAAAAGGAATTGTACGCCTACTACCGTTCGTCTGAATGGTGATAAATTAGTTGTGTTCATTCTTATTAAATTAGATTAACCGCGTAGCTCGCACTACGGATTTTGTTTGCAAAACTACAAAAAATAATCCAACTGCTAAAAGCTAATTGGATATTTTTCTGTCGGTTTTTGCTAACCTTTCGATTTCATAAGTACATAAATTACTACGGGTGCACCGATTAAAGGCGTTACGGCATTGAGCGGAATAATGCCGCCTTCGCCCGGTAAATAGCAAATAAGGTTGCAGAAAAGAGCTGTCAGCGCACCGCTAAGAATGGTAGACGGCAACAGCAAACGGTGATTTTCGGTGGTCAGCAAGAGCCGGGCGATGTGGGGAACAGCCAAGCCTATGAAACCTATCGGACCGCAGAAAGCAGTGGTTATGGCTGATAACAGACCTGTAACAACCAGCAAATAGTTGCGTGTCCGGCGTGTGTTGATGCCCAGACTCTCGGCATATTGCGTTCCGAGCAGTAAGGCGTTGAGCGGTTTCATAAGCAGTAGGGAGCAGAAAATGCCTATGCTGACAATTGCCATAAATACGGGAATGTGTTCCATGGATACGCCTCCGAAGTTGCCCATGCCCCATATCATATAGCTTTTTACGCCTTCTTCGGTGGCAAAGAAATTAAGCAACGACACTACGGACGACGACATATAGCCTACCATAATGCCGATAATGAGCAGCAAGACGCTGTTTCTGACGATGAGCGAGAAGAAGAATATCAATGCCGTTACAGCCATCGCGCCTGCAAAAGCTGCCACCAACACAGCCATGAAACCCGATACCGAGAACAGAACAGTAGACACATTGCCACCTAAAAGCAACATTACGAGTGCCACACCCAAGCCTGCTCCCGCATTGATACCGAACACGTCGGGCCCTGCCAATGGGTTTCGGAAGGCGGTTTGCAGCATCAAACCGCTTACTGCAAGTGCACCACCGCAGAACATTGCCGTAATTGCTTGCGGCAAACGGTTCTCTAAAACGATAAAACGCCAACTCTCCTTGCCTTCAAATCGACCTAAGAAAATATCCGCAATGTCGTTGAATGGAATGCGTACCGACCCGATATAAAGGTTCAGTAAGAACAGAATAACGATGCCAAGTGGCAGCAGAACAAATGCCCAAGTATTCTTTTTCATTGTCTGAAAGGTTTCTGCCGACTTTATAAACGGTGGTAATAACGCATCGAACCGGACCGCAAATCGGGGTGGAAGAGTTGGATAAGGTCAGCCAAAAGCCGGTCCGGACGCCAGCTAACCTCCTCGAAATAGGGCGTTTTGTCTACTTGACAACCGTAAATTTCGCCTGTTTGGAAGGGTTTTAATGCTGTGTAGCCTTGGTATTCGGCTAAGAGTTGCTGCTTGTTGAAGTTGCCGTAGTAGCTGAAAATCCAAAAATCAGCCTGCCCGGCTTTGTCCAATACCGTTTCAAAAGGCAGTGCAAGACTCCCGCTCTTGTTGTTGTCGGCAAACGCATACTTACCGTTGGCATCTTTATAGAGCAAGCCCACGCTGCTCTCGCCGCCCGGCATATACCACACACTGCCTGTTTTGCGGTCGGGTAGTACCGAAAGCGTTTGCTTGGAAGTCTTTGCTTTGGCTTTCAAAGTAAGGTAGTTGCTTTCCACTACCTTGAATAATGAGTCGGCAGCGTGCTGACAACCGAACAGAATACCATAGAACTTAATCCATTCGGCGCGTCCTAATGCAGAGGTTTCCATGTATTCCGCACATTCGATAATAGGGATTTTAATCTCGTCTAACTTGCCGTAGCCACCGCTGTTCTCGAACGGAGAGAGCAACAAACCGTCGGGCTTAATGTCGATAATCTTCTCTATGTCGGGCTTCATACCGTCGCCACAATCGGCAATGGATTTTGTTTGAAGCCGTTTTTGTACGTCGGGTATCAGCATATACTTCGCATCGGCAACACCCACAATGGCATCTTGTGCGCCCAACATTTCCATTAGGTTGGCGTGTGCTGTTGTAAAGAACACCCCGCGCTTCATCGGCACTTGCACAAGCGTGCCGTCTGCAGGCTTTTCTGCCTTGTCTGCATCTTCCACCAAATAGTAGGTGTGCAGTGTCTTGCCCTTTTTCCAAGGGTTGGAAAGGGTAACCTTGATGCCGTCGGAAGTACGTTCCATTTTTATATTCTCGGCATATTTAAATACCAATGTGCTGTCTGTCGGAGCATCGGTATTCGCCATTTTGGCTTTGTTGTTGCTACAACCGAAACACAGGCTTAATAATAAGAGGTGTAGAAGCAATGATTTTCGCATAATGAAAGAATATTTTCGACAAAAGTACAAAAAATGTTTCGATTTTTGTAAGAATGCAAACTTTTTCGTAATTTAGTACCCAATTTAAGTAACTATATAAACAATCATTTTTAATTAATTACATTTTTACCATGTCAGAGAATAATTTAAACACGCTGTCTACGCACATTGAAATGAAGAAAGTATGGCAGCTTTTAGGAATTGTGCTGATAACAGCCATTGTTTGGAACCTTCCCATCTCAGTGTTCGATATTGATGGACTAACCGTTGTGCAGCAACGCATCATTGCCATCTTTGTTTTTGCAACGCTTTCTTGGCTGACCGAGTGTATTCCGGCTTGGGCAACGTCGTTGGCAATTATGACTATAATGTGTGTAACCGTGTCGGAAAACTCGTTTCAATTCTTCAAAGGCGATGGAATAGGAGAGCTATTGAAGTCTAAAGAAATTATGGCGTCGTTTGCCGACCCTATTATTATGTTGTTCTTGGCTGGTTTTATTCTTGCCATTGCTGCGTCAAAGTCGGGTCTCGACACGCTGTTGGCTAAGAATATGATACGTCCTTTCGGAAACAAGAGCGAGAATGTGCTGCTCGGTTTCCTATTCATAACAGGTATTTTCTCGATGTTTATTTCGAATACAGCTACTGCTGCCCTTATGCTAACGTTCTTGACACCCGTCTTTGCATCGTTGCCGGCAAACGGAAAAGGGCGTATCGCACTCACGATGTCTATTCCGTTGGCTGCCAACTTGGGTGGTATAGGCACGCCTATCGGTACTCCTCCGAATATGATTGCGATGAAATTCCTGAACGACCCTGACGGTTTGAACTTGGGAATCAGTTTCGGTCAGTGGATGCTCATCATGACTCCGCTTGTCATTATCCTGCTACTTATTTGCTGGCGCGTAATTCTTCACTTCTTCCCGTTCAGCAAGAAAACCATCGAATTGGAGATTAAGGGCGAAGTACACCGCGGTTGGCGTATGTACGTAGTAATTGCTACCTTCATTATAACGATTTTGCTTTGGATTATTCCGAAAGAAATTACAGGCATCAACACAAACACTGTGTCGATGATACCGATGGGAATTTTCGCCATAACAGGCGTTATTACGGCAAAAGACTTGCAGCAAATCGACTGGAGTGTTATCTGGATGGTAGCCGGAGGTTTTGCGCTCGGTCTTGGTATGAACGGTTCCGGGTTGGCTGATGTTGCCATCGAAAGCATTCCGTTCGGCAGTTGGAGTCCTATCGTTATTCTCATCGTTTCCGGTCTTATCTGTTACTTCTTGTCGAACTTCATTTCCAACACTGCTACGGCAGCCCTTCTGATGCCTATTTTGGCTGTAGTTTGCCGTGCAATGGGCGACAAGCTCGATTTTATCGGTGGCACCAGCACTGTTCTTCTCGGTGTGGCGATAGCCGCTTCTACTGCGATGTGCCTGCCTATCTCTACTCCTCCGAATGCCATTGCTTACTCAACGGGTTTAATAGAGCAGAAAGACATGTTGAAAACAGGTCTTACCTGTGGTATCATTTCCCTTGTATTGGGTTACGGTCTCTTGTTCATTGTGGGCGAGTTGCACCTCTTAGGCTAATCAGAACATATACAGAAAATAAAAGGGTCGCAACCTTTCGGGGCTGCGACCCTTTTGTTTTGTTTTTTGAATAATACGACTTGGTATTGTAAAGATTATTCTGACGGAAAACGATAGTTTCGATTTTGCGTTGCGAAAGCGGCTCTTTTGCGATGCAAAACCTACGCTTTTACCGTGCAAAACAGCCGCTTTGAGAATGCAAAACAATAGGTTTTGCAACGTTTTGATAGCGAATGAGTTAGGTGAAACGCATTCTTATGAAAAATGTTTGCGCTTTTATCGCTCGCTTTCTGCTTATAAATATCGCTTTTATCCTAACACAAAGTTGAGGACGAAGAGGACGGACAGAATGCAGAGCGTCCAGTTCAGGTCTTGCCAACGGCGTGTGCAGAGCTTCATAATAACGAACGAGAGTATTCCCAGACAAATGCCATCGGCGATAGAATAGCAAAGTACCATCGTTATCATCGTTATGAAGGCAGGGAAGGCTTCGGTCATGTCTTGAAGGTTTATCTTCTTTACAGAGTCGAGCATAAGCACGCCTACCATAATGAGAGCTCCGCTTGTGGCTGCACTCGGAATAAGCAGGAACACCGGAGAAAGGAATAGGGCAACGATGAACATGCAGCCTACAATGAACGACGTTACGCCCGAACGACCGCCTTCGGCTATTCCGCTGGCACTTTCTATATAGGTAGAGATGGTTGAACTGCCGAGCATGGCACCGCAAGTAGTACCAATGGCATCGCTCATCATCGCTTCGCTGACGCGCGGAATGGTTCCGTCTTTGCGCACGATGCCCGTTTTCTCAGCCAAGCCCATAAGGGTTCCGATGGTATCGAAGATGTTGATAATGAGCAAAGAGAAAACTACAAGACCGGTTTTGAGGCTCAATAAGCCTGAAAAATCGAATTGGCAGAAGATGGGCGAAATATCTTGTGGAGCGGAAACCGGCAACCAATGTTCCGGAATATTGGTTACACCCATCGGTATTCCGATTAAGGTTGCAGCAATGATGCTCCAAAACAATGCACCTTTAATGTTGCGTGCCATCAGTACACCGCTAAGCAGGGTGGCAAAAATACCCAGCAGACAGGGAGCGGTAAAAGCACCCAAGCCCACGAAAGTGCCTTCTTTCGATACGATAATCTCTGCATTTTTAAGACCGATGAAGGCAATGAACATACCGATACCTGCGGAAATGGCATAGCGTAGATTGTTCGGAATGGCGTTGAATATCATTTCACGCACGTTGAAGAATGTTATCAAGATGAACACAATGCCCTCGATGAGCAGAATGGCAAGCGAGTTTTGCCACGAATAGCCCATTGCTTGGCAAAGCGTATAGGCAAAGAATGCGTTGAGACCCATTGATGGTGCTTGCGCAAAAGGCAACTTTGCCATAAACGCCAATAAGAATGTGGCAATCGCCGAAGCCAATGCCGTGGCAGTAAAGAGTGCGCCTTGGTCCATGCCGGTAGACATAAGGATAGACGGGTTCACTGCCAGAATGTAACTCATAGTGAGGAATGTTGTTACACCTGCTATCAGTTCGGTGCGCAACTTCATTGTTTTAGGGTCGAAGCCCAATGTTTTTTCTAAAAAGTTCATACGATTTTTAGTTTGTATTTGGATTATTATTTGTTGTTTTTCGTGTTTTCAAGCCAGTCGTCTATCAACATTCGGGCGATTGATAACTTTTCCGGCAGGTTGGGCAGGTTGTCTTTTCCGAACCAACTTCCCTTGCAAAGCTCGTTCCATTGCAAATGTATTTCGCCCCCAACGTAGTCGGCATTGTAGCCCACCATTATGCCGCAAGGGTACGGCCACGGCTGCGAACCGAAGTAGCGGAGGTTGTTTATCTGTATTCCGGTTTCTTCCAAAACCTCTCTGTGTACGGCTTCTTCGAAGGTTTCGCCCGTTTCCACGAAGCCTGCCACTAAGCCGTAGTGGTTGTCTTTAAAGTTTTTCGCTCGCACCAAAAGCACTTCTTCGCCGCGATGCACCAATACAATGACGGCTGTTGAAACCTGTGGCCACACCTCTTTGCCGCAGTTTGTGCAGCGTTTGGATATTTCGCTGTTCAGTTTCATCGGTGCTCCGCAAACGCCACAGAACCGTGTGTTTTGGTTCCAATATAGCAGTTCGTAGCATTTTCCGGCTTTCAGATAAAACGTTTGTGCGAGTTTGTAATAGCTGTTGCGCAGTCCGCACATTTCGAACGCCGGGTTGTCGGTCAGCGGCATATCTATGCTTACGGCTTTAACATGTGTTCCGTCGGGCATCGGGTCTATATCCAATACCTGCGACCACGCTTTCAGTGGGGTAGGACAGCTTTCCGATAAGGGGATTGTATAGCCGTCGGCGGTCTTTTCCAACACGATGTCGGTTTTGCAAAATACAAACCAATAGCACTTCATTTCTCTATCCTTTCCTCTTTTCTGAATACTTTTGGGCTATTCGCCGAACAGTATTTTGCGGTCGCGGGCGGCAGCCTTGTCGGTCCATTCCGTAGGTACGAACTTCCAGTTGTTGTTGGGTTGCGGGTTCAACGTACCTGCTTTCTTAATCTCTTCCATAAGATAATGGCGTTGGTCGCGCTCGCTTCGCCATACAATACGACTTTTCAGCCGGTCTTGCGGAATGCCTGCGCCCTTGGTAAGAAGCTCTCCTCCGCCGTTGCCACGATAGCTGTTTATTGCCACTGTATAGTATTTTGTTTCGTCGAAAGGCTGTCCGTTGCTCATTCTTAGTATGTTTACTTTCTGTCCGTAAGGCTTTGTTACATCCACTTCATAGTCAATTCCTGCGGCAGAGTCGAAGTTGAACGAGAGGTTTTTAAAGCCTAAGCGTTGCGAATCGTCCCTTGTATCTTCCGAAAGCAACAGCAAATGGTCGTCGGGAGACTTCATTGTGTTCACCCAAAGGTTGTAGCTCATCTCCAGATAGTCCTTTATTTCCTTGCCCGTCAGGCGCATGGTGTAGAGCTGGTTCTCGTATTTGTAAAGACTGAACATATCGCCTACGGTTATCGCACCTGCTTTAATGGTCGATTTAAAGCCCAAAGGCGCATTGAAAGCAATATCTGCTTTCGTGATTTGAAGCTCTAAATTAAGGATTAAATCGTTGAAGGCAGAGTTGCCAAAGAAGCAGTCTTTCGTGCTGATGGTGTTTTCAAAACGTCCGATTTCGGTGTTTGCCCAATTCTTTACCTCGTTTATTTCGTTCTCGAAATGTGCCATGAACGACTTGTCTACGGCAAGATTAGCCACATTTACCAACTCTCCCGACTTCTTAATGATGTTGAAACGTTTGCCATTCTTCGCTTTTTCTTTTGCCGGCGATAAGGTTATGGTTGCCACGGCAACCTTTTGCGCATTGTTGGCAGGGTCGAGACACAACACTTCTTTGCCGTTTTTGTTGGTTACGGTTATATTGCGTGGCTTGTGGTCGTGCCCGAAAAACACCACATCGAAGCCGTCTACTTCTTCCGCAACCTGCTTTGAAGCGTCCTCAATATAGTCGGGTGTCGTTATACCACCGTCCCAACCGGAGTGGAAAAGTCCTACGATAACATCGGGTTGCTCGTTTTCCTGCAATGCCGCAACAGTCTTTTTTGCCGACGAAACCATTTCGTCGAAGCGCAAACCCTTCCACAAACCCTCTTCCAACCAATTGGGAATGGCAGGTGTAAGCATACCTACGACAGCCACTTTCACGCCGTTTTCCTTCTTGATAATGGTGTAAGGCAACACGTATGGCTTTTGTTTCTGCGTGTCGATGATGTTTGCTCCCACCACAGGACAGTTCAGTTCGCGTATCCATTTATCGTAAACGGCGTGCCCGGTTTCTATATCGTGGTTGCCAATACTCGACGCATCGTACTTCATAAAGTTTATGACGCCGGCAGCAATGTTTTCCTTTTGTGTCTGAATGTAGTTGTAGTAATAACTTATCGGTTGCCCTTGCAGAATGTCGCCATTATCTAAAAGGTACACATTCTCTGCGCCTTGCTTCTGCCTTAAATCCTTAACAAAGGTTGCAACCCTTGCCATCGACCCTGCTATCGGCTTGCGCGTGATGAAGTCGTATGGGAAGAACGAACCGTGAACGTCCGATGTTTCTACCAATGTTATTGTTATATCTTTGTTCTGAGCCATTACTCCGGAACTGCTTAATGCTAATGCCATAAATGCAAGTAAAACTCTTTTCATATATATTTGTTGTTAAAATGTGCTGCGAAAAAGTGCCGATAGCGATGTTACTGCCTATTTTGCTTTAAACTTAAACGACGTGTAGCCCACCAATTTATCGGTTCTTCCGCCTTGCTCACGGTAGTAAACCAATGCCTGATAAGTGTTTTCGGTTTGATAGAAGCTGCCTTCCGTAGGCATAATTTCGGTTCTGCCGTTTTCGTTCAGTACAATGTATTGATAGCTGTAATAGCCCAATTTCAGTGGGATTACAGCCTGATAGCTTTTCGATTCATCATCGTATGCCAATTTATATTGCGGTAGAAACCTGTCGTAAGTCCAATCGCCATTTACGTAAACATCGCCTTTGACAGGCTGCGAGCAGTTTAGCCGGAAGTGAACCAGCATATAGTCGCTTTCCGTATTTATGTGATAGTTGTCCGAATTGCGTATCAAGAACGCTCCGTTCGCATCTTCGTCGTACAGATAGTTTTGCCTTGGCAATGCAATAAAGGGGTAAGCGTGGAAGTTTGCACCGTCCCAGCGTATGCGTTCGATACCCGTTGAGGCTACATCGGTAGATAAAATCTCGAACTTTCTGTATTCGTTGCCTGCCCAAAATATATAGTTGGCATTGTGGCTCCAACGCAAACCGTCGCTCATAACGTATTGCGGCTTTGCGTTCCACCGCGCATTGTCCCACCGTTTGTTTTGCAGTAACACCGTTTTTATTTGTGTTTGTGGGTTCGTTACGTTGTAACTGTTGTACTTCAGCTCCATTTCCACCTGCTGGTGTGCCGTGTTTATGGTGGCATCGGTATTGGTTACGACGTTCAAACCTATGCCCATCGACTGCGTAAAAGGTTCTTTCACCATGAAACAAACCTTTATGGCATCGTTGCCTTCGTCATCGTAAATCGTAAGCAAGTAATTTCCTGAAATCTTCGGACGGCATACTTCGTTCGGAATGCTGAGATGATAGTGCGTGTAAATGGTATTTGTAAGCAGCGATTGCTCTACGTTGTCTATCGTGTTTCCGCTTGCAAAGCCTTCCACATAGTCGCTGTCGAAAAGCGAAGTCGTTGGTTTCCAATCGGCTTCGCAATGTTCCAGTTTGTAGGAATAGCGATGATATTCGTGTGTAAGGTCGTCGAAATCGATGTCTAACACGCCGTTTCCCAATTCCATGATGGGCATGGCGAGCCAGTCTTTGTTCGCTACAACCTGCAACGAACGTATGTTTTCGTTCAGAATTTCGTGGCGTTGCGCTACGGCAGCTGTCGAAAACAGCAACGACAACAGAAGCAAGACAGTGTTTCTGCCCTTTCTCATACGTATATATCCTTTCTTTTAAGGTAACAGTTTCTTCAAAAACTCATCGAGGTCTTCCTCTAAACCCGGCAGCAACTCGTCGCCTGCGATAATCGTATCGTCGTCGGCAACATAGAGTTCGGCTATGTCTTCTCCCTCTTCGTCTTCCAAAACCAAGCTGTAAGGCTTCATGATGCCAAAGCCGTCTATGATGTCTTTCAGGTTCAATGCTTCTGCGCGGAGCAGCGCAGTAACGTTTTCGTTGAAGTTGTTGTCGTTGTTTTCTATCCATTCTTCAACAACACAGCGTGTTATTTCTTCTCCTTCGTCGTTGAAAGCCATAAGGTCGCCACTGAATTGCGACACCCTTAAATGAATGTCGGTTATGGTTGTAGGTGCTTCCGTTGTAGGAAATTTCTGCGCAATCTTCTTCAGAAAACGCTCAATCTGTTGCTTGGTCTGTTCCATAATAAAAACATTTAAGAACTTTTGAATGCTGTTTAAACTATGGCAAAGTTAGTAAAACTTTTTATTTATAGGGGTACAATCGCACCTTTTTTAATAAATTATGCCACTTTTGTGGTCTTAACTGCCGATTTCTAAGTACCTTTGCAAGTATAAAAACAGAAGACTCTCTCGTTCTTGCTGTAAGAAACGAGAACAAGTTACTTGCAAAATATTTATAAAAAGGTATGAAACAAACAATTTTAGTTACAGGTGGTACAGGCTTTATAGGTTCGCATACAACCGTAGAACTGCAAGAAGCAGGCTACGATGTAGTAATAGTAGACAATCTTTCGAACTCTAAAATAGAAGTGCTCGACGGCATTGAGCAGATTACAGGCATACGTCCTGCCTTCGAAGAGGTGAACCTTGAAGACAAGGAAGCTACCGAACGTGTATTCCAAAAATATCCCAATATAGAGGGCATCATTCATTTTGCTGCATCGAAAGCAGTGGGCGAAAGTGTTGAAAAGCCATTGATGTACTATCGTAACAATGTTGTTTCGCTCATCAACTTGTTGGAAATGATGCCTAAATACAACGTCAAGGGCATTATCTTCTCAAGTTCCTGCACGGTCTACGGGCAGCCAAACCAAGAAAATCTGCCCGTTACCGAAGACGCTCCGCACCAGAAAGCCACATCGCCATACGGCAATACGAAGGAGATAAACGAGCAAATCATTTACGATTACATACACAGCGGGGCTGCCATAAAGAGTATTGTGCTTCGCTATTTCAACCCGATTGGTGCACACCCGACAGCCTATATCGGCGAATTGCCTAACGGTGTGCCAAACAATCTTATCCCTTACGTTACGCAAACGGCGATGGGAATACGCGAGCAACTTACCATTTTCGGCAACGATTACGACACCGAAGACGGCACATGCATACGCGACTACATCTACGTGGTAGACCTTGCAAAAGCCCATGTAGCTGCCATGACACGTGTATTGGACAAGGAAACCGACAAGATAGAATATTTCAACATTGGCACAGGTAGCGGAAATTCCACCCTTGAGATAGTAACCACCTTTGAAAAGGCTACGGGTGTAAAGGTGAATTGGAAGTTCGGACCTCGTCGAGAAGGCGATATTGAAAAGATTTGGGGCGATTGCACCAAAGCCAACACGGTGTTGGGCTGGAAAGCCGATACGCCGCTGGAGGACGTGCTCGCCTCGGCATGGAAGTGGCAACAGAAACTTCGCGAAGACGGCGTAATGTAAATGCCGCTCTAAACCCTTTCTGAAGACTTGCTGCCGATGCAGCAACATAATACAAGAGCGTATGTTTTGTTGTCCAAAACATACGCTCTTTCATTGTAATACCTGCGCTTTGGGTGTGCAAAAATTCTTGTCGCTCAAATTATTTACATGTAAATAATAATTTCTCTACGTGTAAATAAATATTTCTCTACACGTAAGTAAATGTTTCTTTACGTGTAAATAATTTGCCTGATAGCGGAGATGAATGCCCTAACGAATATATTAAACACATTCTTTGCAGTCGTGTCGGATTGACAGATATTATTTTATGTCTATCCGTACAATGCGCTGATTGAAACGTTTGTAGAAGTAAGGCAACTTGTAAAGCAAGCGCAAGATGAGCGGGAAGCGTCCTTGCTCGTAGTCGCTCATATAGTATTCGTGGGCAATGTGCAGTTTGTTGTGCCACGTTTCCATTGTTTTTGTGTTCAGCTCCGACCATAAAAACTGTGCATTGCCGTTTATTTTGCTCACCGTGTCGTGCTGCTTGCTGTGTTTAAGTGCAAAAAAGGCAAGCATATCGAATAAGACGGTTGCCTCGCCAAGCTGTTCGCAAATTGTTTGGAAGAAGCTTTTAACCTGTTCCGGCTTAAAATACATCAGCACACCTTCTATTATTATCAATACCGGTCTGTGGTAAGCCTTCACCTTCTCTATCCATTCAGTGTCGAACATCGACATTTTCAAGTATCTGTTCTTCTCGGTTTCAGGCATAAAATGCTCTCTTATGTTGATGGCTTCTTCAAGGTCGAGGTCGAACCACTGCGTAACTTGCGGGCAACCCATACGCTGGTAGCGTGCGTCGAGACCTGCACCAAGCTGTATCACCACTGCGTCGGGGTGTTTGTCGAGGAAGTTTTTCGCTTCTTCGTCTATAAGATTGGCACGAATGCAGCAACCTATTTGCGAGAGTTTGCCATGTTTGAATTTCGTGAAATCGTAGTCGATATTGCCGATTATCTTCTTTGCCATCTCGTCGTGGAGAAGAGCGTCGTGTTTATCTGTTTCGGTTGCCTTTGCCCAAAGCGTTATCAGCATCGTTTCAGGTATGCTCGAAAGTTGTTTTGTTTCCATTGTTTTGTATCTTTTTGGTTTATTATAAGCATGGCAAAAGTAGACAGAATGCAGCATTTGGACAATACCTAAAAGTATGTATTTTTATTGTTCGGACTTCGCAATAAAGCGTTAATGCTTTCGTTTATATGCTATATAAGAACGACAAAAACAATCTTAACAATGAAAAAAATACTGTTTGTATTTACAGCCTGTTGTGCTATGGCAATGTTACTGACATCGTGCCACAAGGACGCAGAGCTGACCCCTGAGCAAGAAAAGACCATTGCCGTGCGCAAACTCTACTATGAAAGAGTGTTAGGACAATGGTATTACGAAGAGCAAGACGAACTTAGCTATCGTTATGTATCCTATAATTTCAAAGAAAAAGGTAAGTTGGAAACCCACGAAAAAACGGCTTCTCGCAAGCGTATAAAAGATGGTGAGAAGGTAAATTATAGCGATTGGGAAGTAAAAACGGACACCATAACCAAAGGAAGCTGGAGTTTGGGTTGGAAAGAAGAATATGGAGAGATGTATCTTAGCACATCAAAAGAAGATGGCTATGGGCATAGTGTAGTGGAATATCACGGTTTGGGATATGTAAGCAAGAACGAATTGGTGTTGAAATATTTCGGTACAGGCACTTATACGATGCTTTTCAAGCGTGTTGCTCCTATACCTTCAATTTAGGAAAACATTGCTTTCGCTAAGGAATAACCACGTTTTCTTGTCGGTAATTCGTCTATTATTCGACAGAAAAACGTGGTTATTCCTTATTTTTCGTTATCTTTGCACCATTATATATAGAGAACAAGATATGGAAGTCGCAAAGAAACCACTTATGGGAATGACCCTTTTGGAACTGAAAACAGTTGCAAAAGAACTCGGTATGCCTGCCTTTACGGGCGGACAGATGGCAAAGTGGCTTTATACGCAGCATATAACGTCGATTGACGAAATGACAAACCTGTCGAAAGCCAATCGCGAAAAGCTGAAAGCGGCTTACACCATAGGTTGCAAAAAACACATCGACGCACAGTATTCGAAGGACGGAACCATCAAGTATCTGTTTCCAACGGACGACGGAAAGTTTGTAGAGTCGGTGTATATTCCCGACGACGACCGTGCCACACTCTGCGTTTCGTCGCAAGTGGGCTGCAAAATGAACTGTCTTTTCTGCCAAACGGGCAAGCAAGGCTTCGAGGGTAACCTCTCTGCCACCGACATATTGAACCAGATATACTCGCTGCCCGAGCGCGAAAAGCTAACCAACATCGTGTTCATGGGGCAAGGCGAACCGATGGACAACTACGACAATGTGTTGCGAACAACCCGGATAATGACTGCCGACTATGCCTATGCGTGGTCGCCAAAGCGCATAACGGTGAGTTCCATAGGCGTGAAAAACAAGCTGAAACGGTTTCTTGAAGAAAGCGATTGCCACGTTGCAATAAGCATGCACTCGCCCATTCCTGCCGAGCGGGCGGAGATTATGCCTGCCGAGCGTGGCATGTCGATTGCCGACATCGTAGAGTTGCTGCGTAATTACGACTTCTCGCACCAACGCCGCCTGTCGTTCGAGTACATTGTTTTCAAAGGTGTGAACGACTCGGAACACCACGCAAAGGAAATAATAAAGTTGCTGAAAGGCTTGGATTGCAGAATTAATCTGATTCGTTTCCACACCATTCCCAACGTGCCGCTGCACGGTGTAGACGACAAGAAGATGGAGGAGTTTCGCAATTACCTCACTCAACACGGCGTGTTTACAACCATACGTGCCAGTCGCGGACAAGATATTTTTGCGGCTTGCGGCTTGCTTTCCACGGCAAAGAAGATAGCTGATGAACGTGCATAGGCAACTTTCGCTCGTTGCACTCGTGGCAATGATGTTGCTGACGGGCTGCAAGAACACCCTGTTTCGTCCGGCAAGCTACGGCAAAGCCTACGAGGTGGTGGTGGTGAACGATGAAGACAGTCTGCTGTACAATGTGTTTTCAGCACCAATAGTGGGACTACCGCAGGCAGAACCGTCGTTCGACGTGGTAGAAATTGCGGCTGAAAACTTGCAGGGCGATAGCAAAATGGTGCGCAACATAGTTGTGCTGACCATCAATCAGCGCGAAAAAGGCGTGAGTATAAGCAGTAAACAGAATGTGTATGCACAACCGCAGGTTATCGTAACCGTTGCTGCTCCATCGTTGCCGAAGCTGAAAGCGTTTTTGAAAACGCAGGGACACACGTTGCGTAACTATCTGACGAAAGTAGAATTGCACCGCACGCAGGCGGACATGGCGAAGCAACCGAATGCAAAGGCAGAAGAAACGATACGCAAAATGTTCGGCATCACGATGCAAGTACCTGCCGATTTAACGGCAAGCAGAGTGAGGAAGGACTTCCTTTGGCTGTCGAACAATGCACCGTCAGGTATGGTTAATATCTGTCTGTACACCATTCGCAAGGGCGATTTCCGCCAACAGCGCGACAGTGTGATGCGAAGAAACATTCCCGGAGAGCAAAAAGGAATGTATATGCGAACCGCTTCCATCGCTTCGATAACACGTGGACGGGGCAATTCCGTAACGGTACGGGGACTTTGGGATATGAAGAACGACGCCATGGGCGGTGCCTTCGTAGCTTATTGGCAGCCGAAAGGTAATCGCATAGTTGTGTCGGAAGCCTTTGTCTATGCGCCCGAAACCAAGAAACGCAACCTTATGCGCCGATTGGAAGCAGTCCTTTACACAAGAAACAAGCAAGAATAGAAACAGAAAAATATAATAGACAGAATAAGATATGAACAACAATAGAAAAGTCCGAGTAGCCATTACGCACGGCGATACAAACGGAATAGGATACGAACTGATATTCAAAGCCTTCGAAGAACCAACGATGTTGGAACTTTGCACGCCCGTTATATACGGTTCTCCGAAGGTTGCTGCTTATCATAGAAATGCGTTGGAGATGGAAGCAACCTTTACTATCATCAACGATATAAGCGAAGTTCAAGACAATAGAATAAACTTTATACCTGTTTTCGACGAAGAAATAAAGGTTGAATTCGGTGTGCCTACCGAAGAATCGGGCAATGCCGGCTTGCTTGCAATCGACCGTGCATTGGACGATTACCGTGCGGGAGGCTTCGATGTCATGGTTACAGCTCCCATAGAAAACAGCGAGCAGTTCCACTTCAGTGGGCAAAGCCGATACATTGAAGACCATTTACCGGCTGAAGAGCCAACGCTCTCGATGCTTGTAAGTGAGAAGTTGCGCATTGCTTTGGCTACTCGCAACTTGCCGTTGAAGCAAGTTGCAGAGTCTATATCGATAGAAGGACTTACCGAAAACGGGCGTTTGCTGCACCATAGCATACACCGCGACTTCCGCATTTCTAATCCGCGCATCGCTGTTTTGGCACTTAATCCGAAGGCAGGCGACAATGGTTTGCTCGGTTCGGAGGAGCAAGAGGTGATAGAACCTGCCATCGCTGCACTCGAAAAAGAAGGCATTCAGGCTTTCGGTCCGTATGCTGCAGATAAGTTTTTCGGCGGTAGCGATTGGGAACAGTTCGACGGTGTGCTTGCCATGTACTACGAACAGGGACTTACTCCTTTCCGTTCGCTCACGGTAGAAGGGGGCGTAAGCTACCTTGCAGGGCTTCCGTTGGTGCGTACTGCACCCGAGATTACAGCCAATTTGAGTATTGCAGGCAAGGGTGTTGCCGATGCTATGCCTATGCGCCATGCTATTTTCCTTGCCATAGACATATTCCGTCATCGCAAGGAATACGACGAACCAATGGGCAATCCGTTGTCAAAACTCTACAAAGAACGTCGTGATGATAGCGAGAAGGTGCGTTTTGCCGTATCGAAACGAAAGGAAGAATAATTGAAATGATAGACAGTTGAATGAGTAACTCGGAGTATTAATGGTTTCTTTGTACGAGCGGAGTTGCCTCGTTCCCTATTTCCAATAAAAGAAAAAAGCCTATGAAAAAGAAATATCAAAACGGTTTTTTCCTCTTCGGTATTGTGGTCTTGGTGATAATGGTTACACAATTGGACTTTGCCGAAGTATGGCACGGATTGCAGCACGCAGGCTATTGGTTCTTTGCAGTAGTGGTATTGTGGGCTTTTCTTTATATTTTCAATACTTCTTCTTGGTATATTATCATCAAAAGTCAAACCAAAGGCGACGACAAACGCATGGTTCCGTTTTGGTATCTCTATAAACTCAGTGTGTCGGGGTTTGCCTTGAACTATGCCACTCCGGGGGGATTGATGGGTGGTGAGCCTTATCGGATTATGGAATTGTCGCCCCGTATCGGCGTAGAACGTGCGACCTCTTCGGTGCTCTTGTTTGTTATGACGCACATTTTCAGTCATTTTTGGTTCTGGTTGCTCTCCATTCCGCTCTTCATTCTTACGCAACAAGTTAGTTTTTTTATGGCGATTATGCTTTCTGTGTGCTGTGTTTTCTGCCTTACGGCTATCTGGTTCTTCTTCTCGGGCTATAAGAAAGGACTTGCTGTTCGCGTTATGAAGTTCCTGCGGTATATTCCTTTCGTCAAGAAATGGGCGTGTAGGTACGTGGAAGAGAACCGGGAACGATTGGAAAACATCGACCATCAGATAGCAGCGTTGCACAATCAAGACCCAAAAACATTCTTCTCGGTGGTGTTTATCGAATTTTTGTGTCGTGTTTGCAGTGCCCTTGAAGTGTTTTTCATATTGCTTGTGTTGTTTCCAAGTGTGAATTATCTGAACTGTATTCTCATTATTTCCTTTACAACGCTGTTTGCCAATATGTTGTTTTTTATGCCGTTGCAACTTGGCGGACGCGAAGGCGGCTTCTTAATGTCGGTTTCCGGTTTAGGACTTACTGCCAATGCAGGCATCTTTGTAGCCCTTATCGTGCGCCTTCGAGAACTTATCTGGACAGCCATAGGGCTGCTGCTTATTAAAGTTTCTAAAGGTAAATAAGAGCATTTGCACTGAAATGAAATAATATTTGTTCCGATTTACATTAACCAAAACATATTGAGATATGAAGCATTCTTATTTTTTTGCGGTTGGAATCGGCTTGTTTCTTGCCGCTACACAGTTACAAGCGAAAGTATATCACGTTACTACGAAGGGTACGGGCGACGGCTCTTCGTGGGAAAAAGCCATGGGAAGTTTAGACGATGCTTTGGCAAAAGCAACTTCGGGCGACGAAATTTGGATTGCAGCTGGCACCTATAAGCCTACGCAACTTATTAAATCGTCGAAGAAAAACTCACGCCACTTTCCGTTAAAAGATGGTGTTTCGCTCTATGGCGGCTTTGCCGGTACAGAGAAAAGCAAGGACAAACGTACCAAAGTAGATGACGATAGTCCTTACAAATATGCCAATGAGACAATACTGAGTGCCGACGATGATGTACCCGACAAATGGGTAAGAGATTCCGACCCCGCTAATCCGTTTGTGTATGGGTGGAAAGTTGAAGACAACATTATACCGGGAACAGAAAACAATGCCAACCACATATTATATAAAAAGGAAGAGCTGACCGCCCCAATTACGATTGACGGACTTACCCTGAAAGGCGCAAACGCCATGGTGTATAACGTGCAATGTTCGGGTGGTGCAATCTATGCAGTGGGCGATGTTACCATTACCACCTGCCAATTCATAGAAAACTCTTGCTATTTCACGGCTGAAGGCAACAGAAATGCCAATGGTGCAGCCGTCTATTTAGTAGGTAAAGGCAATGCAAAGATTGCCGACTGCTACTTTGAACGCACCTATGGGCACTCTCCCAATACTCAAGCACAAGGTGGTGCAGTATATGCCGAGAACACTGAAATAAGCGATTGTATTTTCGTAGATTGTGTTGCATTAGACGCGGGAGGTGCTGTTTATAATGCGAAAGGGACAGTTACCGATTGCAAATTCAAAGGTTGCTACGCTCGCGAAGGCGGTGCGGTCTACTCAACAGGTATGTTGAGCGACAACGAAGTGATTAGCAGCCGTGCACTTCTTGGCGGTGGAATATACAATTCAGGCACTGCCATCAACAATATTGTTGCCAATTGCTTTGCCGATTACACTTTGTTGGGCGATGAAAAAGGCGGTGCCGGCGGTGGTGTGTATAACAAAGGCATGTTCGTTGGGGGCATTGTCTACAACTGTACATCGTTTCACGGTGGCGGTATCTTTGCCGATGGCGGCAAGATTATAAACTGTACGGTGCAAAACAATAAGTCGAGAAAGGCTACTACCGGTGCCAATATCGACTATTCTTCTTACTCTGAGGAGGAAAAAGATGTAGTAAACACCATTAATGGCACTGCTGTGGACAGAGCAAACTTCGTAAATCCGACAACTTTTGAGGGCAGTACAACCGACGATAAGGCATTGCAAGACATTCTTTTAGCTAACTGGGGACTGACAATAGGCAGCGAGTTTATAGATAAAGGTGTAACCATAGAAGTTGAAGACTACACAGAAGACATTTATGGCAACGACCGTGTAATGGGCAAGAGCATCGATATAGGTGCTTGTGAGTTCGACCCTGCAACCGCCATAGCCCCTGTTCTGCCCAACAATGGAACACTCCAATATAGCTATTACACCATCGGTGGGCAATATATTGGCACTGTTTGCCCAACCCTTTCAGGCATTTACATTGTGAAAGCAACTGATGGAAACAAGACCGTAAGCACAAAGAAAGTGCTCGTAAAGTAAACTTATCGCACAGTTTTAAAGTTCTTACACATTATTAATATATATAAGTTGTGTATCAATAAAAGTATGAACTACGCCCTAAAAGTTAGACACAAAACTTTTGGGGTGTAGTTCAGATGACTTATAAAGCCTCTTGTTTACTTGTTCAATTCGTATTTTTACGCTAAATATTTTATACAGTTTTTAAGATGAAAAGGCGTAGATTGATAGACTGTATTTGTGTGCAAGTACAAGCAGACTTGCATCAAATTCACGTTCAAGAGGGTTTTTAATAGCTCTCGTTCAGTAATCATGCACATCTAACACAACGGAACAGCCAGCTGAAGAATAGTTTTTAATGGCTGTCGTTCACTAATCAAACGCACCTTAACGCCTTGTTATGCCTTGCTTTGATCTCTGTTCTGCCTTAAATTGTGAATAAAAAATAAATGTTGAACTTATTACAAACAATATTGAAATAGAAAGTGTATCTTTGCAATCGGATAAAATATCGGTGCAAAAAAGTGCTGATAGGAAACAGGAAAGAATTTAGATTGTATTAATAAATTAAAATAATAAACATTCAACAAATATGAAAAAGTTAATTTTAGGCTTATTTGCAATGGGTATGTTCGCCATTGCACCTGCAACTTCGGTAGCATCTAACAGCAACATGGTAGCAGCAAACTGTCCTGAAGGAGTTAAGAAGGCAGACCCAAAGGCATTTACCGATAAACTTGTAAAGGACTTGAAGCTCGATAAGAAACAAGCTAAGGCACTCTTGAAACTTAATACGGAGTATGCGGAAGTTCTTGTATGCCCACATGCTAAAGGTAAGGCAAAGTCTGATTGCAAAGAGGGTATGAGCCATAAAATGGGTGATAGCCGGAAGGCTGCCGGCTGTTGTAAGGAATCTAACGGTAATTGCAAGAAGGGCACTGATAGTTGTAAAAAGCTGCCGGCGATTGCAAGAAGGGCGAAGGCAACCATTGCGACAAGCAAGGTAAATCTGAATGCAAAGGCGAAGGTGGTCAATGCGATAAGCAGAAGAAGTCAGAATGCAAAGGCGAAGGTAACCATTGCGATAAGCAGAAGAAGTCCGAATGCAAGGGCGAAGGCAACCATTGCGATAAGCAAAATAAGTCTGAATGCAAGGGAGAAGGTGGCCAATGCGATAAGCAGAAGAAGTCTGAGTGCATGCAACGTGCAAATGATATGAAAGCAAAGCGCACCGCTTATCTTGCTGAGTTGAAGAAGATTTTAAACGATAAGCAATATCAGCAGTATCTTAAAATGTAAGTTTTCACCCTCCTGATAAAATAAAAAACTCCTAACTACCATCAGTTAGGAGTTTTTTATTTATCCAAATAGTTTTTTAAAGAACCCTTTCTTTTCTTTTTTTTCTGCTTCTTCGGCAGGCGTAGAGGGCGTAGCAGAAAGTTTCTCGGTAGCTTCTTGTGTTGGAAGAACGGGTATATCGTCTCCTTCCAGAATGCCCGATGCTCCCCATTGAGCCGTCAGTTTCGTAACGTCTTCGGTAGCAGTGGCTTCGTCCACCTCGTATTCGTCAGTGAGAATGCGCACCAAGTCGGCTATGGTAAAGCTTTCCAATTGCTGCGCTTCTTTCCAAAGAAAAGCCGAACTCTCGTTCATCGAGATGATATTACTGAAATCTATGTTCTCTTCGCCTTCGGCTACTATAATGTTTTCGCCACATACTTGGCGCAGATTGAAACCTATTTTTGTTTTCATTTATTGTCGTTTTTATTGAATTATTCTATTTAAATGACTCCGAAAAGTGGAATCCATATCTTGCGATAAATACCCAACAGATAGCGTCGTATGGGGCGCAAGCGTGTCCATACATAGCTGTAACAACGCCATTTCCGGCCATCGGTGCGGTCTAAAGTGGTTCGTCCTTTTCTGTAAAAGCCGATTACAGCCCCCACAATGTCTTTCTTTTGGCAATGTTCCGTTAATAGATTGCCGTCGCCCAACAACGTAACGGATTCGCCATTGATGGCTACAATGCGATGCAACACAAAGTGTTTTGGGGTTATTTCTGCTAAAACCGGGTCGCCAATGGCTATTGTAGAGGGTTTTACCAATAGAGCTTTGTCGCGGCAATTCTCTAAAAACGGCCTCATGGAGTAGCCTCGCAACGTGAGCGTAACGGTATGCCCTTCGTTCAGTATCTTCACTATTTCGGGTAGGAAGACAGCATTCTCAAACTGAATTTTAGTTGGTTTTATGCTATTTGTTGGCATTATGGTGTCTTGCTTATTGCGTTGTAACACACTTCAGCCGCCTCTTTGTCGGGCAAGCAGTGCAGCGTGTAGATGCCGGTTGTTTCCACTATCTTTGTTATTGTATCGCAAATGGCATTGTAAATATCAGTATCCCACTTCATACTTGAGCACGATGGAAGCAACGAAGCAAATGCCTGAATAGGCGAAAGTTTGTCTATGGAGTTGGCTGTAGCGCGGTCGATGCGCGTAATGGCACCGAGTCGGGCTTTTACATTCCTATAACACGGTGTCTTTCCGCTCCACGGACTGCCGAAAATCCAAAACTCGTTGTCGATGCATCGAATAATGGGATTGTCGTCGTTCATAAGGTCCGACCCTGCTATATGCCTTAGCCACATACTTACTTGTGTGGATTTGCCCGTGCCACTCTTTGCAATGAACGCATAGCCGAAATTGTTGTTGCGCACCAACGATGCGTGTATCAGCAGCGTTTGCTTATGTGCACCGGCGAAAGCAAATATCAACATAAGGGCATTATTCAGTCCGAAGCTGCGCATATTGTAGTTTCCATTGAGTGCGCAACGGCAGTCGGAGAAGTCCTTGTTGGTTATCAGAAGGCAGCAATCAATGCCTTTTATATCTTTTATAATGTATTGATAGCCTCCGTCTTCTAATTTATCGACTATTGTATCGCCGTTTCCTGTGTCGAAATTGCGTATGTGTTTTCGTCTTTCCTTGGGTACCGGACGTAGCCGGTCGTCTACGGTGAGTTGGAAAAACAGGTTTTCCTTGAATGTTTCCGTGCTGAATGGAGCAAACGACGGCAGAAGTTTTATGCTGTTTTTCTCGCTGTCGGCAAAGGCAATGCGAACATTTAGCTCTGCTATTTTAAAGTTGTGTGCTTGCATTGTTAGTGGTTTCCTTTACTCTTCTTTGCGATTTGCAGCATTCTCTTGAATCATTTGCTGTTGCAATTCGTCCGGCAACACCGTTTTAAAGCTGAACTTCGATGTAGGAATGGCATTGACAATATACTTTACTTTTGCTTTCTTGGTGTACTTCTCTTGCATTTTCAAGTACTTCTTCATAGCGTCCTTTTCGGTCAGGGCATACACAACAAGGGTGGTAGGATAGCTGTCCGGCTGTATGCTTTCCATGTAATAACGCAGCTGATATGAATATTCGTCGCGGTTTACCAAGAAGTGTGTGTGGTTGTTTTCAACGTAAGCGTCTACTGCCTGTATATCGGTGAAGTTCACAGTAGAGTCGTTGAACGATGCCGAAAAGCCGAACATGTAAACCTTTACGGCTTTGTAAGCGTCTTTTGCAGTTGTGGTGGTCGTCAGACCGAATAGCATTACTGCTATTAAAACAAATTTGTAGTATCTCATATTTTTATTCTTATTTCCTAAATATTCTTTTTAAGAGTCGTTTTTTGTCTTTATTCTTATTCTCCCAAGTATCCTTTTAACGAATCGTTTTTTACGTTGTGGCGCAGGCGTTTTATGGCTTTTTCCTTGAGTTGTCTGACGCGTTCGCGTGTCAGTCCTGTCTGTTCGCCTATTTCTTCGAGCGACATTTCTCGCTGATTGATGCCAAAATATCCTCTTAAGATGATTTGTTCGCGTTCTGAAAGTGTTACCAATGCTCGCTCAATCTCTTTCTTCAGTCCCTCTTCCAGCAGCTGTTCGTCGGCAGAAGGGGAGTTCTTGTTGGGCAAAACGTCGAGTAAACTGCCGTCATCACTACTTGAAATAGGTGCGTCCATCGATACTTTCTTTGTAATCATAGACATTACTTCCGCTATTTTGTCTTTCGGTAAGTCTACTTCTTCCATTATCTCGTCGATGCCGGGCAGGCGTTGGTGTTCTTGTTCGAACTGATGGATAACCTTGCGCACCTTGTTTATCGAGCCCATTTGGTTCATTGGCACACGCACGAGCCTGCTTTGTTCCGAAATGGCTTGCATTATGCTTTGTCTAATCCACCATACAGCATACGAAATAAACTTAAATCCCCGTGTTTCGTCGTATTTCTTAGCTGCTTTTATCAGTCCCAAATTGCCTTCGTTGATAAGGTCCGGGAGCGATAAACCTTGATTTTGATATTGTTTTGCCACAGAGACGACAAATCGCAGATTGGCTTTGGTAAGCCTTTCGAGGGCTTTTGCATCGCCTTGCTTTATCTTTTGCGCTAACTCAATCTCTTCATCTAAGCTTACGAGGTCTTCGCGGCTTATGTCTTGAAGGTATTTTTCGAGTGCTGTGCTTTCTCGATTTGTAATCGACTGGGTGATTTTCAGTTGTCTCATCTGTATCGTGGATTGATATTAAGTTGGACAAATGTACACAAAAACAGTGAGTTGAGCAAGGAAATACAGAATAATGTTTGTTTTTTTACGCCTTTTTAGAAGAGTTTTGCCGGCTGTTCCGCTATTTGCGAAGAAAGTATCGGGCGTTCAGATGTCCTGTTCCTTTTTGTTTATCTACGTTTTACAATTCGTATTCCCACATCGCTAATACCCTGAAGCAGTTCCTTGCTCATGATGTGGCGCACGGAAATGCGAAGCGAATCGTTGCGTTGTAACGGAAATATGGCAATGCGTTGTTGTATCTCGCTTGTTGTTATTCCGCGCTTTCCTGCCAATCTTCCGTCATCGTTTATAATGTTGCAAGTTACGGGTGTCTTGGTAGTTGCGGCTTGTTTGCTTCTTTCCCTTGCGGTGTATTACGCTACGTTCCACGATGAACGTGATTTTCTTGTACGGATAACTTTGCGATGCCCTTACGCCTAAGTCCATGCTGTACATTCCTTCCCATTGTCGCGGAATGTAGAAGACAGCCGTATCGTTGCGCTCCCACCCATCGATTGGCAAGGCTTTATAGCTGTCGTAGGTGCGGGCATCTTTGCATGCAATCGCTGTTATGGCAACGATTGCAAGTGCTATGATGTGCGAAAAGGAATGTCCTTTCCTATTCATTATCGTTGTTGTTTGGTGTTCTCGGCTGCCGGTTGCCTTGCTGCGTCGGTCGCCTGTTGGGCTTTCCGTTTCGGCGTTGGTGCGGTTGTCCGTTCTGTTCCTGCGGGTTTGCCCTTTGCTGACCGTGCTCTTGGCTTCGTGGCTGACCGTTCTTTTTGTTGTTTCGTCGATTGTTCTTTCTGCCTGTCTTGTCTTTGTCGAATCGGCTGAGGTCGGCTTCTGCCAACAAGTCGATAGGCTTTTTCGCCGGTTTGGCTTGTCCGTTGTTCAGCAGCGAAAGCGGTTTTTCGCCCTGACGGTTCATTTCTATGATTTCTTTTGCGCGTTCAGCAGAAATCGTTTCAAGATTTACGGCTAAGTTCTTATCGGTAGAATACGTGCAGAGACCGTTCAAAATGTCTGTTTTAAACAAGAAGTACTCGGCGTCCATCGTATGCAAATGAATTTCTTTTCCGGGCAGTTTCCGGCTTGCTTCCATATATTCGTCTACCTCGTAGTTTAGGCAGCACTTCAGTTTGGCGCACATACCTGCCAGTTTCGTTGGGTTCAACGAAATGTCCTGACAGCGTGCTGCATTTGTCGAAACACTCGAAAAGTTTTTCATCCACGTAGCACAGCAAAGCTCTCTGCCGCACGGACCTGTTCCGCCAATGCGTCCCGCCTCTTGCCGGGCACCTATCTGCTTCATCTCGATGCGCACGTGGAAGGCTGCAGCAAGGTCTTTTATGAGCTGTCGGAAGTCTACACGCTCATCGGCAATATAGTAGAATATGGCTTTGTTGCCGTCGCCCTGATATTCCACATCGCCAATCTTCATTTGCAGGTTCAACGCTTTTGCTATCTGCCTGCTCTCTATCATCGTGTTGTGTTCCCTTGCTTTGGCTTCCCTGTACTTCTCCATGTCCACCTCTCTTGCAATTCTGTACACGCGCTTAATATCATCAGGCGACTTCATACAGTTGGCTTTTTTTAGTTGTAGCTTCACCAATCTGCCCGTAAGTGTAACTACGCCAATGTCGTGCCCGGGGTTTGCCTCCACTGCAACAATGTCTCCCTTGTGCAAATCAAGGTTGTTCACGTTGTGATAATATCCCTTGCGTGTGTTTTTGAATTGCACTTCCACGAGGTCGGTTGTATCTGTATTGCCCGGAACATCTTCCAACCAGTCGTAAGTATTCAGCTGTTTGTCGGAGCGTCCGCACGCTTGATGGCACAGACCGCGGTCGCAGCCTGTCCACATCTTGAATTTCATATCTTTATAATCCATTGTTTAACTTTGAGACCTTGCTTTTCGGAACGCTTTTTTCTATTGTTTCCGCAAGGGTATATATATAGTTTGAAATGTGCAAATATTACTTTCTTAGAAGCAGAACTATCATCTTCAACGCCATATCGTAGAATACAATTTTGCCATTGGCATTTTGCCCGATGTCTCTGTGGCATTTTCCAAACAGTTCGTTTATTTCTATAATGTTCTTTTCGTTTATGAAGCGTGCGAAGTTCTTGGCAAACTCCTCCTCTTCCAACGACATATACACAAGTTCGGGATTGCGGAAGTTGAACATAAAGTTTTCTCTTACCTGCTGTTGGAAGTAAACCAGCATACGCCTTTCTTTCTCTCTGCCAAATGCTGCCGCTGCTTCGCTCCAGCGTTTCAATGCCTTTATATCCCGCATATAGCACGAACGCATAAGTTGCTGAAACAGTGCGAGAAATTCTTTCGACTCATTGTCGCTGCTCAGTTCTTCTATCGCATTCAGCCAGCTGCCCCTTGCCCTTCTTGCTATGCGGTGAGCTATGTCGGCGTCCAAACCGCGTTGTGCAATCAATGCTTTCTCTATATCGGTGTCGTCTATGCGCTTTACATCAATGCGCTGTGTGCGGCTGACAATCGTTTCCAGCAGTTTTTCCGGCTCTTCGCTCACCATTAGGAACACCGTTCCTTCGGTTGGCTCTTCCAAGAGTTTCAAAATCTTGTTTGCCGACGTCTGGTTCATTCGTTCGGGCAGCCATATTATGGAAACTTTATAGCCTCCCTGACTCGATTGCAGGGCAAGTTTTCTTGAAATGTTATCGCTTTCCGCACCTGTAATAATGGCTTGTTGGGTTGTTGCCCCCATTTCGTTCATCCATTCGCGAATGTTGAAATAGGCTCCTTCCATTATCATTTTATGCCATTCTTTCGCAAAATCGCTGCTTGTAGGCTGGTATTCCGAACTCGTGTTCGGTAGCTTTATGGTAGGGTAGGTGAAGTGTAAGTCGGGGTGTTCCCATTTCTTCAGCATAGCCTTTGTGTTTTCGGGCGATGCCGATGAAGTTTCGAGCAGGTAGCTTGCAAATGCCATTGCCAGAGCCATCTTGCCCGAACCGTAAGGACCGCAAAAGAGCAAGGCATGCGGAACGTGCTTGTCCGCTGCCATTTTCAGCAGTCGTTGCTTTGTCTCTTCTTGTCCTATAACCTCCGAAAAGTCCATTTCTTCCTCTTGTTGCTTAAATCTTTGAAAGTCTTCTGATATTTCTCGTTCTTCCTACGAAAGCCTTTAGACCGCAAAGTTAATAAATAAAAACGAATAATATGCCGAAAAACAGAACTATTCGGCGAATGTTTCTGTTCCGGCATAGTTGCTGTACGAAAAAGCGAGTATGCCAAAACAGACTTTCGGCATACTCGCTTTTTGTTTTCAATATGTTGGTTCAATATACGCTTTCCTGCTATTTTCTTCTTGCCGATGCTAAGAATTTGTATTGTTTTTGCCGTGTAGGAACGCGATGAATTGCGCACTTACAGCTTGCCTAAACTAAGAGTTTCTCCTGTTTTTGCATCACCTCGGCAAATTACTTACACGTAAATAATTCTTTTTCTACGTGTAAGTAAATATTTATTTACACGTAAATAAATATTTCTTTACGTGTAAATAAATTGAAAGAGTAACGTTTTTGCAGCGTAAATCGCTGTAAACGAAAATAATAGGGCTGCTTTTCAAGAAATTGAAAAATAGCCCCATTCGGTCTTATTCCGGCATCATTGTTATTTCGATGCGGCGGTTCGATTTCAGCATATCTTTTGCAATCTGCCGTATATCTTGTGCAGTAAGTCCGTTCAGAAGGTCTTCGTACCCTGTGTGGAAGTCTACGCCGTGTCGCAGATAGTTGTAAATAACATAGTCCCAATAATTGTTTGTGATGGCATTCTGTTGGTATGCTTTCAGCAAATACGTCTTTACTTTCGCCATACTCTCTGCCAACGGCCCGTTGTTGGCAATGTTCTCTATCTGTCTGTAAACGATGGGCATCAGCATTTCGTACTTTGCAGGGTCGGTGCGGAAGCCTATCTTTATTAAAGTAGTAGCTTTGAGCTCCTGTCGAGCCGGCTTTGTACGCTTACGCCATACGTTCCGCCTTTCTCTTCGCGTATGGAATCGGTGTAGGCAATTGTCAGTACACGTTTGAAAACATCGAGTGCGAGGTCTGCTTTTGCCGTATAAGGTTCGTCGAAAGTATAGAAAACGCTCACTAAGGTAGAAGGTGTGTTCATCTTCTTCCTGAAAGTATGCGTTTCGTTTACGTTGCGCACTGCGGGGTAAGTGTCCTTCACAGTGTCGCGTTTCCCCTTTGCCGGCAGCGTTGCAACATACCGGCAGAGCAGCGGTCGCAGCTTTTCCATGTCGATATTGCCTACCAAAACCATTTTAAAACCTGACGCATCGCTGAAGCGTTCGTTGTATATTTGCCAAATGCGGTTGTACGACACACGGTCTATATTGCTTGTTGTAATGTTTTGCAGGCGTGGGTGGTTGCCGTAAAGGATAGCCGAAACCGAATCGTTGTAAGCCACTTGCGGGTTGGCTTCGCGGTTTTTAAGAAACGAACGCATGGTGGCAATGCTGCCTTTGAACTTTTCTGCATCTTTGCGCGGTGCGGTAAAGTAAAGGTAAGTCAGCTCCAACAGTGTCTGCAAGTCCTTTACCGATGAACTGCCGTTGATGGCTTGCGTTTCGTAGCCGATACTCGGACTCACGCGAACCGATTTTCCGCTGAGTATTCGGCTGAGTTGAATGTTGTCGAACTTGCCCACTCCTGCATCGGTTATGGCACTTGTAAGCATGTGGAAGTTCAGTGCATCGGCATCAGGATAGAGCGATGTGCCGCCTTCGCCGAAGAAACGCATACTGATTTGGTCTTTTGCATACTCCGTAGGTTTCACATAGACCTCCACGCCGTTGCTTAATACAAGTTTTTTCACGCCGAATTTGCCCCAATTCTGCTCGCTCTTTATCTTGCCTTTCTTCGGCAGTTTGTCTATGAGTTCTTTTCCCGCAGACGCCTCTTTGTAAGGTTCGTACTTCTTGGCTTGCGCGTCGAGCACATATTTCTCGAAGGTTTGCGCATCGGCAATGGGGAAGTCGGGTTTGTCGGGAGCATATACCGTAAGCACTTGGTTCTTGTTTGAAACAAGTTCGGCAACTTCCTTGTTCACGTCGGTCAGTGCAACTTCTTTATCGAACTGCTGCATCAGCTTGTAATCGTATTCGGCTGTGGTAATCGGTTCGCTTGCCAAGAAGTTTTGCAGTGCTGCTCTTACAAAGTAGCGGTTGCGACGGTCGTTGCGCTCGGTGTATCTGCGTTCGGCAGCTTTCAGTAGTCCTGCTTTTGCACGCTGCAATTCGCTTACCGTGAAACCGTGTTGTCGGGCACGTTCTATTTCGGCAATGGCAGCTTGGAACGAACCCTTCACGTTCTCTTGCAAGCAACCGAACGAAAGCGAAAAGGCATCTTTTGTCTTTGAAATAAGGAATTGTCCTGCACCCACCGATGCACTGTGGAAAGGTGGCGTAGCTTGCCTCTTGATGTCGGCAAGGCGACTGTTTATCATAAAGGTAACAAGTTCTGTTACATAACTCTTACGAGCAGTTGCCACAAGGTTCTTTTCGCTGTCGGGAGTGGCATCTTGTTTCATGTAGAGATTTACGAGCATGATGGGCTGCTCTGTATCTTTGTCGATGGCAACTATCATTTTATCGTTGTCGGCAACGGGATAATAAACTCTTTCGGCAGGGGTTGTAGGCTTGGGAACATCAGCAAATGTACGGCGAATTTTCCGTTCCATCTTGTCCACATCGATGTCGCCCACCACAATAATGGCTTGCAAGTCGGGGCGATACCATTTCTGATAGTAGTCGCGCAAGTCTTTATAAGGGAAGTTGTCTACAATATCCATCGAGCCGATAGGCAGGCAATCTTCGTATTTTGTGCCTTTATAAACCACAGGAAGCACACGTTCCATCATGCGTTGTACAGCCATTCCGGCACGGCGCGTGCGCCATTCCTCGTGGATAACCCCGCGTTCTTTGTCTATTTCATCGTCGTTGAGCAACAGGAAGTGGCTCCAATCGTGCAGAATAAGCAAAGTAGAATCTACAATTCCTTCGCGTTTTACAGGCACGGCAGATACGTTGTAGACCGTTTGTTCTACGCTGGTGTAGGCATTCAGGTTTGTTCCGAACTTTACACCGATGCTTTCGCACCACGGCACAACGCCCAATGAGCTGCCTTTTCCTTGAAAGTTCTTTGTACCGTTGAACGCCATGTGCTCCAAGAAATGTGCCAAACCACGTTGGCGAGGCTCTTCAAGAATAGACCCAACACGCTGTGCAATGTAGAAATCAGCTAAGCCCGGCTCTTTTGAATTGTGTCGAATGTAATAGGTAAGTCCGTTTTCCAACTTACCTGTTCTGTACGATTTGTCCGTCTCTAACGTCTGTGCCGATAGCGAAAGCGGCAGGAAGAGTGCAACAAGTAGATGCGAAAAAAGTCTGTTCATAATGTTTTTATAATAAAAAAAAGCTGTTAGAGTGCGCTTTTTGCGTCTCTAACAGCTTTAAATACCTTACTTAACGGTTGGTGTAGCCTTTGGTGTGAAGTCTTCAGTTGAGTTGTTGGTATCTGCATATTTACCATTCACCATCTTGCGTACTACAGCTGTCCCAATACCGCTCTTGTCGTTTTTATTGTCTGAACAATAAGTATAGCCCTTGTCAAGTATAATAGACATTACGCGCCATTGGTGGTCGTTGTCCTTATAAGAAAGGTTTACGGCATCAATAATCCACGCATTTGGTACGAAATAAGCGTTGGTTGTCATCAATTTACCATTAACTGCGTAGTATTGGGCATCGTATGCGTTGTTCTTCAGGAAGTCGTCTTTCGTGCCACGAATCTTAGCAATCGCATAGGCATTGTTGCCGTGCATATTGAGAATAAAGAAAGATTGAGTATAGCAATACCACTTGTCGAGGTTCTTGACAGATGGGTTGTCCTCGTCCTTTATAGTTACCTTAGACTCATCGTAAAACTCAAAGTCAGCCTTGCTGAGGTCGTAAGACGAGCCGCTTACTGTTTTATGGTCTTTTGCATTCAGTGCAATTAAAAGACTTTCGCCCGGCTTTACAGGAACGTCTTTTCCACTTCCGGGTATCATATAAATGGCTTCTGCAGCAAAACCTTCGTCGCGTAAGTCCTTCAGATACTTCTGTGGGTTGTCGTTTCTGAAAGCTGACTCCATGATAACAATACTGTCGGCATATAAAAGCTCGTTGCTGTTATTGGTAATTTTAAAGTATTGGTCTCTGTTGTAGGGACTACCGCCGTCTCTTGGTGAACCACGGAAGAATATTTCAGATATAACAAAACCCTCTTTACCTGTGAAAACATCAAACAAGAGCTTAACGGTGTTGCCTGTTTGGCTTTCGGCAATCTCCACATTCTCGTTGGTAGCCTTTACGTTAGCTACGGTTTGTTTGCCGTCGGCTGTAAAGTGGGCTGTTCCAACCGCAAATACAGAGTATGAACCGACGGGTATATTCTCTATTTTTGCGGTGTACCCGTTGGCTGTTTTTTCAATCTGCTGTGTTGTATAGGGCTGTGCAGACTTCTTATTGATAAATACAATCTGTGCATCGGTGAGTGTTCCGTCTTGAATTGTCATTGGCATTTCAAGATTGATAACCACCGAAGAGGTTGCTGTTGGTTGGTCCTTGTCGTCCGAACAAGAAACAAAACTAAAACACATTACTAAGAGCAGCAGTGTGCTCATTAAAATTTTCTTTGTCATTTTCTTTCTATTTAATGGATTATTGAATAATTTATTTAGAACGTAAGCCCCATTGTAAGGCTCATCGTTATTTGTTTTTTATGTTCCGTCGTGAAGGTTGTTGCGCCTTGTAGTTCGGCAAACATACCATAACGTGGGTTGTTGATTTTGTAGTCGGTGCGAAAACGGGCGTTGATATGCCCATGACCGGCACGCTGCTGTATATAGTTGTAATTTACCATCTGCGTAAAGAAGGGTTCCATATCGGCGTATGGCATGTCAATGGTTGCATTTGCTTTTGCAAAATAAGCTGCCGTCAGTTGGCAATCAATAAGCCATCGTTTACCAATGGGCGACAACAGTTGCGTAGTAGCTTCGGTGAAGATGTGCGAAAAGTTTATTTTCCTGCTTGGATAAACATACTTTGAGCGGTTGGAAACGTAGCCCAACTTTGCTCCGATGGTCCATTGGCTCTTTGAAAGAGCAGTAAACATACCCCCTGCGTATGCCGTAGTGCGGTAATGTTTGTACATTGTGAGGTCTGCCAATACAGGGTAAACACCTGCAACGGCATCGCCTGCAACGTGTTCGTCGCCGTGCCGGCAGTCGAAAGCGTAGTGTGCGAATGTTGCCCATTGGTTTCCGGCAGCCTTGTTTCTAAAGCCTGCAGTTACAGCAACATTGTTGTTGTATAATGTTGTGAGTGGTAACGAGTTGTATTCGTTGCTGATACGTTTGTATCGGCTGCTTTCTAATGTTATGTCGCCATAGAAACCACGTTGCGTAAGCGGTTGTGCCGAAAGCAGAAGCGTACTTCCGCTACCCGTATAGTTTACATCGGAAGCAAAGCCGGAAAAGCGTTTGTAGTGCGTTCCTAATCCCGTCATCACGTATTGGGCTGCTCCGCCCTGTTCGTTGTATAGGTCTACATCGTTCGACTGTTTGTATATATTGCCCGAAAGACTTGCTCCAAGTTGATAGTTGCCTGTTGTCTGATAGGCTGCACCTACTTTCACTGTAAGGTCGGAAACAATGCCACGCATACGCGGGTCGTAGTTTCTCCATTCTTGTTCGGCACGGAACAACATCTCGGCACCTACGTTCCATTTGCCAATGGCAGTGGCGTAGCCTCCCGAAAATGTGTATCGCTCGCCCTGTGTATCGCCTCCTACGGTATCGGCAAGTATGTAAGGGGCAAGCAAATCGTAGTCGGAGGTGGAGTTCCACCGTATGTTGGACGTCTTTTGGGTTGTATATGCCGCTTTCCCCCATACTGTTGTATGATTGGAAAGGCGAATATAGGCTGTGGTTTTGGCTTCTGCTGCCGAATGTCTGTCGCCTTTTTCAAGCAACAAAGGGGCTGAAGCGTGTGAATAGCGGGCTGTCAGCATAAGTTCGTTTTGTGTAAACCGAAAGGCAGTACCGTAGATGGCAGGGTTCTGCCACGCTGTTTGATAAGGCAAGTTGGTAATGCTTGCCCGCTCATAGCGTGCCGAATCTTGCGCAAAGGCGATATGAGCAGATGCTACACCTATTATAATATATAGCAGTCGGAGTCTTTTCATTTAATCTGTAAATATGGGTTTCATTTCAAGAATGTAGTCGTCGCTGTCGGCAAAGGCAATAAAGTCGGTCTGACTGCGAAACGAGCGTATGCGGGTTTGCTGCTTTGGGTTGGTGTATCGTATGCTGCCGTCTACGCTGATTTGATAAGCACCACGCAGCAGTTGCTGTTTAAGAATGTTTCCATTGAAATTCGTGGAAGTAATAACTTGCTTTGTGTTCAGATTTCTTATCGTGGCAGTTGCCTGAACACGGTCTATTTGCAAACTGTCGCCACCACTGACAACGATGGTTACCGACGCCATATAGTCGTCGGTGCTATTGTGGCAGGCTGTTAAAGCTGTGCCGATGAGTGCAAGAAATATTATCTGAAGTACTTGTTTCATAATTTTGCATTGACTTCCAAGCCAAAATAAGGGCGTACGCTGCGTCTTATCTTAATGCCGTTTTGTTCGTAATCAGGAGTATAATCTAAGATTTTGTTGCAGAACATCGCTACATTGAGGCGGTCGTTGAGCAACTTCTTCGTTACCTTTAAGTTCAAATTCATTGAGAACGGTACGGTATATTTTATGTATTCAACTGCCGAATGGTTGCGAACGAGGAAGCGCAGATACGTATCGTTTGCATATTCCTTTTGCCAATCGTGTATCGTGCCGTCGGGAGAAATATATTGGTCGGGTTCATTGCTTAGCGGAAGTCGCTGCGCAGAGCTGAACCAAAGGCATTGAGCCGATAGTGAAAAGCCCAAACGGAGCTTTGGAATGTCGGTGTCGAACGTGAAATTGGTATTTGCCATTTCGTTTTTCAGACCGTCGTTGTCGCGGTATAAGCCGACATACTGTATCTGTTTGTTGTTGATAACCGCTGAAGGGCGATAGGCAACAACCTGCGAATTGCGGTAAACGGTTCTGAACCATGCTCCGTTTACAGTGAGTCGGGTGTGCAACGACGGTATTCGGCGTGTGGCAAAGGTATATTCTATGCCTCGCTTTAACGTCTGACTGCCGTTGGTATATTCGTTTCGTCCAAACAATTCCTGCACCATTGTGAAGGGTAGGGTGGCAACATCGGGTGCAGCCGTTATACTGTTGGGATCGATACCCGATGTATCGTATTGCTTGAATGTGTAGGGTTGGTAAACAGTATTTCCGCGGAACCCCGACGTCATGTTCTCTTTGAAGTAGGTAACAGATAGGTTGTTGCCCGCTATATTAATGTCTGTGCCAAACTCCCACTTCAGATTGCGGGCAGGCTTCAATGCTTTGTTGGTGGCATCGGTAACGAATGTGCGCACGTTAATTACTCTGTAATTGTTGTTGGGGTGGTAGTAGCTGAGTTGCACAATGTCCAAATAGCGTGGGTCGGGGTAAAGATACTCCATTGTTGGGTTCTTCGTGTGCTGACCTACGCCACCTTGTATGCGGACATTTGTTGTCCATTTGCCTATTTTGAATTGCGGAAACGACCACCCAAGGTTCATTCGCGGGTCGAAATACCAATGTCCGTGCATCGTGTAGGAAGTGGGCAGATTAAGCATTTGACTCGCTCTGATACCTCCGTTCAGTTCAAACGTATGGCGTGCAATGGGTATGCGCAACTGTTCTTCGGCATAAACGGCAAGCGTATTCATAGCCGGGATAGTTGAAAGTTTACGCTGTCGGACGGAAATACCTGTATAAGGTGGGTGCAGAGGGTCGAATTTCTGTCCGTCTCCATAGTTCTTATCCAATGTCCAAGATGCACCAACAAGCAACGTGTTGGCAATGATGGTAGATGGAATTTGCAGTTTTCCATTCAGCCGGGCAAATATATTGAGGGGCTTTCCGTCCACATCTTGAGTACCATAATAGGTGTAGGGCAGAATGGGAACGTTGTATTCGCCTTCTTCCGTGGTGGTTACGGCAGGCGTCATTTGCGATAATTGCACCAAACGTGTGCGCGAAATAACATCGTGCTGATAGCTTGAGGAGAACGTTGCGCTTATCGACTTTAGCCAAAGTTTGTGTTTAAATGCTACGTTGAGTGCCGTATTGAAGGCGAAACGGTTGTATTTCGATTTGTAAGTATCTATTTTCCCTTTGTTTAAGTCGGGGTCTAACTTCTCACCATCGAACGAACCACCATAGTCGAAGTTGTTCGTCCACTTCAGCGTATAGTTCTTTTTAGTCCAAGTTGCGCCGCTACGTGCCGAGAATGTAACGCGTGAGTAACGCTCCAACGAATTGCGTGGGTCGCGATTGGCATCAAGATAGTCGGCACTAAGGTTGAGTGTCCAACGCTTTCCGAACTCGAAACCCTTTGCCAAGTAGAAAAGTTTGCTGCTCATGTCGGCTTTTAAGCGAGCACTCAGATTGTTGCCGCCACGACGGCGTTCTATTTTTACGAGTCCCGTGGTAAGATCGCCATATTCCACGGAAGGAATACCGCGCACTATTTCCACCTTTTCAATATCGTCGGTCGATATGGTTCTCATGTCAATGCCTTTATTGGTAAAGTCGCGATTGGTAACAGGCGTGTCCCAAGCCCCTTTCATATACTGCATATTGGCATTGTTTGAAACGGGTGCTCCATCAATGACGAAACTTGTTCCAAGCGACGAAGTGGCATAGTTTGCACCACTGTTTGATGATACTTCGCGCAACCGAATGCTGTTCGGGCTATTCAGCGACGGGTCGGCAGAACGTCCGCCGGGCAGCAATTCCAATAAGTCGGAGAAGGTAGAAGGCTGCAAATGCTCCATAGCCTTCTTGCCAATGGTAGAGGCAGAAGCCAATCCGCGCGACTCTTGTGCCGTAACTACCACTTCTGCCAATGCGTTTGTGTCTTCTACTAAATAGTAGGTAGCATCTTTAGTAGCTTTTGCAACCAATGGTTTAAATCCGATATAGCTTATACGGATAGTTTTTCCATTTATGTTTTTCGCCGTAAAACGCCCGTTCATATCGGTTATTGCCACAACATTCTTGGTTTCTGAAAGTGTAACGGAAGCCCCTATAACCGGTTGATGCGTAAGGTTTTCCAAGACAATCCCACCTGTTGTATCTTGTGCAAACCCCGTAATGGCGTGAAAAATAAATATAAAAAAAAGTATGTATCCTGTTCGAATCATTTAGCAAATGTTATTTGAAATCGCAAAAATAAGCAAATAGAATATTTTATGCAATACTCAAAAGTGGGTAAATTGCTGTAGTATGGAATAAGAGTTACAGCGGTATGTCTTATCGCTTGTATTAATGAAAGGATGAGGAAATTGTGTAAACATTTTTCGTAAGGGCAACTATTGCCTAACTATTTGTTTGTCAATGTATTATAAAACCTATTGTTTCGCATCGCAAAAGCGTAATTATCACTTTTTAACAGAATTGTCTTTACAGAACAGAAGAGAAGAGCTCTCTCTGTTTCATTAGGGGAGTTATACTTTTAAAAGACGATTTAGGCTTTTGACAGACAGCAAGTAAAGCATAAGAATAGTATTCGTTTTTTTGTCGTTTCTTATCAATAATAGTCTTATACTTTTGCACAAATTAAAAAAAAAGGATTATATTTGCAACCAAATAGCTAAACAATTAATTTATTAATCAAAATGCCCCGGTCTCGGTAAGGCGTTTCCCTGTACGTACAGGGATTATGGAGAGGCACGTTTAAAACAATGAAAAACAATTTACTTAGGAACATGTATGCGGCTGTGGTCGCACTGTTCGTTACGGCTTTCGTCCTGCCACAGCAGGTGCAGGCAGAAAACTACAATCTTCTGATTGGCGGAAAGCGTGTAACTTCTGAAAACTGTGGCGACTTGACAGCCATAGATGGCGTAAAGGGTAAAGCTAAGTACGACCCGACAACGAATACGCTTACTCTCGAAAATGCTACTATTACCACTACAGCGGAAAAGGCTGCCGGTGTTGGTTTTTGGAACTCTATCAAGGACTTGAAGGTAGTCCTCATCGGCGAGAATACCATTACTTCGGAGAAGAGCGGTGGTATGGTTAATTACGAAAAGCTTACTTTCACAGGCTCAGGCAAACTTACAATAAAGGGTGCAATGTCCGGTAATGAAGACTACTGCTATGGTGTCCTCAACCCCGGCACCGTTATTGTTCAGGAATGTTCTTTGGAAATCAGCGGTGGTGTGAACGGTATCACCAGCGGCCGTTGGAAGTTCAACAAGTGCAACGTTCGTATCAAAGGCAACGGAACAACCAAAGACGAATACAAGGGAAGTATGGGCAGATTAAACTATGTTCCTGAATTTACCGACTGTAAAATCGCTACTCCGGCGGGTACGGAATGGAAGAAGCTGGAAAAGAGCGGCTATACCTTCCACTCTCTCTTTGGTTCAGATGGCAAGGTTGTAACCGATTGGGTAACAATCAAACCTAATACCGCACCTGAAAACTACGGTATTCTGATTGGCGGAAAGCGTGTAACTTCTGAAAACTGTGGCGATTTGACTGCCATAGACGGCGTAAAGGGTAAGGCTAACTACGACCCTGCAACGAATACCCTCACTCTTGACAATGCTACAATTAACATTACGGCGGAGAAAGCTGCGGGCGTTGGTCTTTGGAACTCTATCAAGGACTTGAAGGTAGTCCTCATCGGCGAGAATACCATTACTTCGGAGAAGAGCGGTGGTATGGTTAATTACGAAAAACTTACTTTCACAGGCGCAGGTAAACTTACAATAAAGGGTGCAATGTCAGGTAATGAAGACTACTGCTATGGTGTTCTCAACCCCGGCACCGTTATTGTTCAGGAGTGTTCTTTGGAAATCAGCGGTGGTGTGAACGGTATCACCAGCGGTCGTTGGAAGTTCAATAAGTGTAACGTTCGTATCAAGGGCAACGGAACGACCAAGGACGAATACAAGGGAAGTATGGGCAGATTAAACTATGTTCCTGAATTTACCGACTGTAAAATCACTACTCCGGCAGGTACGGAATGGAAGAAGCTGGAAAAGAGCGGCTATACCTTCCACTCTCTCTTTGGTTCAGATGGCAAGGTTGTAACCGATTGGGTAACAATCAAACCTAATACCGCACCTGAAAACTACGGTATTCTGATTGGCGGAAAGCGCGTAACTTCTGAGAACTGTGGCGACTTGACAGCCATAGAAGGTGTAAAGGGTAAGGCTAACTACGACCCGGCAACGAATACCCTCACTCTTGACAATGCTACAATTAACATTACAGCGGAGAAAGCTGCGGGTGTTGGTCTTTGGAACTCTATCAAGGACTTGAAAGTAGTCCTCATCGGCGAGAATACCATTACTTCGGAGAAGAGCGGTGGTATGGTTAATTACGAAAAGCTTACTTTCACAGGCGCAGGCAAACTTACAATAAAAGGTGCAGTGTCAGGTAATGAAGACTACTGCTATGGTGTCCTCAACCCCGGTACCGTTATTGTTCAGGAGTGTTCTTTGGAAATCAGCGGTGGCGTGAACGGTATCACCAGCGGCCGTTGGAAGTTCAACAAGTGCAACGTTCGTATCAAGGGTAATGGAACAACCAAGGACGAATACAAGGGAAGTATGGGCAGATTAAACTATGTTCCTGAATTTACCGACTGTAAAATCGCTACTCCGGCAGGAACGGAATGGAAGAAGCTCGAAAAGAGCGGCTATACCTTCCACTCTCTCTTTGGTTCAGATGGCAAGGTTGTAACCGATTGGGTAACAATTCAACCGAATAGCACACCAACAACCTACGACCTTGTGTTGGAAGCTGTTGGCGAAAGAGAAATTGCAGTAATTGGTATTGTGAAGGATATTACGGGTCTTGGAATGATGGCAGCTAAGAAACTTGTTGAGTCTGCGCCTTGCATTATCAAGGAGAATATGACGGAAGATGATGCCAAAGCAGCAAGAGACCGACTACTCGAAGTGGGTGCTACTGCCAGCATCTATCCTCACGGAACATGGAAACCAACCGGTATAAACGTTCAGACAGTAGACACCGCTGCTAAAGTTATTTACACTTTGCAGGGTGTTCGTCTCAACAACAAGTTCGAGAACTTGCCTTCTGGCGTTTACATCGTAAACGGAAAGAAAGTATTGAAGAAGTAAAGCTTTTCGCTATCAACGAATAGGCACGGCTCTATTCCACGAGTGGTATCAAAGATAAGCCACGAGTGGTAATATATATTAAGGCATATTCTAAAAACAATCTTTGAATGGTTCTCCCATAACAGAGGTTTTTAGAGTATGCCTTAAGATTTTTTTTAGAGGACTTAATGAAAGAACCTTTATCTCTTACATTAATACAAATCTATCATTTTAACATTATATATATGAAAAAAGCACTTACTACTATCATCTTATCAGCAATGGGTCTGTGCATTCCAACAATCGGTGTGGCACAGAAAGCCCATAGATTGATGAAGCCAAACCCAACACAATCTGCAAGGCAGCCGATGCTTCTTGCTCCATTGGAGAATTCAATGATGCGCAAGGCGTCTGATGGAACACCGAGAACTATCGACCCTTCTGTTACGCTTTGGGGTAACGCTACGATTAACGGGGAATGGGGTTATTACTCTTTCCGTCCTCAAAGCACAGCGGGCAAGATAAGCTTTACCCAACTGGGAAAACAAGCTCAGCGTATTGCAAAAAACGGTGTACAGATAGCCGATGGCAAGCTGTATACGGTAGATTTCCAACGTTATGGGGTTGGGAACGGCGAATTAACACTTTATACCTACGACCTTTCCACTTGGGAAGGTGGCGGAAAGAGCTACGATGATTTCTCGCTTGCAGCATTGGAAACAGCACAGGCAAAGGACGGTACGGTGTATGGAGAGTTCTATAACAGTGCTGCCGGCAATCAGCAATACGAGTTGGGTACTGTAGATTACCGCACACGCAAACGTACTACGTTTGGAACGACCACGCGTAAGTATGTAGCTATGGGCATAACATCTGATAATCACCTTTACGGTATAGCTTCAGACGGTATCCTTTATAAAATCTCTACAACTGACGGCTTAGAGACAAAAGTAGGTTCGACCGGTATTGAACTTACGGACGAATGGGGAGGACCTTACTTCCAAACGGGAGAAGTTGATCCAAAGGATAATACTTTCTACTGGTATGCACAAGACAAAGATTATAACACTGCTCTTTATACGGTCGATTTGGCAACCGGTGCAGTTACAAAGATAGCCGACTCCAATATCACGCTATACGGTATGGCGATAGCTCCAGCCCCGGCCGATAGCAACGCACCTGCTACCGTCTCGCAATTGGCAGCTACATTCAGCGGAACAAGCCTCAACGGAACGGTGAGGTTTACTTTACCCTCTAAGACCGTAGGGGGAGATAATTTGCACGGGAGCGTTGATTATGTTATTACAGCCAATGGAACGCAATTGGCGGCAGGCTCGGCTCAACCCGGTGCAGCTATCAGCAAGCCTGTTCAACTATCTCACAGTGGCGAATACAGCTTTGCCGTTACTGCATCAAACTCTGCAGGAACATCACCGGCAACTACTATCAGGCAATGGATTGGTTTTGATGAACCGGAAACAGTAGGCAATCCTACGGCAACATTGGCAAATGGTGTGGTAACAATAACATGGACTGCACCTACGGCAGGCATTCATCAAGGTACACTTGGCATTTTGACTTATGATGTAATCCGTGTACAAGGGCGCGATACTACAAATGTGGCAACAGGCATTAGCAGCACATCATGCACCGATGATGTATCGGCAGCGCAACAAGCAAGCTATACGTATGCTGTCAGGGCTATCAGTGGCGATGTAAAGGGCAGCCGCTGGGCTAATACGGCTCCCTTGGTAGCAGGTTCTGCTATAGAGCCGGACTGGAACTATAGATTTGAAGGCGCATCTGCTTTGTCAATGTTCAAAGTAATCGACGCAAACAACGATAAATTCACATGGTGGTGTAACGGAGTGTTGGGTTACGGTGCCATGAGTAATCAAATGCGTGTTACTACAGCAAGCGACGACTGGCTTGTAACGCCTCCGATACATTTATCTTCCGACCGTGTTTACACTGTAGCGTTTAAGGTGCGCAATATAATGGACGCACATAAAAACACCATCGAGGTGAAGTGGGGAAAGGGAAACAACCCCGAGCAACTGTCAAACACCTTAATAGATACTTTCACTCCTGACTTTTCAGAAACTAACGGACAATGGCAGGTATGTACTGCTGATATTATTCCCGACGCCAATGGCAGTTTCTATATTGGTTTCCACGATAATACCACTGCCAAAGAGAAGTATCAGATTGCCGTAGACAGCATTACTATTACTAAAACGGCATACGCTGCAGCTCCCGACTCAGTAAAATCGCTGACAATTACTCCTGCGCAGAAAGGAGCACTACAAGCAACTGTCAGCTTTACTACTCCGAATGTCAGTCTCAACGGGGCGATGCTGAACCGCATAGATAGTTTCGTTGTAAGCAGAGATGGAATGCAGGTTGCCCGCATAGGTGCATCAGCGACAGGCACACGAGTGGAATGGACAGACAAAGACGTTCCGACAAACGGCTTTCACACCTATACCATTACCCCATTCCTTGATGGGCACATCGGACGCAAGTCTACAGGCAAAGCATTTATAGGAATAGACAGTCCTCATAATCCTACGGGCATCGTGTTTACCGACGAAGGAACAAAGCTGAAAGCTGTGTGGGATAGCTTCCAATCAGTGGGAGCCAACGGTGGATACTTCGACCCTGAGAATGTCAGCGTAACGTTCTTTGCACTCGAAAAGGGCGAATTCGGATATGAAGTGAGCGACTCGCTGACGACAAGTAATCCCGGCGAAACAAGCGCAACCATACCTTTTGACCCTAACAAAACCACAATGGAAGACGGAAAAACCCAGACTTTGGCTTGGTTTGCAGTCAGAGCCAACGGCGACGGTGGGCAGAGCGACTATGTTACTGCTCGCGGAGTGGTTGTAGGACCGTCTATTCCGCTACCTTTCAAGGAAAGTATGAAAGGCGGACAGTTAGATAACGGCTTTGCATCGTTGTTAGGTAACGAGCAATACAACAATCGTAAAACGGCAGCTGCATGGCGTGTAGTTCCCGATGCAGCTTCGGATAACGACGGTGGTAGTCTCCTTTGGACAAACTATACCGAAGAATATGCCGGAAATGAAGTAGCGTTCACGATACAACAAGGTGATGAGACTTCGGTCAATATGCCGAAGGTAGCTCTTGCAGGGGCTACAAATCCTAAATTATTCTTCGACCTTTATTCTTTGACAGGCAACGAAGCCACACTGAAAGTATTGGTGCAAACACCTGATGGCAAAGACCACGTGGTAGCACAGTACAATCTTAACCAAACAGCAAAGGACGGTTGGGAACGAAAGACAGTTGATTTGGCTCCTTATGCAAAAGAAAGATATGTCATCGTCAAGTTCGATGGAGTTGCAGAAGGCTCTAAAGTGTTTATAGGAATAGACAATATAAACATTATCAATCAGCTTGAACGTAACCTCGCAGCGATAAGCATCAAGGCTCCGGAAAGCGTTGTAGCAGGCAAGAAAGGGAAAGTTGAAGTGGTTGTGAAAAATCTTGGAGCTGCAGCAGTAGGCAGATACTTTGCTCTTCTTTACACAGATGGCAACCAGTGCGATGCGGTTAGCAGACTTAAAGAGCTTTCTCCGATGGCAAATGATACTATAACTTTGAAGCTGCCTGTTGCCATCAACGAGCAGGCAACATCGTTCCAAGTGAAAGCCATGATTATATACGATGGCGATATGCTGCTTACCGACAACGAAACAGAAACTAAAACAGTTAAAATCGTACCTTCGCCATACGGCAGAGTGAACGACCTTAAGGCAGAGGCAATTGCTGATAACAAGGTCGTGCTCACTTGGGGACGCCCCGTATTGCCCGAACCCGAGCGAATTAACGACGGTTTTGAAAGCTATGCTCCGTTTGCAAAGGATATGACACCTTGGACGCCGGTCGATGGAGATAAGGGAATGACAGGTGCGTTACAGCCATCTTCAACGTACCCCGGACAGGGAGAGCCTTTCGCCTTTACCGCCTTTAATCCTAATTGGTGGATTGCAGATATGACAGATGTGAATCCGGGACTGGCTCCTCACGGTGGAAACCAATATGCTGCGGCTGTCTACGGATACGATTCCAATCGTAAACTCGTAGCACAAAACAACTGGCTCATCTCTCCGCGACTGTCCGGTAGAAAGCAGGAAGTAACATTCTATGTTATGAACATCGCCACTCGCACAGGCGACACAAGCTATACTGAGGACTTCGATATTCTTTATTCGACAGAGGGAACCGACACTGCTACCTTCGTTAAGATAAAGAGCGAGAAGGCAGACGGAACTAACGCCTACAACGAAGATGCCAACTGGAAACGCATAACCGTTGAAGTGCCGGAAGGAGCAAAGTATTTTGCCATTCATCATAACACGCCTAAGGGCAAAGCTATATCTTCGGTGTCGATGATGTAAGCTATGAACAGGTGGCAACAGGTGCGGACGATGATATAACAGAGTACGTTATCTATCGAGACGGAAAGAAGATTGACAGCGTAAAAGGCGATAAACAGACTTATACCAACACTCGCGTAACGGGCGACCATGTATATAATGTTACCGTCGTGTACACCTCTAAGGACGGCGAAATTAACGAGTCGGGCTTCTCCAACGATGCCTCTACCGGTGTAACTTCCATTAATTCAGTCGATGACGCTTCTTCATCATTCGACATAACAACCATAAACGGCATCAGAGTACGTACCGGTGCTAAGGACAAGAATGGTCTGAAGCGTGGCGTGTATATCATTAATGGCAAGAAATATGTGGTAAAATAAACGTTGGACAAGCCAACTTATCATTTCTAAGCAAATCCGTCCTAATGAACCGATTGGGGTTTAAGTACAAAAAAGAGTGCTGCTTTCACATTGTGGAAGTGGCACTCTTTGTTAGTGAATACACCACTTTTATAGACGAAATTAATGTAAATATTTTTCGCAAGCGTAGCTATTGTGTAACTCATTATACATCAACGCATTACAAAACCTATTGTTTGGCGTTCCAAAACCGTAGGTTTTGCACGGTAAAAGCGTAGGTTTTGCATCGCAAAACCTACGCTTTCGCAATGTCAAAACGCATTTATCACTTTTTAAGAGAATTATCCTTACAAATTTAAACAGAAAAACTCTTACGGTTTAGATAAAAAAAAGACACCTCAAAGCGAATGGGGTGTCTTTTTTGTTATAGCGGAATAAGTTATTTCTTCTTTGGTTTTCTTCTTGCCCAACCTTCTTCGGAGAAATCGGGTATTTCGCCTTTCAGCTTGGTATCGTTCCGGAAGAACTGTCGCCAATCGCCTGTTGCAGCCGTTTCTTGCTGTGGACGAGCGTTGCGTTTCGGCTTGCTGTTATGTTCCTGACGGTTGCTGTTAGAATGGCGGTTGTTTGTTTCACCAACGTTTCGTTTGCTTCGACGTTCACCATTGTTGCGACCACCATGGGCGTGTCCGCCTTCTTCGGCATCGTTGCAACGCACTTCACGCTTTTTGTAAGTTGCACCATTAAGAGCTTTCATCACCTTGTTGGCATCTTTTTCGGGCACTTCGATGTAAGAGAATTTGCCCAGCAAATCGATGTGTCCCACTGCTTGGCGGCCGTGTACGTTCTTGTTTATAAACTGCATAACCTCGCCGGGATAGAACCCATCGTCTTTTCCAAGGTTGATGAACAGACGCTTGTAGCCTGCTTCGGGGGTGCGTGGGGCTTTTCGGTTGCGCTCTCCACGACTGTTGTGACTGCCACGTTCGCCTTCTCGGTTGCTGCGTTTGCCCGATGGCTTTTCTATTTCGGGCGCATTGGCGTAGTATTCCAAGAAGCGATTGAAGGTCATACTGATGATTTTCTTTATAATATCTTCCTTGTCGATATACTCGAAATGTCGGTTGATTTCCTTCAGGAATGGTTCAATCTCTTCTTCGTTTACGTCTACTTTCAGTATTTCGTCCATTACTTTGTAGAGTTGTTTGCTGCAAATATCCTTTGCAGCAGGCAGCGTACCGTCTACAAATTCCTTCTGAATGATTTTCTCTATCGCCTTTACCTTGTAGCGTTCGCGTGTGTGGATAATCGAAATAGACGTACCTTTCTTGCCTGCACGACCCGTACGACCGCTCCGGTGGGTGTAGCTTTCTATGTCGTCGGGCAGTCCGTAGTTGATAACGTGGGTCAAATCGTCTACGTCCAATCCGCGAGCAGCAACGTCGGTAGCCACGAGGAATTGCACATTGTGCTGGCGGAACTTCTGCATTGTCAGGTCGCGCTGCTGCTGACTGAGGTCGCCGTGTAAGGCTTCTGCATTGTATCCGTCGCGAATAAGTTTGTCGGCAATCTCTTGTGTCTCCACTTTCGTGCGACAGAAGATAATGGCAAATATGCTTGGATAGTAGTCTACAATGCGTTTCAGTGCCAAATACTTGTCCTTCGCGTGTACCATATAATATATATGGTTCACCTTTTCAGCTCCTTCATTGCGGCTGCCCACTACAATTTCTTTGTAATCGTGCAGATAGCTCTTGGCAATCTTCTCTATTTCCCGGCTCATTGTAGCAGAGAACAGCAAGGTGTTGCGGTCTGACGGAACGCCCTCGAATATGGCATTGATGCTTTCAGAGAAGCCCATGTTCAGCATTTCATCAGCTTCGTCGAGCACAACGTTGTTCACTGTGTCAAGTTTAGCCACACCGCGTTTCATCAAGTCGATAAGACGACCGGGGGTAGCCACAATGATTTGTGCTCCCTTGCGAAGCTGGCGACTTTGCATTTCGATAGATGCACCACCGTAAACTGCTGCAACGTGAAGTCCGTCAATGTATTTCGAGAAATCCGAAAGGTCGTCGGCAATCTGCAAACAGAGTTCGCGTGTCGGACTGAGAATAAGTGCTTGGGTTTCTTTTCGTGTTGGGTCTATCTTCTGTAAAACAGGAATTCCGTATGCTGCGGTCTTACCTGTACCCGTCTGTGCGAGTGCTATAACGTCGTTACCATTGCCCAACAAATAAGGGATAACTGCTTCCTGTACCGGCATCGGTTGTTCAAAACCGAGCTCTTCTATTGCGCGGCGAATCTCTTCGCTAACGCCTAATTCTTCAAATGTTTTCAAACTGTTTCTTGTTTATGAAAGTCTGAACCGACCATACATTAAAAGTCAATACCATTCAAACACACCATAGCGATGCGTTTCAACCTAAATGCCAAAATCTTTAAATGCTATAACCCGCTCAAACTTTTGTCTATTATTACTTGTTCACCCAATCGGTTGTCAGCCAGCCATAATAGACAACACTTTGTTTGAACGGTGCAAAGGTAGTGAAATTATTTGATATACAATGTTTCTACTCGTTTATTATGATTTTTTTGTGCAAAAGTTGTATCTTTGCACCTTACTCATAAACGAAGAAGAACCTAAAAAGAATGGAGATAATAAAGTTTCGCCCTATATTGAAACAAGTTTTGTGGGGCGGCAATAAGATAATACCTTTCAAGCAACTCGACGTCGAAATGGAACAAGTAGGCGAGAGTTGGGAAGTGTCCGGCGTGAAAAACAGCGAGAGTATCGTTGCCAACGGGCAATACGAAGGTATGAAACTCAACGACTTGGTGGCTTTACTGAAAGGCGACCTTGTAGGAAAGGACAACTATCAACGCTTTGGTAACGAGTTTCCGTTGCTTATAAAGTTTATAGATGCCGATAAGCAACTGTCCATACAAGTACACCCTGACGATGAACAAGCGCAGGCAAACGGACAGAAGCGAGGTAAAACGGAGATGTGGTATATTATGGAAAGTGCGCCCGATGCTACATTGTTGAGCGGATTAAAGCATGTCATTACGCCCGAAGAATACAAGGCAATGGTGGAAAACGACACCATTACCGATGCACTGTGTGAATATAGAGTGGGCGAGGGCGATGTCTTTTATCTGCCGGCAGGGCGCATTCACTCCATTGGAGCGGGCACATTCTTGGCTGAAATACAAGAGACGAGCGACGTAACTTATCGTATTTACGACTTTAAACGCAAGGATAAAGACGGAAATTATCGGCAACTGCATACCCAAGCAGCAGCAGAATGTATTGATTATAGCATTGAGAACGATTATCGGACGAAGTATGAAGCTCGCAAAAACGAAGGTGTGGAATTGGTGCAGTGCCCATATTTCACGACATCGGTTTACGATCTCGACGAGCCTATGCTGCTCGACTACAGCGAACTCGACTCGTTTGTCGTGCTGATGGCACTGTCAGGTAAATGCACGCTTAGCACCGGCAATGAGGAAACGGAGCTGCGAGCAGGAGAGACCGTACTTTTGCCTGCTACAACACAAACGTTGAGAGTCTCGGGAACAGTAAAATTCTTGGAAACCTTCGTTTAACAACCTTTCAGAAACACGAATATTGATTTATCGGATAATTTATCTATATTTGCAACAATTATGGTAGCAATAGACAATTTAAATGGCGAAAGACGCCGTCAGGGACGCATTGAAGTTATTTGCGGTAGTATGTTTTCCGGCAAAACCGAAGAGTTAATCCGCAGAATGAAGCGTGCGAAATTTGCAAAACAGAAAGTTGAGATATTCAAACCAGCCATCGACGTGCGCTATTCGGAAGAAGATGTAGTGAGCCACGACCAAAATGCCATTCGTTCTACGCCTATTAATTCGTCGGGAAACATATTGTTGCTGGCTTCCGATATAGAAGTTGTCGGCATCGATGAGGCGCAATTCTTGGACGAAGGACTTGTTGATATTTGCAACCAATTGGCAAACAATGGAGTAAGAGTAATCGTGGCAGGACTTGACATGGACTTTAAAGGTGTGCCGTTTGGTCCTATTCCCGCCCTTTGTGCCGTTGCCGACCAAGTTACAAAGGTGCATGCCATCTGTGTGAAATGCGGCGCACTCGCCTATGCGAGCCATCGTTTGGTAGACAACGACCACCGCGTGATGCTCGGCGAACAAATGGAATACGAGCCTTTGTGCAGGGAATGCTACCAAAAAGCATTGGCAGAGGAGACGCAACGTAAACACTCCAATCCCTGATAAGACTCGTTTTGAATAACTCAATAAGGAAGAAAATATGTTTGATGAAAAGATTACTTTCGACAAATTCATACGCTGGTTCTTGGTTGCAGCTTTGATATTTGCCGTGCTTTATGTCGTAAATTATCTCAGCCATGTATTGTTGCCATTCTTCGTAGCATGGTTTCTTGCCTATCTGCTCGACCCCGTTGTAAAGTTCGTGCAGTACAAACTGAAAGTCAAAATACGAGCAATAGCCGTCATTATCACAATGTTGCTGGTGGTTGCCGTTATCTCCGGCGTTGTCTACACCATTGTTCCGCCAATGATAGACCAAGCAGAGAAACTCAGTGTTGTGGCAAACAAATATGTGCAACGCACTGCAAGCGGCAACAGCATTACGAATATGGTACGGGAATGGATACAAGAGTATCAGCCACAGATACGCCATTACCTTAACAGTACCGAGTTTACAGAAACTTTAAAGAATTCCATACCCAAGCTCTTCTCTTTCTTAGGGCAGACGGCAAGCGTGGTTATAAGCGTCATAGCATCGTTCATCACCTTATTATATTTATTCTTTATATTGCTCGACTATGAGTTTTTGGTTAAGAACTTCATTCGGATTTTCCCACAGAAGCATCGTCCTTTCTGGACAGACTTGATGCAAGATGTAGCCGCAGAGCTGAATAATTATATCCGTGGACAAGGCTTGGTGGCACTCACGATGGGCATTTTGTTCTGTATCGGGTTTACCATAATCGATTTTCCAATTGCTATTGGTATGGGCATATTGATAGGTGTGCTCACTTTAATTCCCTATATGCACGCATTGGCATTTATTCCGATGGCATTCCTGTCGCTGCTCAAAGCTGCCGATACAGGGCAAAACTTCTGGGTGGTGTTTGGAACTGCAACGCTTGTATTTGCTGTTATACAAATGCTTTGCGACTTGGTGGTAACACCAAAGATAATGGGAAAAGCCATGAACCTTAATCCTGCCATCTTGTTGCTTTCGCTTTCTGTGTGGGGAGCACTGTTAGGTTTCATTGGCTTGATAATTGCTTTGCCATTAACAACGCTCATCATTGCTTACTGGAAACGCTATGTAACAAAAGAGGAAGAGGTGAAAATAGAAACGAGTGCCGAGAGTCTGCAAGAATAAAGCCTATCGTAGTGTCTTACATTGCCCTGATATTTGCTTGTTTGCAAGTAGCAGCTGTTCTGCGAAAAAGCAAATTTCACTCAAATGTGTGGATATTTCACTCAAATGAGTAAATATTTTAAGAATAATTTGGCTGTATAGAAAAAAAACAATACCTTTGCACTCGCTTTTGAAAAGAGAGTTTGGTAAGATCCGCTAGCTCAGCTGGTAGAGCACAACACTTTTAATGTTGGGGTCATGGGTTCGAGCCCCATGCGGATCACAAGGAGGATTTCGGTAACGAAATCCTCCTTTTTGTTTATACCCGATTTGTGTTTTGTTGCATACGAAATATAGCTGAGTTTCGTTAAAATAACTGTAAATATTTTTCACAAACGCATCTATTGCCTAATAATCTTATTATCAACGTATTACAAAACCTATTGTTTTGCGTTCCAAAACCGTAGGTTTTGCGATGCAAAACAGCCGCTTTTACCGTGCAAAACCTACGCTTTTGCAAAGCCAAATCGCAATTATCACTTTTTAAGAGAATTATCTTTACAAAATAAGGGCGATTTTTTCGGTTTCTTCCGCAAGCAGAAAGGGAAAACAATACCCTTTAACCCCAATCGTTCATTAGCGTCCTTTACCGGTTTTGTTCGCTTGTTGAGCAGCTGTGCCGGCATTTCATCGAAGACGTATCGGGCTACGGCGAGATGTAACGGCTGCGCAGGTGTCGGCAAGCGGACCAAAGCAATAAGGAAGCATAACGGTAATAACAAATCTAAGCGAATGCGTCCTAATGAATGATAGGGGTTTAAGGTATCGGCCATTCTTGCATTTGCACGAAAGCAGAAACGAAAAAAGAGGAAAGGCAAATTGCCGTTTCCTCTTCATTATCTAAATCGTTTTATGCTCGTTTTACTTCACTAAGACCTTTCTGACTTTGCCGTTTGCCAACTTCACGATGTTCAATCCGCGTTGCAATTCCTTTATTTGCTTGCCTTCAATGGTGTAAATAGCCATTACGGTTGTTTCCTCGTTAGAATTGAGTGGTGCATCTATCTTGGCAGCAGTAGGGTGCAAATCTTCTGCGCCTTTTACTTCAGTAGAAAGTTCTCCCACCCAGTCTGCTTTAGGGCATTGGTCGTTTACGGCACAATAGACACGCACGAAGTCTATCTGGTCTAACTTTACAGGCTTTCTGTTGGCATCTACTGCGTTCTCTATGTTAAAGCCTTCGGTCTTTTCGTTGGGCAGATTGTCCACGTAGCCATAGCGCAAAGCATTCTGTACCCACCAGCCTTGGCTGTTGAAATAGCTGTTTTTAGGTAGCAATGTGCCTTTAAAGGTGAGGGGGTTGTTTATCCAAAGCGGGTAATATTCTTGGAAATGCCCATAGTCGCCGCCTACTCTCTGAACGGCTCCGCTACGCCCTTGGTTGTCGGTCCAAGGTATTGGCTGCATCGGATTTGGCGTATAGGTAATTTCATAATTGTATATTACCTTGCCTACACTGTCTACATCGGCACTTCCCGACAGTTCGTACCACGTGTCGTCAGGCTTTCCGTTGCCGTTTTCGTCTTTCATTACCATTACTATTCCCGGCTCTGAACTATTCTCGAAAGCATTGCCATAGACAACGAAATCGGGCGCACCTTCAACGTTTATGACAGGGTGGTCGAAGTGAAAGGTGATGTAACCACCGTAAGAACCTAACGTAACAAGACCTTTTTGTTTATCGCCTGCAAGGTCGTTGGTGCAGGCTTTCGCTGCCGTTTCGGGCGTGTCGTTCGCAGTTAGTTCCGGTAACACGTTCACAAATTGTCCCGGTGCGGGCACATACTCGTCTACTGCCTTGATGTAAGGTGAATTTTGAGCACTTACAAGTGCCGATAATGACACGAATGCCATTGATAAATAAAATCTTTTCATTGTGTATATACTTTTTAGTTTCTTAATAAAAAGCACCCGTGCCCCGGTATATCGCCCGTGAGCGTGTGCCATTTGTAATTTCCATATTTATCGAAACAGAATAGCTTTCCGCTTGAAACATAGTTGGTTGCGTCCATTACATAGATGTCGCAGGTAATGGGGTGGATTATTAAACCATAGGCAATCTTTATCGGATACTTCTCCGGCACCTTCAGAAAGTTGCTGTTCACCACCTTGTGGGTGCGTATATCTACCACCTCGAATATAGGTTTGCCTTGCCGGTTAGTATAAGAAACAAGCGAATCGCCTATCATATCGAAGCCGTCTGTCTTGATATTCAGCACGTCTTCCACCTTGTCGTTGTCGATAACATAGAGGTTTGAGGGTGTTTGGTCGTAGTCGCCACGCGACGAAACCCACAGTTTCCCATATTTATCGCTGCGAAGGCGGAACAGATTGATGCCTACATCAATGGTTTTCGTTACCTTGAAGGTGCTTAAATCAATTACGCTCACGGTGCGGTCGTAGCCCAACGACGACATACCGTTGTAACCTCCGCTGTTGGCAACATATATTTTGCCGTCTTGTACTACAAGTTCTTCGGGTTGATAGCCCACCGTGCATTTGTCCACAACCTTCAATGTGGCAGTGTCTACTTTATAAACGGCACCCAAAACGCTCTTTTCGTTTATCTTTCCGACATACGAGCTGACGTAGGCGTACTGTCCTTGGAATGCCAAATAGCGACAGTTGGGAATGTCTACGTGTCCCCTGCTTACCGCAGTGTGGGCGTTGGCAACTTCAACCTTGTTCGATTGGTTGATAACAATCCACAAACTGTTTCCGTAAATCTGAACATCGTTGCCCACATCGCCCAGTTCCTTGATTTGGTTGGGGTTGCGCGACGGATAAATATTGCGATAATACTTTCCCGAATCTAAGTTCAAGAAGTCTAATGTAGCCTTGTTAGACCCCATATTGCCTTCGTTCAAGATGTAAAGACCTGCATATTTCGTATGCGTTACTTCGCCGATGCTGTGCTCGGAAGGGTAGATAATGGTATCGTCTTCGCGGCAAGAGGCTGCTAAAAGAACAACCAATAAACCGTAAAAAATATGTTTTAGCTTCATCGTAGTCTGTTTGTTTTGTTATAATTCTACTTGTAATCCAACCACACCGTTAATGCCCGGCATCGGATAATTGAGGATAACGTCGTACTTTTGGTCCAGAATATTGTTTATTTCCAACATAGTTCTGCACCTTGTACCAAAGATTGTGAAGTCGTATTGCAGACTTACGTCGCTCGTGTACCACGGTTGCATATAGTTGTTCTGTATGTTTTCTTGCTGATTGTAGCGTTTACCCGAATAGATAAAGCTGTAGTTGAGCGTCCAATTGCGGTAAGCAAGGTTTACGATAGCAGAGCCACTGTTGTAGGGAATATACGGAATTTGGTGCTTGAAGAACGTATCGGAATCGTCGGTAACGTCGCGTGCGTCTTGGTAAGTGTATTGCAGGCGTGCCGTAATCAAGAAATCGCTAAGCGGTTGTAACGCTATCGAACCCATAACATCTACTCCCGTAATGTGAACACGCCCAAGATTGAGCATCGTCCAGCGGAATTGCTGTCCTTTGGGGTACGCTATGATTTTGTCGTGTATGGTGTTATAGTAGCCATCGGCTTGAAAATACAAGTTCCGCACAAAGCTTTGGTTGTACTGTTTGTGGAAAACCATTCCTAAATTGTACTGTGTTGCACTCTCGGGCTTTAGGTTTGAGTTGCCCAAATCGGTGTAGTAAAGGTCGTTGAACGTAGGCATACGGAAGCTGCGCTTAGCAAATGTGCGCACAGAGAACTTTGTTGATGTGCCGTTGGCATACTTATCGACCAACGGAAAGTCGATAAACAGCGCGGGAGTGAACTTTGTTATGTTGTCCCTTGCTTTCATTCCGTCCATTAAACGGGTCTTGGGGTGGAGCTTATCGTGTATGAACGATGCCAACACCGAACCTTGTATGCGTAGGAAACGAGCCTCAAAGGCAGTGGCAAAACTAATCAAATTTGAATAGCGTGTGGGGAAAACGAAGCGATAAGTATCGGCATTGAGCTTGTTCCAACGGAAGTCGTAGCTTACGGAAGCACTCCAATTGGGCAAGATTTCGTAAGCATTGGCAGTGGAAAGGTAGAACTCTTGCTGCCAAAAACGGTTGTCGGCAGGCAGCTGTGTGGTATCTTTGTTTACGTAATGCGTGCGATAAAAGGCGTATTTAGCCAACCATTGCGTTGAAAAACGGTCGGTTATGTCTTTTTGAAAACGGTTTTGAACAAAGAAGTTGAGGTCGCCTTGCCGCTCGCCTCTGCGCCAAACGTTGTTCACAATAGCACCGGGAATACCGCGTTGGCTATTGTAGAAGTAAACCTTTGTGTTCCAATAGCCACGTTCTAAAATACCGTTTACATTGAAATCGATACGGTCGGCGCGTATGTCGCCATTCTCTCGTGTTGCCGTTGTGTCGTAAGCAACCTCTCCATTAGGCGTTACACGGCGGTAATTGAACTTGTATTTGCCACTCGAAGTAAGGTGTTCTGCATTCAGCGAAGTAGAAACAGTGGGCAAAATGTGTTGCTCCCATAACCCCGAAAGGCGCACAAGGTCGCTCGAACCATACTTGGCTTTCAGCTTCAGGTTATAGTTTTTACCGGCGGAAAATCGGGGCTTGCGTGTGCGGATATACACACTGCCGGCATTGCCGAAGTCGGAAGCAGGCTGAAAGATGGCACTTTTCTGTCCATTGTAAAGCGATATTTCGTCAATGTTGTCGAGCGAAAACTGCCCAAGGTCTATCTGTCCGTTCTGTGCATTGCCAAGTTCTATGCCATCGTAGAATATTCCCAAGTGGTGCGTACCCATACTACGAATGTCCACAGTCTTTATTCCACCCACTCCGCCATAGTCTTTCAGCTGAATGCCGGAGAAGTAACGCAGGGCATCGGCTACGGAATGACTGTTCAATCGTTGCAGTTCTGCATCCTTCAAACTTTGCGAGGGCACTATTTCCCGCTGCGTGAGTCGTGCTGTAATCACTACTTCCCTAATCGTATGGATAGAGTCTTGCTGTGAAGTTTGCGCTTTTGCGTTCACTGTAAGGGCAAGCAATAGAGTTAATGGCAATAGTTTCATTATGCTGTTGTTAATATTTCGCTGTTTGTAATGTTACCCTATGTGCAAAGATAGTACAAAGAAAAGAGACAAACGAAGAAAGTTTAGCTTATTTCTTATAATTCTTCTGTTTCCCAATATTCGTTATAAAGAATACACCAAGTGGCGCATAGTGTGTCCGCCCCATTGGTTATCGCCCTTATGAACAAAACCTACTGTTGTGTAAAGCCTTTCTGCCTGTGGGTTGTTTGTGTCTACCAACAGTCCCGAAGGTAGGTTCATGCGTTTGCCCTTTGCGATGGTTGCACGCAGAAGTTGCTTGGCAATGCCGTTGCCACGATGTTCTTTTGCCACGCAAAGCGAGTCTATGTAAAATTCGCCTGCCGATGTTTCGTCGGGAATATCGGAGAAATCGCGACCGAAAGCCTCCTTTGCACTGTCTACGAACGCCTTGCGGAGTGTGCGCAGCAAGCCTCCGTCGTAGCTGACAGATACGCCTACAACTTCGTTTTCGGGCGTCAGGGCAACGAGGGAGTTAAGGTAAGAATATTGCGAATCGGTACGTTCGACGAGCTTTTTCATAAGATTGAAAAAATCGTCTAACGTATGTTGCGGTCCTGCAAACCATTGGCAGCACTCGTGGTTCATAGCTTCCATTATCATTTTTGCTATGACAGGCGACTGTTCGGGGCGTGCCGAAACTATTTTTACCTCCATTTCGTATGTTACTGCTTCAATGCTTTAAAGTCGGCAAGTAAAGTAAGAACACGCTCGGTGATACGGCTGACACCGCCTTCGACGTTCGACTCGATGTTCAAAGGCAGTACCGGGTCGTGCAACGATTGGCGAAGCAAGAACCAACCTTGTTCCTTTTCGTCCGTGCAAGCGATGCGCACACCTTCGTAGTTGGGCGATACCAACTGCCAGTCGTGCTCTTTTTCGGCTGCTGCCTTGATGTGTTCCAACACCTGTTCGCCATAGCTTTTAAAGTCGTCGGTATCGATTTTGAAACGTATTTCCTTGCTTTCGACAGGTTGTTGAAGGTCGGCTATAAGGTCTTGGAGCTCTTTTCCTTCCTTGCGCAGGCATGCAGCTTCTACTATCAGCTTTGCCACAAGGTATGCTCCATCGTCCAAGAAGTAGTTTTCGCGCAGTGCAGCATGCCCCGATGTTTCGATTGCAAGCCACGATTCTTCGCCGTTTTCATTCAGACGGAGCGACTCGTTGATGACATTCTTGTAGCCACGACGGAAACGATGATGCTTTCCGTTGCGGTCGGCAATAAACTTTGCCAAGCCATCGGACGTTACTGAGTCGGTAACGATGGTGCTTTCGGGGTGCTCGCGCAATATCACGGCTGCTATCAGTGCAATAAGTGCGTTGCGATTGATGGATTTTCCTGTTCTATCGACAATGGCAGAACGGTCTACATCGGTATCGAAGATAATGCCCAAATCGGCTTTATTGTCTACAACAGCTTTGCAAATAGAAGCCATTGCCTCTTTGTTTTCGGGGTTAGGAATATGGTTGGGGAAGTGTCCGTCAGGCTCAAGGAACTGACTTCCCGTCGTATCTGCCCCCAATGGCTTTAACACTTTGTTGGCAAAAAAGCCACCTGCGCCGTTGCCTGCATCTACTATAATGCGCATACCCTTCAACGGTTGGTCGCCGGCATTCACACCACGGCGAATATAGTTGGTAAGTATGTCGCAGTAGGTAGCCATAAAATCAACGTCTTTCACTTCGCCGTTACCTTTCTTTTCAGCACCTATGAACTGCGGTGCAAGCTCCAAGATGCGTGCAATGTCTGCCTTTTCCAATCCGCCTTTTGCTGTAAAGAACTTCAATCCGTTTCTGTTCCAAGGCAAATGGCTTGCCGTTATCATAACAGCACCGTCGGTATGAAGTTGTTCGTCTACCGTTGCCATAAACATTGCCGGTGTAGACGCCATGCCAAAGTTGAGCACGGTTGCACCAACAGCAGCTGCACCATCGGCAAAGGCTTGTCGGAGTGCAGGACTGGAAATGCGCGAATCGCTACCCACGGCAATGGTTTGCACCGCCTTTCCGTTCTTTTCGCCCAGCCAAGCTGTAAATGCTTGTGCCAAAGCACTTGTTATCTCGTTGGTAAGGTTTACGCTTTCGCCTTCAATTCCTTCGAGCGCGACGCCTCTAATATCCGAGCCGTTCTGCAGTTTTTTCCAGTCCATTTGTCTTACTTTAAATAGTTCTTATATATAATAAGGTGTAGAAAAGTGCACAAGGCATACTTGCCTTTGCGCATTCCGATGGCAAAGGTACTGAATTTTTCGGTATTACGCAGGTCTTATCGGTTTATCTTTTGAAACAATAGAAATTTATCGGAGAGAACTTGCTGTATAGGCGAAAAACAGCAATAAAACCGTAAACATTTTTCATAAGATTATCTATTGCTTAACAAGCTCGTTATCAACGTATTACAAAACCTATTGTTTTGCGTTCCAAAACCGTAGGTTTTGCACGGTAAAAGCGTAGGTTTTGCATCGCAAAACCTACGCTTTCGCAACGCCAAAGCGATTATATCACTTTTTAACAGAATTATTTTTACAAAGTCTTGTTAGATGAACGATAGTTTTTTCAGTCGTGTTTCGAGTTGTTCGGCAAGCGATTGGCGAATGGAAAGAACAATTTCGCAAGTGTTATCGAAGTTTTGTTCAACGATGTCGGCATTCATTTCCTTCACAATCTTCATTACATCGTTCATCATCGGGTAAGAAAAAGTGTAGCGGACAATGTGCTCTACGAACTTTTCTTCTATTTCCGAGTGTGCTATACCGTCGGCAGCGGCTTCGCGATAAGCAACAATGAGTCCGCTCGTGCCCAGTTTGACGCCTCCGAAATATCGGATTACACAAATCAAAGTATTGGTAATATCGTTGCTGACAAGTTGTCCGAGAATGGGTTTGCCGGCTGTTGATGACGGTTCGCCATCGTCGTTGGCACGAAATTCTGCACCGTCTGCTCCCAAACGGTAGGCATAGCAGCAGTGGCGCGCATCGTAATATTTCTTTTTGTAGTGCTTTACAATGTCTAAAGCCTCTTCTGTAGAATCTATATGATGCACAAAGGCGAGGAATTTACTCCTCTTTTCGGAATAAAACCCCTCGCCAATTGTGTTTTTATGTACTGTTCTGTACTTATCTGTCATTAATTAATGATGCCGTAAACTTATGAAAGTTTGTGTATGATAAGACCTGAACGGAGTTTCGGCTCGAACCATGTAGCCTTAGGAGGCATAATCTTGCCACTGTCAGCGATGTCCATAATCTGTTGCATAGAAACCGGATAGAGAGCCAAAGCCATCTTCATTTCGCCACTGTCTACGCGCTTCTTGAGTTCTTCGAGACCACGAAGACCACCTACGAAGTCGATGCGGTCGCTTGAACGCAAGTCTTTGATGTCGAGAAGTTCGTCGAGAATCAAACGGCTTGAAATATCAACGTCGAGTACGCCGATAGGGTCGTTGTTGTCGTATGTGCCTTCTTTAGCTGTGAGAGAGTACCATTCGCCTTCCAAGTAGAGTGAGAACTCGTGCAAAGCAGCCGGCTTATAGATAGTAGCACCCTTCTTTTCAACGATGAAGTTCTTGTTCAATGCTTCGAGGAACTGGGCAGGTGTCATACCATTCAAATCCTTAACAACACGGTTATAGTCGAGAATGGTAAGTTCAGATGCTTGGAAACAAACTGCCATGAAGTAGTTGTACTCTTCCTTACCCGTGTGGTTTGGATTAGCTTTTGCCTTTTCGCCACCTACAAGACCGGCAGCAGCTGAACGGTGGTGTCCGTCTGCAATATAGAGACTTGGCATCTTTGCAAACTCTTCAGTGATGGTCTTGATGTCCTTATCGTCAGAAACCACCCAAAGCTGATGACGGAAACCGTCGATAGGAGCAATGAAGTCGTATTCAGGAGTAGTAGCAGCGTAACGAGAAGTGATTTCCTTCAGCACTGCATTATCAGGATAAGCGAAGAATACAGGCTCGATGTTGGCATCGTTTACACGAACATGCTTCATGCGGTCTTCTTCCTTGTCGCGGCGTGTAAGTTCGTGTTTCTTGATAACACCGTCTACATAGTCTTGACAAGCAGCACCGACAACGATACCGTATTGTGTCTTGCCATTCATTGTTTGAGCATAGATGTAGTACTGTTCCTTGTCGTCTTGTACCAACCAACCCTTATCTTGGAACATCTTGAAGTTCTCGGCAGCCTTTTCGTAAACGCGTGGGTCGTATTCGCTTGTGCCTTCCGGGAAATCGATTTCAGGCTTAATGATATGATAAAGGCTCTTTTCGTTGCCCTTAGCTTCTTCGCGTGCTTCCTCTGAATTCAATACGTCGTATGGACGACTTTCTACTTGTTCAACAAACTCCTTTGGAGGACGAACACCTTTAAATGGTTTTACTATTGCCATAATATGTTTATAGGATAAAATAAAAGCAGACTATCAGGGCTTTTGCTGTTGTATGAGCATAGTTCCTAATAATCTGCAATATGAGTTTAAATATTATTTGTTTACTTGGAATTTGGTATCGCCGTTAGCGAAGAAAGCATTGATTTGCTTTGCTGCTGCAATACCGGCGTTGATGTTAGCTTCAGCTGTTTGAGCACCCATCTTCTTAGGTGTGCTGAAGTAACGACCTTCAAACTTAGCAAATTCTGCATCAGCGTCCGGCTTGATGTCGGTAATGAACTTCAAGTCTTCGCGTTCGCCCATCAACTTAATGAGTTCCGGCTCGTTGATAACTTCCTTACGAGCAGTGTTAATAAGGGTACCGCCCTTGTGCATCTTATTTACGAGAGCGTAGTTGATGCTCTGCTTTGTTTCGGGAGTTGCAGGAATGTGGAGAGAAACGATGTCGCAAGTTTCGAACAAAGCATCTTGATTATCAACAGCCTTAACACCGGCAGCTTCGATAACGTCCTTTGGACAGAATGCATCGTAAGCATAAACGTCCATGCCGAAGCCCTTGGCAATGCGAGCTACGTTGCGACCAACGTTACCAAATGCAAGGATACCGAGCTTCTTGCCCATCAATTCAGAACCGCTCTTGCCGTTGTAGAAGTTGCGAGCACCATAAACAAGCATACCCAAAACAAGTTCGGCAACTGCATTTGAGTTCTGACCCGGAGTGTTTTCAGCAACAACATTGTGTGCAGTAGCGGCAGCAAGGTCGATATTGTCGTAACCGGCACCTGCGCGAACCACAATTTTCAAGTTCTTAGCTGCGTCGAAAACTTCAGCAGTAGCCTTATCTGAACGAATGATAAGAGCATCAGCGTCCTTGACAGCGTCTAACAACTGTGCTGTTTCTGTATATTTTTCTAAAAGTGCGAGTTCGTGTCCAGCACCTTCAATTTCTTTTCTGATACCTTCAACAGCTGCTGCTGCGAATGGCTTTTCTGTTGCAATTAAAACCTTCATAGTAATAAATTTTTATAATGCAAGTACACGGATATAACCTTTTATGGGTTTATCCGTGCATTTGCTATATTAATAATGTTAATTAGTGCTTAGCCTCAAATTCCTTCATTGTTTCAGCAAGAGCCTTGCAACCTTCAATTGTCATTGCGTTGTAGCAGCTTGCACGGAAACCACCAACATCGCGGTGTCCCTTGATACCAACCATACCTCTTTCGGTAGCAAACTTGAAGAACTCGTCTTGGAGGTCGGTATACTCGTCGTTCATAACGAAGCAGATGTTCATGTAAGAACGGTCTTCCTCAGACTTAACTGTACCACGGAACAACTTGTTGCGGTCGATTTCACCGTAAATGATTTCAGCACGCTCCTTAGCAAGTTTCTCCATTGCTTCAACACCACCATTAGCCTTAATCCAACGGAGGTTCTCCATTGCTGTATAAATTGGCACCACAGGAGGAGTATTGAACATAGAACCCTTCTTGATGTGTGTGCGATAATCCAACATTGTTGGGATTTCACGCTCTACACGACCGAGAACGTCGTCCTTAATGATAAGGAATGTTACACCGGCCATTGAGAGATTTTTCTGTGCACCGCCATAAATGCAGTCGTACTTAGAAACATCTACCGGACGGCTGAAGATGTCTGAAGACATATCACCAATTAAACGAACCGGCACGTCCAAATCTTTGTGGTACTCTGTACCATAGATTGTGTTATTGGTAGTTACGTGTAAGTAGTCCAAATCAGCAGGAACTTCAAAGTTCTTTGGAAGGTATGTATAGTTATCATCAGCTGATGATGCAACTTCAACAACTTCTCCAAACAACTTAGCTTCCTTCAATGCCTTCTTTGCCCAAACACCGGTATTCAAGTAACCGGCTTTCTTTACCAAGAAGTTGAAAGGAATCATGCAGAACTCAAGTGATGCACCACCACCCAAGAAGAGCACTGAATAGCCTTCAGGAACGTTTAACACTTCCTTTACCAAAGCCATTGCTTCGTCCATAACCGGTTGGAAATCCTTTGAACGGTGGCTGATTTCAGCGATTGAAAGGCCAATACCGTTAAAATCTAAGATAGCACTTGCTGTTTTTTCAATTACTTCGCGTGGAAGAATACATGGACCAGCACCAAAATTGTACTTCTTCATGATGATATTAATTTTTTAGTTGAACTTATTTATTATTACATTATTATTTTTTCAAAAGGGGTGTATAGACTTAGTTATACGTCTGCGAAATTAAAGAAATTATTTGATATAGGCAAATATTTAAGCATATTTTCACATTATATTTTATTGTGCAATCATTCTTTTTTGCTCACAAATTGAAAATTACACAACATTATAACACTGCTGCTACCGAACCTCTTCCACAACGGTACTAATCCCCTTTATTTTCTCTCCTTTCGTCATTTTGAGAATTTGAGATATTTTTGTGCGGGGAACGGCGACATAGGTAAAGCGTGGCATTACATCTATTCTGCCTATATCGGTTTGCTTTAGATCTGCCTTCTTACACAGAAAGCCGACTATATCGCCTTTCGATATTTTGTCTTTCTTGCCCTTACCTATATATAATGTAGTCATACGAGCAGGCTTTACAGCGGGCAACGTTGCAGGAAGTTCCATTGTTTCTACTTCCTGTTCTACGTATTCAGGAAGTTGTTCCTCCGGTCCAAGCACAAAGAAAGCATTGCCTTGCTTGTCCCAACGGGCAGTTCTGCCCACTCTGTGTACATATTCTTCTTCGTTTTCGGGCAGGTGGTAATGAATAATATTGTCTACGTCAGGAATGTCCAAGCCCCTCGCACCCAAATTCGTGCTTACAAAAATGTTAGTTGAACTGTTTGAAAAGCGATACAACATAGCTTCGCGCTCTTTCTGTTCCAAGCCTCCATGGAACATAGAAACAGCGAAACCTTCTTCTTTCAAATAAGTAGCAGTGCGAATAATGGCATCTCGATAATTCAAGAAAACAATGCTGCTTTTATCGCCTAAGTACTTTAACAGGTTGGAAAGCGTTTCCAACTTGTCCTTCTCTGTGCTGCGAACGATGTGCAGTTGAATACGATTGGGGACTTTTTCTTCTTCGTCTCGGTAGTCTATGCGAATGTTTCGCCCCATATTCACGAATTTTGGAATAGATTCTGCCTCTGTTGCAGAAAGCAATATGCGGCGTTCTACTGCCGGCAACTTACCAACGATTTCCTGCATTTCATCTTGGAAACCCATTTCCAAACACTTATCGAACTCGTCGATAATGAGCCACTTAATGTTTTCCGACGTTAAGTTGCCTTTATCAAGGTGGTCGTTCAATCTACGGTGTGGCAAAAAGGATTTGTGGTTTTACGTTGCGCATCTCCCTATGTTCGTCCATTGTCGGTCTACCGCCATAGAGTGGCATTGCTTTTAAACCTGCCTTCATATCTTGAATCACATTTGCCGACTGTTTGGCTAACTCTCTTCCCGGCACCAAAACGACAGCTTGTACCTCGTCTTTCGTTGAATCCAACAACTGTATCAAAGGCAACAGATAGGCATACGTCTTTCCCGACCCCGTTGGCGATAATACTATAACATCTTTATTAGAACGCAAGATTGCTTCTGAAGTCGCTTCTTGCATCAGGTTCAGTTCTATTCCTAACTTCTCTATTACTTTATTTATTTTCATTCCGTAGTCTATCTATTTCGTCAAACTCTTTTCCCATATTCAAATTCAGATAAATTGTGTATAGCGGTGCTAACCATTTGTCTCGTGCTTTCGGTGCTAATTTTCTGTACTGCTCAAGATAAGGCATTGCCGTTTCATAGAGTTTGTTTATCTTTGCTCGTTTAGAACGGCTTTCTTGCGTTTTAGCTAACTCAATGGCTTGGTCGAAATAAGCTAATCCTATGTTGCAATAGGCATCGGCAAATTTATCGTTTTCTTTTATAAGTTGTAAGCATATATCTATACATTCTTTATAATGACCCAAGTTCAGCAATGCTGTACTCTTTGTAAAACGGAATAACACACTGGTAGAATCTGCCTCTAAAGCCTTGTTCGTTATACGGAGTGCCATTTCGTTATCACCCTTTTTGACATAGTATTCCACCAAACGGGGAAAGAAAAATGCAAAGTTAGGATATTCCTTAAAGCCTTCTTGTAAGGCTTTAACATACTTTGCAGTGTCTTTCTGTACCAAATAGGCATCGGCTTCATACTGTCTTACAAAGTTCAACATTGATGTATCACGTTCAGCCAAGCGCAGATGGCGCATTGTTTTCTCCGTATCTTTCAGCTTATAGCCACAGTACATCGCCCAATAGCCTGCATGCGGCATCAATGCATCTTTGTGTTCGTAGTCGTAACCAACAAAAAGCGACTGCTTATCGCTCTTTATATAATTGTCGAAATAGTCGTAAGCTGTGTTGTAATCCTTTGTATGAATAAAGTATGTGCCGCCATTAAACAAGTTCGGGCGAATGGAATTAAGCAGTTGTGCGTGTCGTGCTCTATATTTGGGGCGTACCGGAGTTGGTGTATACAAGCGAGCATCAATAGTATCAAAGCTCGCCATTGTTTCATACATTCGCTTTGTAACAGAAAAGAAAGCTGCCGTATCGTACTTCTGTTTTAAATACAATTTCTCGTTTCCTTGTTCGTATTGCTTTATCAGAACATCGCAAAGCACTATCCAAATCTTTGTATTCGTACGATTGGCAGAGTCTTCCAGCAATGTTCGCATCGATTTCTCGGCTTTATTTAATTCTTTTCCGGCTTTCAATAAATCACGTGCTGTTGCTATTTGCTTCTTCTGTGCAAATACCAACAACGGACAAAACATAAGTATATATAACAGTGTTTTCTTCAAATTCTTCCGTTTCACTTCTTAAATTTATTCGTCAATGCTTCTAATTCTTGTGCTTTTATCTTATCGCCAAGTAGGGTATAGGCCATATACAAGGGGTTTACCCAGTCTACTTTGTTGCGTCGTGGGTCTTTGGCTCTCACACGTTCAAGGTAGTTTCGTGCGTCAGCGAAATATATCATATAGTCGTTTTCCGATATAAGCTCCCCTTGTTGCTGCTTCTCCAACACCTCGTTCCTTATTTCCATCCCTCTCATGTTCAAGCATACACCTATATTAAAAGCTATCGGGATAAGGTTGGGTGAAAGTTCATCAGCCACTTTATATGCCTCAATGGCTTCGTCCCATCTGCCTGCTTGCATAGCAATTTCGCCTTTCAATATCCAAGGTACAGCCGATTTAGAGTCATTTACAAGCTGGTGGTCGATAAACCTCTCTATATTAAAGCGTGCTGTAGAGTGTTGGTAGAACTTCATTAGCCACGAGAAATATTTGGAATTAGTGGGCTCTGTTTCGTATAACTTTGCCAATACGGCAAGATATTGCAACGAGTCTTCAGCATTTTTCATTTGCTCGCCCATGCATTCGGTTTTAACTTCTACCGATGCTTGCGCCGTTTCTTCATATTGCATGGCTATGTCTGCATATTTTTCTGCCATTCTGAAGTTTCTCGATTTCAAGTAGTCGTAAGCCAAATAGTATGCTGCTATACCGCTTTCGTCGGGTATATCAATCACCATTGGATTACTTCTTGCGGTTAAATAAAGTTCTAAAGCTTTCTGTCCTTCTACCTTTGTGTAGCTGTTCTTGAGCAGAAACTGTCCTGCGTCTATCAGCATCGGGTACAATGTTGTTACACGCAGCATGTTTTCTTCGCCAAACTCAGTCTTCACCTTTCCTTTACGATTAGGCATTCGGTCGTATTCTTCGCATTTCAGCGAGTATGTTATGCCATCTACCACAGCTCGATAGACGGTGAGCGAATCCCTATTCGTATTTGTTTGTACTCGATGATAAGCGGTTTCAGCCAGTTTATTCAGTTTTGCTGCATTTGCTTTATTGTCTTGCGCTTGTACCGACAGAAAACAAAAAGATAGAAATGAGATAAATGCTATTAACTTCTTCATAAGCCTACATGATAGTTGTATGTCCTATTCTATTCCATAAGGGCTTATAGACAAAGTATTTTAAACGAAAAACGAAACAATGTCGGAATAGGACTTATAAAAGAGTTTCCCCTTTTGGTATGCGGACACACCCAAAAAGGGGAACGATATAATATTATTCTTCATAACCTGCATCAGCAGCGAGTGCTTTTGTTTCAGGTGCTTGAGGACCCTTAACGAAATAGTAGCTTCCGTAAAGAGGATATGCCCACAAGTTCTTGTTCTGCTTTGCAGTGTCAAGTGCTTTGGCTTTTTCCAAGTAAGAAATAGCTTCGTTGTAAACAACGTTGAACTGTTCGCGTGCTTCCTTGGTCAAGTTCTTCACTGCCATAACACGCTCCTGAGCCTTGTAGAAGAGGCATTGACCGATTGATGCGTTGATAGCAATTTGTGCGCTTTCGTCGCTTGCTAATGGCAAAGCCTTCTTCAATGCTGCAACAGCACCGTCGTAGTTCTTCTTAACGCTTTCAAACTGACCCTTCAATACGAGTGCGCTGTAGTTGTTTGGGTCTTTAGCAAGGTGGTTGTCGATTACCTGCATAGCTTTGTCGCCCATGCCCAGTGCGTTGTAAGTAGAAGCCAATGTTGAAAGAAGAGCTTCGTTGGTCTCGTCTTGCGCATAGATAGATGCCAGTTTTTCAGCGTATGCAAGAGAATCCTGACGTGTTTTCAACTGCGAGCCCATAATGGCAAGCTTCAGGTTTTGTGCTTCTTTTGCGCGTTCTTGGTTCTTTAATGCGTACTCTACATACTTCTCTGCCTTTGCAAAGTCGTTGTTTTGGTAAGCATAGATAGTTGCGAAGTAAGCTATTTCTGACAAGTTCTGGTCTTGTTCCTTGAACTTAATAAATTCCGGATAGTCTGCTGACTCTACATATTCTGCCAAATACTTGTATGCCATCTTGTCGTCCTTACCTTGAAAGTATATACCACCATTGATAAGTGTTGGACGGAGCTTGTACACCTGCTCTACCAAAGCAGAGAATTTAGGCTTTACTTTGCCCTTTTGGTTGGGCAGATTGTCGTACTTAATGGCTTCAACACCAGAGTCGAAAGCAGCACCTACAGCCATATAGAGACCTTTTTCGTCTACCGGTTTGTTGCCTTCCTTACCCATTTGCTGTTGGGTTTCGTTCTCAAGCTGAATGCCTTGCTCGTAGTTTACTTTCTTCATAGCCAATTCGTAGAGACGGTTGTAAGCCTTAGCCTTTTCGTCGTTACCTGCGAGTTGGTTCAGAGTAGATTGCAAAAGATTAGCAGCTTCAGCATAGTTCTGCGCCTTCATAATTGCTTTCAATGGTTCGCTGTCGCCAGCAAATGCAGCCGATGTTCCTATTAACATCATCACTGCCATGATTAATTTTTTCATATTAGTTTATAATTTAAAGATTAATACTCGTTATTAAGTTTTCTCTATTCAATATATACGATTTTCCAATAACGTTTAATATTCTATTCAAAATCTACCGATGGTGCTGCCGTTTCCGTGCTTTCATCGTCTGGGTTGCCGTCGTTGGCTTTGTCTTCGTTACCTCCTGCAAGTCCGTTTTGGAAATCTTCGTTTGCTTTGTTCCACTGCGAACGACTTTCTTCTTCAACTTGTTCTTCCATTTCGGCACTCATAACTTTGCACACCGATGCTATAACATCGTTTTTCTTTGCAAGATTGATAAGACGAACGCCCTGTGTAGCGCGTCCCATAACACGGCATTCTGCCACTGAAAGACGGATAACGATGCCACTTTGATTGATAATCATAAGGTCGTTCTCGTCTGTTACATTCTTTATTGCAACTAATTTTCCCGTCTTTTCGGTTATGTTCAGCGTCTTTACACCCTTACCGCCACGGTTTGTGAGTCGGTAGTCTTCCACGCCTGAACGTTTTCCGTAGCCTTCTTCCGATACCACCATAACCGTTTCGGTTTCAGCATCGTTTACAACAATCATACCTATCACGCGTCATCGCCGTCTTCGTCGAGGCGCATACCACGCACACCGGTAGATACACGTCCCATTGTACGTACTGCCTCTTCGTTGAAACGACACGCACGACCGTTGCGGTTGGCTATGATAAGCTCGTTATGACCGTTTGTCAAGCGTACGTTTACCACCTCGTCGCCTTCATTTATATTGATGGCTATCACACCATTGGTGCGTGGACGAGAATAGTGGCGCAGCGATGTCTTCTTCACCAAGCCGCATTTTGTAGCGAACACTACATAATGTGAGTCGAGGAATTCCTCATCGTCTAAGCCTTTTATACGCAAGAATGCGTTTACACTGTCGTCAGGGTCGAGTGCCAGCATGTTTTGAATGGCACGCCCTTTCGATGTTTTATCACCTTCAGGAATGTCGTAACACTTCATCCAGAAACAACGGCCTTTCTTCGTAAAGAACAACATTGTCTGGTGCATCGTTGCCGGATAGATGAACTCCGTAAAGTCCTTGTCTCTCGTGCGTGCGCCTTTCGAACCGACACCGCCCCGTGCCTGCTCCTTAAAGTCGGCAAGCGGTGTGCGCTTAATGTAGCCGAGGTGGCTGATGGTAATAACTACCGGGTCGTTAGGATAGAAGTCTTCGGCGTTGAACTCGTGTTCGTCCGGAATGATTTCGGTACGGCGAACGTCTCCATACTTTTCTTTCACCTCTTGCAGTTCTTCCTTCATTACTTCTTTGCAACGCTCCGGATTATCAAGAATTTCCTGCAAGTTCTTTATGGTCTGCATCAACTCGTCGTATTCAGCGTGCAACTGGTCCATACGCAAACCTGTGAGTTGCGACAAGCGCATATCTACAATCGCCTTCGATTGCAGTTCGTCTAACTCGAAACGTTTTTCCAAGTTGGTTTGTGCTTCTGCCGGTGTCTGACTTGCACGAATGATATGTACCACCTCGTCGATGTTGTCGCAAGCTATGATTAAGCCTTCCAATATGTGGGCACGCTCCTTAGCCTTGTTCAACTCGAACTTTGTGCGACGAATGGTTACATCGTGGCGGTGCTCTACAAAGTATTTCACACATTCTTGCAGGCTCAACAAGCGTGGACGACCGTTTACAAGCGCAATGCAGTTTACAGAGAACGAACTCTGAAGAGCTGTCATCTTGAACAGTTTGTTCAAGATAATGTTGGCATTGGCATCGCGTTTCACGTCTACAACAATGCGCATACCTTGGCGACCTGTCTCGTCGTTCACGTTTGAAATGCCTTCCAACTTGCCTTCTTTCACCAAGTCGGCAATGTATTCAATGAGTTGCTGCTTGTTTACACCGTATGGAATTTCGGTTACAACAATCTTGTCGTGCTGGTCGTCGCTTTCTATTTCTGCTTTTGCGCGCATCACCACACGTCCCTTACCGGTTTCGTAAGCGTCTTTTACGCCTTGTAATCCGTAGATGTAAGCACCTGTGGGGAAGTCAGGAGCAGGTATATACTGCATCAGTTCTTCGACCGTTATGTCGGGATTGTCTATGTAAGCGCAACAACCGTCTATCACTTCGTTCAGGTTGTGTGTAGGAATGTTTGTCGCCATACCCACGGCAATACCATTACCTCCGTTTACGAGCAGGTTTGGAATTTTGGTTGGCATCACAGAGGCTCCTTCAACGTGTCGTCGAAGTTGTTCACCATGTCTACCGTATCTTTTTCAATGTCGTCCATTACGTGCTCGCCCATCTTTGCCAAGCGGCACTCTGTGTAACGCATAGCTGCCGGTGAGTCGCCATCAACAGAACCAAAGTTGCCTTGTCCGTCCACCAGTTTGTAGCGCATATTCCACTCTTGTCCCATGCGCACCAATGCGCCGTACACAGAAGAATCGCCGTGCGGGTGGTACTTACCGAGCACTTCGCCAACAACACGTGCACATTTCTTATAAGGTTGATTACTAAAGTTACCAATGCCACGCATACCGTAAAGGATACGACGGTGCACAGGTTTAAAACCATCGCGTACATCAGGAAGCGCACGAGCCACAATCACCGACATGGAATAGTCGATGTAAGAGCTTTTCATCTCTTCCTCAATGTTTATTTTCAAAATACGATCTTGGTCTATTGTCTGATTTTCGTCCATTATATATATGTATTTTTATTTTCTGCTGTTGTAGCTTTCCGCAAACCTTTACATTTCAAACAAAAATCGCCGTAAATGGTATTTATTTTCGTTTTAAGGGCTTTCAGTAGCTATTTCAAGCTGTAAAAGTACGAAATAAAAACGACATACAAACCCTTAAAAGCGAAAAAAACAGTATTTTAAGGATTGTTATAGGTGATGCGGACGTTTATAGTGGCGCAACGAAGCAAGCAGACAGCACAAAAATATATGGGCAAAAGGTAGCAATGTAAGGGCATAGAGGTTTTGTTCCTAATAACGTGAGCCGACATAAGAAAGCAGGCTTATCAGGCAATCTTTCGATTGTTTTTAAGCAAGTCTGCTAATGAAAAAGTGAGCGTTTTTCGGTTTAATATTGTAAAGATAATTCTGTTAAAAAGTGATATAATCGCTTTGACGTTGCGAAACCGTAGGTTTTGCGTTGTAAAACCTACGCTTTTACCGTGCAAAACCTACGGTTTTAGAATGCAAAACAATAGGTTTTGTAATGCGTTGATAAATAATAAGTTACACGATAGCTATGTTTGTGAAAAATGTTTACACCGTTATTGCGTTTTTTTTTGTTAAAAAAAATACCCCACGTTCCTAATCTCAACATTCAGAAAAGGGCAGTATTTTTTGTAACTGCCCTTAATGAATTAGCGAAAGAGGGCTACTCTTTTGCCCAATTTCCATCGAATAGTTTCGTTCCTTCGTTGTATTAATCGCATTGGAAAATGTCGCGGGTGTAGACCTTCTCTCTTACATCGTCCAATGTGCTATCGTATCGGTTGGCAATAATTTCGTCGCATTCCGTCTTGAATTTCTGCAAGTCGTTCACCACCAAACTGCCAAAGAAGGTTGTCCCGTCTTCCAGTGTCGGTTCGTATATAAGCACCTTTGCACCTTTCGCCTTTATGCGCTTCATGACTCCTTGAATGGAACTCTGGCGGAAATTATCGCTGTTCGACTTCATCGTCAATCGGTAAACGCCTATCACGCATTCCTTTTCTACTGTCGGATTGTAGTTCCCCTGTTCGTTATAATCGTAATATCCGGCTTTGTTCAACACTTGGTCGGCAATGAAATCCTTGCGTGTACGGTTGCTTTCCACAATGGCTTGAATCAGGTTTTCAGGCACATCAGAGTAGTTTGCCAACAGTTGTTTCGTATCTTTCGGCAAGCAGTAGCCACCATAACCGAACGATGGGTTGTTGTAGAACGAACCAATGCGTGGGTCGAGGCACACACCTTGTATTATATTAGCCGTGTTTAAGCCTTTCACTTCTGCGTATGTGTCGAGTTCGTTGAAATAGCTTACGCGCAAAGCCAAATAGGTGTTGGCAAACAATTTCACCGCTTCGGCTTCGGTCAATCCCATGAAAAGCGTTGGAATATCCTCTTTTATAGCACCCTCTTTCAAGAGTTCGGCAAACTCGTGGGCAGCTTTGTCCAATCGTTCGTCGTTTTCCGGGCGTGCAACAATAATGCGACTGGGATATAAATTATCGTATAGTGCCTTGCTTTCGCGCAAAAATTCGGGTGCAAAAATAATGTTTTCGCAGTTGTATTTCTGTCTTACGTGCTCGGTAAAACCTACCGGAATGGTCGATTTTATCACCATAATGGCATTCGAGTTCACACGCATCACTTGTTCTATCACCTCTTCAACGTGTGTTGTATCGAAATAGTTGCGCACCGGGTCGTAGTTCGTTGGCGTGGCAATCACTACGAAATCGGCATCGCGATAAGCCGTTTCGCCGTCTAAGGTAGCCGTTAGGTGCAACTCTTTTTCTGCTAAATATTGTTCAATGTAGTCGTCTTGAATAGGCGATAGCTTATTATTAATAAGGTCTACCTTTTCTTTTATAACGTCTACTGCCACCACATCATGGTTTTGGCTCAACAGTGTTGCAATGCTTAAACCTACATATCCGGTTCCGGCAACTGCTATTTTATATTTCTTTTCCATACGAAGCGTTTTTTCAAATTCCTTGCAAAGATAACCATTTTCTCAGAAATGCGTGCCCTTAATATTAAAAGGTAGACTATTGAAAGGTTGGTTGTAGGCAGTCATACTTATTCCGTTTTCTTATCCAAGTCGGTCGTTCGCTTTAAGAAACCTGCCACGATGAAAGGTAAAACATTCACGACAGCAACGATAACGAAGAAGCGTTGGTAGCCCAAATATTCTTGTAGAATGCCTGTAAACCAGCCTGACGCCATCAGCGAAAAGGCTGCCGCCGCACTTGCCAAGGAGTAACGGAAGATGGAATACCTGCCTTTTGAGCAATAAAGAAGCACAAGTATGTAGGGCGTAATGCCGAAACCAAAGCCAAACTGCTCTATTGCTACGCAAATATTGATAATGGAAAGCGTGGAAACAAAGTTGTAACTAAGGTAGATATACAGCATTTTGGGCAATGTAATGGCGCATACCATAAGCCAAAGATTGCTCCACAGTCCTCGCTTTTGTATGGCATAGCGACCTAAAAGGCTGCCTCCAATAGCGGCAAAAGCACCCACCGACCCTTGCACAAGTCCTAATTCTTGTGGCGAAAGACTCAATCCGCCGTTGCTTCCGGGGTCGATTAAGAACAATGGAGCTATGCGGAAGAACATTCCTTCGGGTATTAAGAAAAGCAAAAGAAACGAAAGCAACGCCACATAGTTGGGCAATTGCATAAAAGTAGTTTTGGTTTCCAACCACCATCGCCTTGTCAGTCCGCTGCGAATGGGTATCGACGGCTTGTCTTGGGGGCGTGGCAACACGATTGTATGATAAATAAAGAGCAGCAAGAATGTTATCGCCAAGAAGTAGAAAGTAGTTACCCACGACTTTTCAACGACTCTGTTCAGCACCTCTAAGTTACCTGCCAGCATCAGCGGAATACCCATTCCTACCACAACTGCCATCAGTAAGAATACAGAATGTACACTGCTGAGGCTTGGTAGCTTGCGCGACATACTGAGTTTATAATATCTTGCCACTGCTACATCGTGTATTACGGCTGCACACGCTGTTGTAAAGATGAACAGCATAGACGCTATTTCCCAATAAGGGGTGGTAATCGACTGCGAAATACCGAACATTGAAACTGTCATCAGAAGTTCCATTGCCAACACCCAAAACCGTTTTGTGGCATAGCCTGTAACAAATCTGCCTAACAGGGGACGCATTATGAAAGGAACGAAAGCCCACGACGTGTTCAGTGTAATGGTGCTATTCGACTGCCCCATGCGATTGAAGAATACCAACGACACAAGAAACACAATGACATAGGGCAACCCTCGTGTAAAGTACACGGAGGGTAACCATAGCCAAGCCTTTGTATTTGTATGTTCGTTTGTGTTCATTTCGCTTCTTCCGGCTTTTATCTTATATTATCGGTAAAGCACTATTTATAGGCTTTTGTTATTTCCGCACCTTTATAATAGTGCAATAATATTTCTTCGTACCGATAGCCTTGCTCTCCCATCATGCAGCACCGATTTGACAAAGTCCTACGCCGTGCCCCCAGCCTGCCCCTTTTATGATGAATTTCTGTGGTACACCCTCTTCTATATCTGCCTTTTCAATGATGAAAGCCGAGCTGTATAGGTGGCTTTTGCTAAGTGCACGCCTTATTTCAAGCTCTTTTCCAATGATGAGCGTGCGCTCTTTGCCAACTATTTTCAGTCGATAAATGCGCCCGCTCTTGCCTCTTGCCAACGGAATAAGGTCGATAATATCGCCAAATTGTACTTCTAATTTCTCCTTTAAGAGTTGCTTTATTTCGGCTTGCGAGTAGGTTTGAGTCCACCGATAGAAGTCTGTTGTCTCTTGGTCGAAGTCGTTCAGCACCTGAGACAGCACCTTTTGGTCGGTCGTATTGCAGAAAGCGTCGGGCGACGATAGTATCCACAGACGCGCAACAGCCTCATTGGTGAGGTCGGGTAGGGGTGTCGTGTCGGGCAAAGTGTCGGGGAGAGCTTGCAGATAAGGCTTTTTAATGTTCTCCCAACAATATTGAAACTCTTCAACCGCACCGCCACAACATTTGCTATACCGCGCATCGCAAATCTCTCCGTGGCTTGTCAGTATCTCTCCGGCTGTCTGCTGAATGGCTTCCACAACGTGTTTGTTGGCAGCTTTCGTTATGCCTTGGTAACGCTGACAGTGGTCGTCGGCACACACATCGAATAGTTTGTGGTCTTCACGGTCGTACCAACGTACTATTTCCTCATCGGTTTTCAGGAACGATGGGTGTACTTCGGCATTGCTACGCTCTGCTTTTCGTTGTTCCATTTGTGCCAAAAGCCAACTGCGCGATATAACAGCGTGGGCTTTCAGTAGCTCTAACGACGAGGTTGCACGCATTTCCGACGAGATAACACTGGTGAGATAGGTTTCAACAGGCAGTTCGTTGATGGCGCAGATGTTGTTGTCCTGCACTATGAAACGCAACTTTCCCAAGAATGTTTGTGCCTCTTTTCGCTCCCAATGGAAGTTTACTCCGATGGTAACATCTTCGAGCGTGAACGACGATTGGGTATCGGTTGGCTCGAAAAGCAGTTCATCGTACAATGCGTTTTCCCACAAAATACGACCTTCCGACAGTTCTACAACCTGCTTTCCGCACTGCTGCGAACCGCAAACGGTATAGGGCGCGTTGAGCGAAAAACACAGTTTACTTGCGCTCACGATGCCTACCGAAACGATTGGTTCTTCTTTTCTGTTGCTCGTTTCCATTCTTTTTCTGTTGTTATATCTTTCTGTTTCTTATCTTTTCGGTTACTTCCTGCATCGCTTTAGCGTCAAGAACAACTTCTTTCATCACCTCCATTAGCAGTCTTTCATTTATTCTTTCAAAGTCGGTTTGGCGGGGAAGAATGAGCAAACCACCCATATCCAACGCCCCGGGACTAATCAGATACTGCTCGTCGCCCTCCTTTGAGTAGCAATCGGGACGGTGTTTGCGACGTGGAAACACAACAGACACCGTGTCTAAGCCCTCTTTCCACACCACAATGTTCATCATTGGTTCCACCTCGTCAGCCTGTTGAGGCAGCGAATTGTACACAATGCCGAACAAGTGCACATCGTTTTCAACGCTTCGGCTTTTGATAGCAATGGCAGGATAGGCGAAATCGACAATTTCAAATATACCTTCCGCCCCGTTGATGCTTAATAACGGTTGGGCAGTGGCATCGAGCTTGCTCCACATTTCCTGCACGGGTAGCATGCCGTTTGTACCTCCTTGGAAGTGAAGATGGTCGGGTGCGCTTGCGCCACATTTAGGACCGTTATAGAAGAACATAAGTTTTGGATACTTGTCGCTAAGTTTATGCAAGTTGGCGTAATGTTCTTGTATGCGTTGCAAACGGTGTTGGCGTGCCGCAATGGTGAAATGGACAGGCAAAATGGGGAAGGGATTAACCAAAATATCGAAGTCTTCGCCAAACGAAACGCCGGTCTGAACCTTCGGACGGTTATCCTTGCAAAGGAAACAAGGGCGTTTTGCAATGCTTGCCTTGTCTGTTTTTGCCCCTGCACTCACTATTCTTGCAGGATTGAACTGCACTTTTAAACCACCGTCGAACCGCTTTGTCTTCACCAAACCTAAATCGCTGAACCGCTGTTTGGCTTCTTTCCACCGGTTCAGTTGGCTGTAAAAAAAGGCTCTAAACTCTTTGCGCCCTCCTCGTCGCCTTGTTTGTTGAGTTGCTGACGTGCCGTCAGTTCTATCGTTCGTAAGCGGTCTTTATACAAGTTGTTGGCATTGATGCGGTCGATACTTAACGCTGCATCGCTGTTTCCGCCCCAACGACGGCACAGATAGAGTTCTTCGTAAATGCGTCCGATGCGGAACCGGCGACTGAAAGCCAATCCCATGGCGTAGTCTTCGCCGTAACCGGTGTTCGGGAACTGCACTTCGCGCGCCAAAGGTGTGTAGAACGCACGCGGTGCACCTAAGCCGTTGATGCGGAGCGCATTGTTGCAGCCGTTGTCTTCCGTCCATTCTGCATGGTCAATCAGTCCCGGAGGAAGTGTATTAAGGTCGAAATCGCACATACGGTACGAGCCTATTATCATTGCCGCCTGCTGTTCGTGAAAGGCGTTTATAATCTTTTGCAATGTCTGTTCCGACGAATAGAGGTCGTCGCTGTCCAATTGTACGGCAAACCTGCCGCAATGCTCGCTGTTCACGGCATAGTTCCAACAACCGCCAATGCCAAGGTCGGTGCGATTGGGAACAAGGTGTACCAATTTGTTATCGGTCTTTGCAATGTCCGAAAGTATGGATGTCGTCTCGTCGGTAGAATGATTATCCACAACGATAACGTTGTATTTGAAATCTGTTTTCTGCGCCAATGCCGATGTAACAGCGTCGCGAATGGTCTTTTCACGATTGAAAACGGGGATTATAACAGAAGCCTCAACGGCGAAATTGCCGTTTGTAAAGTCGGGCTGTCTGTATTTCTTGGTGTCCACCAACCCATCTATGGCGCGCAAATGTGCTGTTGCGGCACGTTCCATTTCTATCTGTACCTCACGATTACGCGGGTTTACGTAGTCGAATTGCTTCTCTCCGCTTCGGCGCAAGTCGTCTTCTTCCTCTGTATAAAGATATTCGTCCAAGTGGAAAATCTTACCTTTTCTACTTAGATATAAACGCAAATCGTACCAACCGGCAAACTTATAGTCAGCCTTTTCAGCTTCTCCGGCATATTCACGGAGCAACTTTGCATCGATGAGCACCAACGAACCGAAGTCGAAATCGTCGCGAAGGCTGCCCTCTTGATAGTCGATGACAGGGTGGCGTACCACCTTTCCGGCTTCAACCGAATAGTGGTCGGCATACACCAAGGCGGCTTTCGTGTCGGCAGCTACACGCACAAGTCGTTTTAAAGCGTGGTAACCCAAAGTTATGGGCGATGTTTTCATATAGAAAAGCACATAGTCGGCAGTAGCATTTCGTGCCATTTTCAGCATCGTTTCCGTCGAAAGAATGTTTTCAACTTGTATCGTGCCAATGCCTTCAGCTGTTTTTTCGCTAACGTCAGTATCGTCAGAAGTGAGCATAAAAACCTTTGCCACTTCGTCTTCGTTTACGAATTGCGTTGCATATTGTTGTGCTTGCTGTGCGTTTTCGCAAGGAACAAAGCAATCTATTTTATTCTTTATATCCATTAGGTTGGTTGTTTTCGGGTAAGATAATCTTATGCAAAGATAGTGCAAGCGAGTGCAAAGAGAGTTTACTCTTGTTTTGCCGAGTGCCGCCTATCTTATGCAAAGATAGTGCAAGCGAGCGCAAAGAGAGTTTACTCTTAGTTTGCCGAGTGCCGCCTATCTTATGCAAAGATAGCATAAACGAACGAGATAGACGAAAGAAACGCTTAAAATTCTGCCGAATATCGGTACAAGCAAAATGCAATAGGGGAGTTATGACTGTTCGCTAAAATCCTTTTTGCCTTGCATAAACTCAGGTTTGAACTTCCTGATGTGGAGGTTTGCACCTATATAATATAAGGAGAAGAAAGGGCGTAAAAACGTAAATATTTTTCAGAAGAATATCTGTTGTGTAAACAATTGTGTGTCAATGCGTTGCAAAACCTATTGTTTTGCGTTCCAAAACCGTAGGTTTTGCACGGTAAAAGCGTAGGTTTTACATTGCAAAACCTACGCTTTCGCAACGTCAAATCGTAATTATCACTTTTTAAGAGAATTATCTTTACAAAACTAGAGCTATTTCCGATTGTAACAATCGCAATCGGCTTGGTGGTCGTTTATAATACCTATGCTTTGCAAATAACTATAAATGATGACGGAACCAACGTATTTAAAGCCACGTTTTTTCAAGTCTTTAGCCACCTTGTCGCTCAATGCGTTGCGTGTGCAGAGACGTTTTTGGTGCGACGGATAGACCATTGTCTTGCCTTTAGAGAATTGCCAGATGTACTTGTCGAACGAGCCAAACTCTTCAATAACGCAGAGAAAAGCCTGTGCATTGGCAATCATGGCTTCTATTTTGCGTCGGCTTTTCAGCATATTCTCGGTGTTAAGCATGCGCTGAACATCGTCGGCGGTGAAGCGAGCCACCTGCTTGAACTCGAAGTTAGCAAAGCAAAGGCGGAATGTTTCCTGCTTTTTCAGCATCAGCAACCACGACAATCCGCACGACATACATTCCATTACAAGATACATAAAGAGCATTTTGTCGTCGTGAACGGGTATGCCCCAACGTTCGTCGTGGTATTTCTGAAGTAGTGGGTGGGTATCAGCCAAGCGCATCGTGCCATATCTTTTGGGGTGTTTTATTGTTGAAGACTCGATAAATAGGCACTTGCCATTTCGGCACAACGCTCTCCGTCGATGCCTGCACTAACGATTCCGCCTGCATATCCGGCACCTTCGCCGCAAGGGAACAAACCTTGAAGGCGCACGTGCATGAAAGTTTCGCGGTCGCGGAGAATGCGTACGGGCGAACTGGTGCGTGTTTCCGTGGCTATCATTACAGCCTCGTTGGTGAGGAAGCCGTGCGCTTGCTTGCCGAAATTCTTGAATGCTTGTTGCAGGCGAGTGGTGATAGTGTCGGGCAACCAAAAGTGTAACGGACTGGAAATAAGCCCCGGCGCATAGCTCGAAGCAGGCAAATCGTACGACAAACGCTTGTTTACAAAGTCTGCCATACGCTGTGCAGGCGCGGTTTGGCGCATATTTCCTTGTTGCCAAGTGTCTTTTTCCAATTGTTCCTGAAAGTGCATCATGCGCAATAAGTCGTTGCCCTCGATGTCTTCGGGGTTGATTTGAACCACCATTCCTGCGTTCGACCATTTTGTTCCGCGGTTGGCCGGGCTCATTCCGTTGGTAACAATCTGTTGCGGTGCTGTAGCTGCCGGAATGACAAAGCCACCCGGACACATGCAGAAAGAATAGACGCCACGCCCTTCTACCTGCGTTACAAAAGCGTATTCGGCTGCCGGAAGGTATTTGCCACGACCGTTTTTGTTGTGGTATTGTATTCGGTCGATGAGTTCCGACGGGTGTTCCAAGCGCACACCGACGGCAATTCCCTTTGCTTCCATTTCGATATTCGCATCTTGCAGTGCCGATAAACATCGCGTGCCGAGTGCCCCGTGGCAAGAATAACGGCTCCTTTGAATGTCTTTTCCTGTTGTCCGCCTCCGTAAGTAGATACCGCTTTCACGCCGACAACCTTGTTTCCGTCGGTTTCCAATGCCACCATTTTGGTTTGGAAGTGCACTTCTCCGCCACAAGAAAGAATGGTGTTGCGCATGTTTTCAATCACTTTGGGCAGTTTGTCGGTACCGATATGCGGGTGAGCATCGGCAAGAATGCTTGTAGATGCGCCGTGCTGGCAGAACACGTTGAGTATTTTCTCCACCGAACCGCGCTTCTTGCTGCGTGTGTAAAGTTTGCCATCGGAGTATGCACCCGCACCTCCTTCGCCGAAACAGTAGTTCGATTCGGGGTCTACGGTATGGGTACGGGATATTTGCGCAAGGTCTTTCTTGCGTTCGCGCACGTCTTTTCCACGTTCAAGAACAATGGGGCGCAAACCTAATTCCACCAATTTCAATGCAGCAAACAGTCCGCCGGGTCCGGCTCCGACAACGATAACGCGAGGCGCATGGCTTACATCGGGGTACTCTGTCTTCACAAACGCATCGTCGTGCGGCATTTCGTTGATGTAGACCCTTACTTTCAGGTTCACAAAAATATCACGGTGGCGAGCATCGATAGAGCGTTTCAGTGTGCGCACGTGGTTGATGGTTCGTGCGTCGATACCTTTCTCTTTCGCAAGAAACGTTTTTATATTCTCCTCGTTATATGCCACTTGCGGCATCACACGTATTTGATATTCCTGTATCATAATTCGGTTGGGGTGGTTTTGTTGGGGTGTTGTTGCTTGGTTCGTTGGCAATTAGTACACGCGAGGACCGAAAATGGCAGTTCCCACTCTAATCATGGTGCTGCGACAGTCTATTGCTATCTCGTAGTCGCTGCTCATTCCCCACGACCGTTCCTTAAATTCGGGGTCGTCGGCAAAGTAGTTTGCTTTTACTTCATCGAAGAAATCGGCAGCTTGGGTCATTTCTTTTCTGATTTGTTCGGTATCGTCTGTGTTCGACGCCATCATCATTAAACCCGATATATGCACATGCTTTAGCTCACGCCATTCGCCTTGTTTCAAAAGATTACGGCAGTCGTCAAGGCTGAAACCATATTTGGAAACCTCTTCGGCGATGTGCAATTCCAATAATACATTGATAATACGGTCGTGCTTTGCCGCCTGTTTGTTTATTTCTTTTAGCAGTTTCATCGTGTCCACCGCCTCAATCATAGAGATGTAAGGTGCAATGTACTTCACCTTGTTGGTCTGCAAATGCCCTATGAAATGCCATTCAATGTCGGTTGGCAGTGTCTTTGCTTTGGCGGAAAGCTCCTGTTCGTGGCTCTCGCCAAACACACGTTGCCCCTCGTTGTAGGCAGCTTCGATGTATTCGTTGGGGTGAAACTTGCTGATGGCAATCAAGCGAACGCCATCGGGTAAGCCGTCCTTCACTTTGTGTAAGTTTGTTGCTACATCATACATATTTCGGTTGTTTTATGGTATTCTACGCTCTCTTGTTATTCGTATTCGGGCTTTGTATCGGTTGTTTTCGATGCAGCTTTGTGCTCAAACACGTCCATAATCTTTGTGTCGGCAATGGAAACGATGTCATAATCAATCATGGTCTTGCCCATAATCTCGTCTACATGCTTCACTGCACCATTGACAGAGTGAGCCTGAACAAGGTAGGTAATGGTGGAACGCTTTTCCTTTTCGGTCTTTTCATCAATGGTAATGAATGCCAAACGAGCCTTGAACCATTTGTCATCGCTGTCGGCATCGCTGAAGAAAATCTCTCCGTAAGCAGCCGGCGTAATCGCTTTCACGTCAAATTCGCCGCTGATATAGTGCGACATCTCTTCTGTTATGGTGCTCTCTGCTTCGGAAAAGCTCAACGCCTCTACGGTGTAAGCCTCTGTAACCTTTTTGTTCTGACCATCTTCCATGGTCTTATCGTAACGCACCTTGGTCTCAAACCAAGAAGTAGTTTTGCTTCTCATTGTCTTTTTTGTTATTTATCGGGCATTCTAAAGCGTAACCGCAAAGAATGAACCGTATCGTTTATACTTAGATGCAAAAGTACTAAAAAAGTCCGGCTTAACCCAACTTGCCTCCTCAAAAAATATCATAATTAATTTTGAAGCGTTTAACTTGTCATTAAATTCTATCGTGTAATTTTGCATTTGCTTGTTGATTCTGTGTAATATATATAGTTTCATGTTTTTTATGACTTTTCTTGTTCATATCAAAAACATTTATTATCTTTGCACCAATTTATAAAAAGATTTGTGCTGCAAAGGATAAATAACTTAAAAATGTGTTATTCCTCTTTATATAATAATGGTATGGATAAGTTGCAAAAAAACAGAGATGTTTATGCAACTTTTAACTCATTATATTTGGTTAGCTCGAATATTTTGCTAACACACACACACACACACACACACACACACACACACACACACACACACAGGCGCACCGTCGCTAAATTCTTATACAAATATTTAAACGTACGCGCGCGAGGCATTGCGTACAACCTCGATAGGAAAAGGAATTTCGTTGATTTTCTTTTCCTAAATCATCGTATCCGTTGGCCAAGTAGAATAGCCTGAATTAAGGATATGCTAACTATTGCTTAATTCAACTATTGAGAATTATAAATTAAGAAATATCAATATTTTATTTTTATTATGAAACAAACAAAACATTTATTATTGCTGTTACTGGCTTTCATATTGTCGGTAACAGAAACCTTTGCACAAGCTGTGGGTACTGATTTTACAGTAGGTAATATCAAGTACATTGTAACGGCAATGGATTTAACCACACATAACAATACGGCAGCTGTGAGCTATATTGGTGGTACGGGTGCCGTAACTGTGCCTCCATCGGTGGTGCACCCGAAAAACAAGGAAACTGTTTATATTACAGAATCAAAGGAATACACTAATTGTGCTGACGGTGTTACCAGCATAACTTTCTCTGAGGGTTATACTACGATGGGGAAAGGTTGCTATGCAAAGTCGAAAAACCTAACAAAGGTTACTTTCCCCAAGTCTTTCACCACGATGAACCCTGGCTGTTTCGAGGCAAATAACAAATTAACCTCTTTTGAAGTAGTCAGTGGTAACACTAAATTCTCAACCAATTCCGACGGTTGGTTACTTGCCGATGGTGGAACGACCTTACAGGCTTATCCAACCGGACTTAGTGGCGATGTAACTATTCCGAATACGATTACGAAAATTGCACCAACAGCTTTCAATGTATGTGCCAGTCTTGGAAAAGTAACAATTCCTGCATCAGTAACCAGTATAGCATCAGGAATCACTGCCAGTTTCTTGGCTGTAGGTACGTATTTCGAAGTAGATGATAGTAATCCTAATTACAAGAGTGTGGACGGCGTGCTTTTCAACAAAGACGTGTCAGAGCTAATAACTTTCCCAAAAGACTATTCAGGTTCACTTCCAAATGGCAAGTACACTGTTCCTTCAACAGTGAAGACCATCGCCGGTGAGGCTTTCAGCCATACGTCTACAGTGTTGAAGGCTATTGACCTTAGTAACACCGAAACCATCAGTGCACAGGCATTTGACTATACCAGTGGACTGGAAAAAGTAACTATTGGTCCAAAGGTGAACAGTATAGAAGACGGTGCTTTCCTCAATTGCGAAAAGATAACGGAGTATATAGTTGATGCAAACAATGTGAGTTATTCCAGCGATGAGGGTATCATTTATTCTAAGGACAAGAAAACGCTCTATCTTTGTCCGATAGCCAAGACTGGTTCTTATGAAATTCCTGAAGGTACGGTAACCGTTAAGGCTAAGGCATTCTATTCTTCTAAACTTTCAAGTATAAAGTTCCCCTCTACTCTTACCGCTGTGGAGGATCAAGCATTCCGTTTCAGTTCTATTTCTAATCTTGATTTTGGTACTAACTCTAATCTTTCGTCTATCGGAAGTTCTGCTTTCGGCAATACTCAATTGACTGGTAGCCTTACGCTCCCCGCTTCTGTTGCCAATTTGGGTTCAGGTGCTTTCAATTACACCAAGTTAAAAGATGTTCATATTGCTGACGGTTCAAAACTTGAGGCTATCACTTTTCAGGCATTTGGCAATATGCCCGAACTTGAAACTTTTACATTCGATGGCTCGGCTAACCATTTGAAACGTCTTGACGAACAAGCATTTGCCAATGATCCGAAACTTAAGCGTTTCGATGTTCCTGCGTCTGTAACGACAATTGGTAAAGGTGCTTTCTTGAATACTACAGCATTAGAAACCGTAACTTTCCAATCTCCTTCAAAGATTAAAGAGATCAAAGAAGGTGCTTTCGGTTCCAGTGGTATCAAGTACATCAATTTACCCAACAGTGTAGAAACTATTCAACAGCAAGCATTCGACAACTGTACCAATCTTACGACTATTACAATTCCTGCTTCTGTAACGAATGTTGGTATAGGAGTTTTCAATTTCTGTGAAAACTTAACAACCATCAATGTAGATGCTGCCAACACTAAGTACTCGTCTCTTAGCGGTATGCTGACCAACAAGGATAAGACCGAGCTTGTGGTATTCCCTGCAGGTAAGGCAAACAGTAAGTATGCACTTATTCCTAACATTGCAACAGTTAAACCATACGCCTTTTACGGTAGCGAGAAGATAACCAATATAACTTTCCCTAAAACCGTAACTTCTATCGGCGACCGTGCTATCGCCCTATGCGATAAATTAAAGTCGCTCAGTTTTATGGGTGAGGATAATGTACCGGTATTGAATGCTGACATTATGTATCAATCAAGTAATCTCCGCGACGTAACCATTTATGTACGCAAGAAGTGGTATGAGAATAGTGCCAACGATGCTGCGGTGAATACTTACAACAGTAGATTTAAGGAAGTTCACCCCTCGTTTGTGTCAGAGACTGGGTACGACCGTGGCACGGAATTTTTCCCTACTTCTGCAACAAATGTAGGTGTTATCAGCTTCTATACTCCTCGTACCTCTGTTATTATTGACAATACAGCCAAGGAATCAGATTACACAGACGTGCGTGGCAAGCATTGGACGGCTACGACCTACGATGTGAGCAGTATTCTCGACTACGCATATCAGAACGAAACAACTGTCAAAGACATAGTGGTACTTTCCAACATCGGTATTGTCGGACTTAATGCTTTCAAAGCTGGAAATCAGTTACAAGGAATATATTTTGTGAGCAACACACCAGCACAGCTTAACTCTACCGACTACGGAATGAATGCTACCGATTATCCGTTTAATGCCAACCAGAATATTTATGTGAAGCGCAGTAAGGTGAATGATTACAAAACAGTTTGGGAAGTAGATGGGCACACGCTGAACATCACGCACGAAATTCCACAGACAACCCACAGTTATGGTGCAACTCGTTGCTATCCGTTCGATGTGCAGTACGACAACGACGGCGATGTCCGCCCTTATCTGCCCGTTGATTTCAGCCGCATGACACCTGCATATCCGTATGCTAAGGCACGTCGTATCGACAACGGCTATGTGCCTGCATTCCTCGGAGTGTTGCTACACAGTCGTAACGCTGCCAATGCCACCTCATATTGCGAGATGACCGATGCACAAGACCATCACGCCGTAACCGACCCATCGGGCAAGTATTCTGCAGCTACCTACAAGATGGTGGGTGTTGTTGAGGATACGCAGGTAATGAGCGATGCCAACAACAATTTATATGCTTTCAGCAAGAGCAAGGGACAATTCCTGAAGATTAAGCAGGCTCCGGGTAACATGATGCCTCGCTTCAGTGCTTATTTGAAGCTGGATAGCAACAATCAGGCTAAAGGCTTCTCGTTCCGCTTCGACGATGACGACCCTTCTACAACGGGCATTGAAAACATCGAGATTGCAGAAGACGCCAATGACAGTGCGCCTTACTACAATCTGAACGGTATGAGAGTGAACAATCCTGCCAAGGGAGTATACATACATAATGGAAAGAAAGTAATCATCAAATAAAGGAGATTTCGAAATGAATAAAAAAGAATATATACAGCCCAAAGCAGAAGTGGTTATCGTGAATGGTGATACCCTTATGGACGGCGAATGGTGGAGTGTACAGGTTAATCCGGGAGAGGAAATCGAAGATGACGACATCGGTGCCAAGGAGGGTTCTTTTGACGATGACTGGGGATTTTCGGGGTTTAATTCTTGGGATAACTAATAACTATTTCAGCCATGTTCAACCAGTGTATGCGGTTGGGCATGGCACTTTCAGTATGGGTATGTTCTTTTCGGAACTACTAATAATGAGACATTCGTTAATTAATATTAACCTGCCGTGGGTGGTGTAGATATAGATAACGACAAGTCCTACTTCAGTGGGGCACTAAAGTATAAGTAGTGCCCCACTACTTATACTTTAGTTGTTATTAACATTTACATCGTTTTGCGGCATAAAACAATTAAAATTATGGCTTTTTACAAGAAAACAAAAATGAAGGTGAACGGCAAGTGGTATCCCAAATCCGTTTTGGTAGGTTCACCAATTAGCACCGAACAAGTGGCAAAACGTTTAGCAGCCGAATCGACGGTGAGTCCTGCCGACGTGCGTGCGGTGCTGACTGCCCTTGGTGGCGTAATGGGCGACTATATGGCACAGGGTCGCTCGGTGAAGTTAGATGGTGTCGGCTCGTTCTATTTCACGGCATCAACCAACAAGAATGGTGTTGATACCGAAAAAGAAGTAACAGCCAAGCTCATCAACGGCGTGCGTGTGCGTTTCATTCCCGAAACCCGCTTCCGTGGTGCCGGAAAAGGGCGTGTATCAACCCGCAGCCTGACGGACGTGGACATCGAATGGGAGGAATGGAAGGGCAAGGTTGCTTCTGACAACTCCGGCTCGACGCCTACCCCGGGCGGAAGTGAGCACCCGTAAAACGTATAAAATCTTAAGTATTTATTTTTATAGTCGCAAGGATTGTTGAGAGACAGGACTTGCGACTATGTTTTATTCTGTTTAATAACTTTTAGGAGTAAGATACGGCTTAATGGATTTTTCATGCCATTAAAACGAAAAAAAGTTCTATCTTTGCATTCGTTTAGCAAACAAAAGAATGTTTTCGTTCAGCCAAATGAGCAATGCCAAATTTATTTGAGCATTGCCATGGCGAGAAAATGCACTTTTCGAGGAACGAGAAAAGAACAATAAAATACAAGCAAATGAACTTTCCTTTATTTATAGCACGAAAGATAAACGGCAACGAAGACAAAGGCAGAAAGGTGTCTAAACCCGCCATTCGCATTGCTACGCTTGGTGTTGCCATCGGTCTTGCCGTCATGATAGTGTCTGTTTGCGTTGTTCTTGGTTTCAAACATACTATCCGCGATAAGGTTGTTGGCTTTGGCAGCCACATCACGGTGGCTAATTTCAATTCCTTTCAGCGTTCCGAGAACTATCCCATTGTGGTGAACGACAGTTTGAAACGTGCCTTGCTGCAAACGCAAGGTGTGCGCCACGTGCAGCGTTATGCCTACACGCAGGGCATTTTAAAGACCGACGACGACTTCCTTGGCGTAATGCTGAAAGGTGTGGGGAGCGATTTCGACTCTACCTTTATACATCAGAATATGGTTGCAGGCAGCATTCCAACGTTCTCAGATGTAAAGAGCCGGCAGAAAATACTGCTTTCTAAAACCATTGCCGATAAACTTGGTTTGAAGGTGGGAGATAGGATTTATGCCTACTTTGTGAACGAACAAGGAGTGCGCACCCGCCGTTTTACCGTTTCGGGCATCTACGAAACCAACTTGAAACAGTTCGATTCGCAGATTTGTTTCACCGACCTGTACACCACAAACAAGCTGAACGGCTGGCAGCCCGAACAGTGTAGCGGGGCTGAAGTGCAGGTAAACGATTTTGAACAGCTTGATGCCGTTGCCTTAAACATATTAAATAAGGTAAAAGGAAAGACCGACAAGTATGGCGACAGCTATTCCACAGCCACGATAACGGAGCAAAATCCGCAGATATTCTCGTGGCTCGACCTTATGGATTTGAACGTTTGGATAATCCTTGCGCTTATGGTTTCGGTGGCAGGCGTAACGATGATTTCGGGTTTGCTCATCATTATCTTGGAGCGCACGCAGATGATTGGCATCATGAAAGCGATGGGTACGAAGAACGCCCAAGTGCGCCACATCTTCCTGTGGTTCGCTACTTTCATCATTGGCAAAGGTCTGCTGTGGGGCAACCTCGTGGGGCTGGGGTTGGTCTTCTTGCAGAAATACACCGGTCTTGTTACGCTCGACCCCAAGACATACTATGTCAGCACCGTCCCCGTCGAACTCAATGTACTGCTTATAGCGGCTTTGAACATTGCCACATTATTAATATGTGTCTTTGTGCTGATTGCGCCAAGCTATCTGATCAGCCACATTCACCCTGCCAAAACAATGCATTACGAATAACGGAAAGCTGCTTTGTCGGGTTAAAATACTTGCACAAATGAAACGAAAAAGTGCAGTTGTTGCACAAATATTTTTGAAATGTGCAAAAAAATAAATACCTTTGCAACGTTTTAAGATATTCACAATGCAACAGATTCCAAGTTTTAACGAATTAATAGAGAAGAGCGTCATCGACCATTGGGACTATGATGCTCTGACAGACTATAAGGGAAAGACGCTTCAATATCATGACGTGGCTCGTAAAATAGAGAAGATACACATCATGTTTGAGGCAAGTGGTGTGCAAAAAGGCGATAGAATCGCTCTTTGCGGACGTAACTCTTCCATGTGGGCTGCTGCTTTCTTGGCAACACTTACGTACGGTGCGGTGGCAGTACCCATTCTGCACGAGTTTACGCCGGACCAGATACACAACATCGTAAACCACTCCGAATCGAAGATACTCTTTGTGGGCGATGTCGTTGCTACGGAAATCGACGCTACAAAAATGCCCGCACTCGAAGGCATTATCTATCTTCCCGACCTCTCGCTCACGTTGAGCCGTACCGAAAAACTTACATACGCACGCGAACATCTCAACGAAATGTTTGGAAAGAAATATCCGAAGTACTTCCGTGCCGAGCATGTCCGCTACTATCGTGAGCAAAGTCCCGACGAGTTGGCACTTATCAATTACACCAGCGGAACTACCGGAAACTCGAAGGGTGTAATGATTCCTTACCGTGCAATGTGGAGCAATGCCGACTTTGCACGTAGCGTATTGGGCGCAGTCATCAAGCCCGGCAGCCACATCATCAGCATTTTGCCAATGGCACACATGTACGGTATGGCTTTCGAACTTATCTTCGAGTTTATAGCAGGTGCCCATATCTTCTACCTCACACGTATGCCTTCGCCTGCTATCATTGCGCAAGCACTTGCCGAAGTGAAGCCTGCGCTTATGATAGCCGTACCGCTCGTTATCGAGAAGATAATCCGCAAGCGTGTGTTCCCAAAAATTCAAACCAGCCGAATGAAGCTGTTGCTGAACACACCTGTCATTCAGAAGAAGGTAAAAGAGAAGATTTGCGAACAGGTGGTGCAAGCTTTTGGCGGCAACATCTATGAAGTTATCATTGGCGGGGCAGCCCTGAACCGTGAAATAGAGTCGTTCTTGAAAGACATAAACTTCCCGTTCACGGTGGGTTACGGTGCTACCGAGTGTGCACCCATCATCGGTTACAGCGATTGGAAAGAGTTTGTACCAACATCGTGCGGTAAGCCTGCCTTGCACCAAGAGGTGCGCATCGACAGCATCGACCCGGAAAACGTGCCGGGAGAAATCCTGACGAAAGGTCCTAACGTTCTGCTTGGCTACTACAAAAACGAAGAAGCCACCCGACAAGTGCTCGATGCCGACGGCTGGTTCCATACCGGCGACCTTGGAACGATGGACGCCGACCAAAACATTTATATAAAGGGACGTTCCAAGAATATGCTTTTGGGCAGCAACGGACAAAACATTTACCCTGAGGAAATAGAAGATAAACTCAACTCGTTGCCACTCGTAAGCGAATGTCTTGTGGTGCAGCGCGGCGAAAAGCTCGTGGGCTTGGTTTATCCGGACTTTGAAGAAGCAAAGGAACTTGGGCTTAACGATGCCGACATAAAGAACTTAATGGAAGAAAACAAGAAGCAGTTGAACGAAGTAAACCCTGCCTATTGCAAACTTTCCGACATCGAAATATTGGAAGAAGAGTTCGTAAAAACGCCAAAACGTTCTATCAAGCGTTACTTGTACAAGTAGTTTTAGCAATGCAATAAATACAGAAAATCCCTTTCAGCATTTAGCCGAAAGGGATTTTTTTAACCCCCAATTGTTCATTAGAGTCCTTGACTGATTTTGTTCGATTGTTGATTACTGAAAGCCGTTACAGGAAAATCCTTTCGCTTTTGTAAAGATAAATCTCTTAAAAAGTGATGATAGCGTTTTTACGTTGCGAAAGCGGCTGTTTTGCGTTGCAAAATTCTACGCTTTTACCGTGCAAAACAGCCGCTTTCGCAATGCAAAACAATAGGATTTGTAAAGCGTTGGTAATTAACTTGCTATGCAATAGATATTCTTGTGAAAAATGTTTATGCTTTTACAGTCTTTTTTCACCTATTGTAATATGGTGTAAAGGCGAAGTGGAGTAGGGGCATAACCCCTGAAATGAGAATTTAAAGGAAAGTTGCAGGCTGGTAAATCATTGGAAATAGAAAAATATTTCTTACTTTTGCAAGCGATATAAAAACAATCTGTGCCATGAAGCAAAATATTGCTTTTAGTAAGAATCCGTTGGTGAAAGTGGCTGTAGCCTTAATTGTGGGTATGGCACTTGGGCGGTATGCCTCGAGTGTAGTGCCGTTATGGGGCTGGCTTGCCGTTGCCGTTTTGTGCTTGGCGGTCGTGCTTTTAAGTGGAAAAAGGCGAATGCTTGGCAGCCGGGCACTGCTTTTCTCGGTGGCTTCGGTCGGTGGCTTGCTTATGGCAGATGCTGAAATGGAAATGCAGAAACCGCTTCCCGCAGAACCGTTGTGCTATGATGCCGTATTGCTGACAGAGCCTGTGCGGCACGGAAAGGTTATACAAGCAGATTTGGCGATACCTACGACCGACGGAGCAATGAAGGTGAAGGCATCGATACTGTGCGATACGGTTTCCGAAAACTATAAAAGACTGCACGTTGGCGACGGTATCACTGCCTTTTCGCAGTTGGAAGAACCTGTAAACTTCCGTGATTCGGAATTTGATTATGCCCGTTGGCTGCGCTTGCACGGCTTTGATGCAGAAACATTTATTTACTATCGGAATTGGAAAAAGGCTTCCGTAGACCTGTCGTTTCTTGGCAGCGTAGACCGCACACTTATAGAACTGAAGCGAGCAAAGCAACAATGGCTGCAGACTTATGCACGTGTGGGACTCGACGGACAGTCGGCTGCCGTTGCGGTTGCTATGACTTTGGGCGACAAGCACCTGCTTTCTAAAGACATAAAAGACGATTATTCCATTTCCGGCGCGAGCCATGTGCTGGCTCTTTCGGGCTTGCATCTTGGCATTATCTATGCTATTTTTCTTTTCGGATTCAATCTTTGCAAGGGCATTCCTTACCTGAATATTTTTGTCCGATACCATTTAAGCGAACCGTTCGTGCTGTTGCTTATATGGCTGTATGCGTTGTTGGTAGACTTTTCGCCCTCGGTGGTGCGCTCGGCTACGATGATTACCGTTTACAGCGTTGTCGGATTGCTTGGCAGAGATAAGTTTTCGCTCAACACATTGGCATTGACAGCCATTATTTTGCTGCTTGTTCGCCCGCAGAACTTATGGGACGTAGGCTTTCAGATGTCGTTCGCGGCAGTGCTTTCCATTCTTCTCTTCACGCCTTTGCTTTATGGACTGTTCTCTCCAAAGTTGCTTCAACGCCATTGGTTGCTTCGCTGGGTGTGGGGATTGGTTGCGGTTTCCGTTGCTGCGCAGTTGGGTACAGCCCCTTTGGTAGCCTTCTATTTCGGGCGGTTCAGCTGCTATTTCCTGCTTTCCAACTTTGTTGTTATTTCGTGTGCTACTGCCATTCTCTATGCTGCGATGCTGCTTCTTGTGTTCTTTTTTGCGCCGCAAGTGCAGCTTTTAGTGGGAAAGGCATTGCTGTTTGTGGTCGGTTCGATGAACGCAGCCTTGCATTGGGTAGCCCATTTGCAGGGAGCAAGCATCGAAGGGCTGCACCCCAATGTCTTGCAGGTGTTCCTTTGGTATGTATTTCTGCTTTGTATGTGGTATTTATCTACTTTTTTCAGCAATCGAACCAACTTGAAATAATTTTCCGTATCTTTGCAGCTACTTATGCAAAGGTACTTTATAAAATTCTCATACGACGGTACGAACTATCACGGTTGGCAAATTCAGCCCAACGGAATATCGGTTCAGGAGGTCTTGGAAAAGGCTTTATCAACGTTGTTGCGCACAAAGATAAGCGTAACAGGTGCAGGACGAACCGACGCAGGGGTGCACGCACGCACCATGATAGCCCATTTTGACGGACAAGAAGGTATCGACTGCAAGCAACTATCGTACAAACTGAACCGTTTGTTGCCCCGCGATGTTGCCGTAACGGCTGTTTTTGCTGTCGATAGCGAATTGCACGCACGCTTTTCAGCCACCTCCCGCACCTATCATTATTATATACACCATGGGCGAAACCCGTTTTTGAAAGCCTATTCTTGCGAAATGCCTTACGCGTTAGACTACGAACGCATGAACGAAGCAGCAAGTTATCTTGTCGGTGAACGCGATTTCAAGTGCTTTTGCAAGGCAGGAGGCGACAACAAAACCACCATTTGCAACTTGACAGAAGCACGTTGGGAACGTTGCAGAACCGAACTGTCCATTTACGATAATGCAGCCGAAGCAGAAGAATGGTGCTTCGTAATTACTGCCAACCGTTTCCTTCGCAATATGGTTCGCGCTGTTGTCGGCACGCTGATAGAGGTTGGAAGGGGGCGAATTTCGCTCGATGAGTTCCGCAAGATAGTAGATAGCGGCACCCGCAGCGATGCCGGCGAGAGCATGCCGGGCAATGCCTTGTTTCTCTGGAATGTGGAGTATCCTTCTGTTTAGCGGTGTAATCGCATTGTAAAACGAGTCGTCTGACAATTTATTTACGTGTAAATAAATATTTTTCTACACGTAAATAATAATTTCTTTACACGTAAATAAATATTTCTCAACGTTCTGATAATTCGGAAATCAGCCTCTCGAGCACCTCAAAAACTATTTTTAAGCCCACTCGTTCATTAGCGTCCTTGACTGATTTATTTTTATTTTTTATGTATGAGTAGTCGATTTAGGGAACGGCAACTTTATAATCAACATCTTTTCACCTATTATATATAAGGTGAAAGTGCGGAAATTTGTGAGTTTCATATTATTATTGTACTTTTGTAGCCTAAAAGATTAAATAAAAAGAAATAAAGATGAAAGCATTTGTATTCCCCGGACAGGGCTCGCAGTTTGTAGGTATGGGCAAGGACCTTTACGACAACAACCCTTTAGCAAAAGAACTTTTCGATAAAGCTGACGAAATTCTTGGCTTTAAAATAACCGATATAATGTTTGCCGGAACGGACGAACAGTTGAAGCAAACCAACGTAACACAGCCTGCAGTGTTCCTCCACAGTGTTATTTCAGCACTTTGCTTGGGCGACGATTTTAAGCCGGAGATGGTGGCAGGGCATTCTCTTGGCGAGTTCTCGGCATTGGTAGCAGCAGGCGCATTGTCGTTTGAAGACGGCTTGAAGCTCGTTGCTTTGCGTGCAAACTGCATGCAGAAGGCTTGCGAATTGAACCCCGGCACGATGGCTGCCATTATCGGTTTGGCTGACGAAAAGGTGGTAGAGGTTTGCGAACAAGTTACAAACGGCGGCAAGATGGTTGTTGCAGCCAATTTCAACTGCCCCGGACAGTTGGTAATTTCGGGTTCGGTAGAAGGCGTTGGAGAGGCTTGCGAACTGCTGAAGGAAGCCGGTGCCAAGCGTGCGTTGCCTTTGAAGGTGGGCGGAGCGTTCCACTCGCCGTTCATGCAGTCGGCAAAAGACGAGTTGCAGGCAGGTATCGAGGCTACCGATATAGCATCGCCTAAGTGCCCTGTATATCAGAATGTAGACGCTAAGCCACACACCGATGCAGCAGAAATAAAGGAAAACCTTATCGCACAGCTTACATCGAGCGTTCGTTGGACCGAAAGCGTGCAGCACATGATAGCCGATGGTGCAACCGAATTTATTGAATGTGGCCCCGGAAAGGCACTTCAAGGTATGATAAGCAAAATAGATAAGGAAGTGAATGCCCACGGAGTGGAATAATGCAGCACGGCAACTGCAATAGATAGCAGTGCTGTTTCCACCTCAATAATTTTCATGTAGGGACACAAGCCCCTGTATTTCCTGTTGCTCGACTCGTAGAAAGTCAGCTTGAAAAGCTCAAGGGGGCGTAAGGAAATGTGGGGAGTTGTGTCCTTTTTATTCTGTCAGATATAAGCCAAATCTTATGAAATTAGTAATTTACCAAGTGTTTACGCGCACCTTTGGCAACAAGAACAGTAACAGAAAGCCAAACGGTACGCTTGCAGAAAACGGTGTCGGGAAGATGAACGACTTTGATGTTGCAACGTTGCAACAAATAAAATCGCTCGGTGTAAATACCATTTGGTACACCGGTGTTATTCGCCATGCTACTTGCACCGACTATTCTGCTTTCGGTATTCCGCGCCAGACACCGCGCGTTGTAAAGGGGAAGGCCGGCTCGCCCTACGCCATTACCGACTATTACGACATCGACCCCGACATTGCCGATAATGTTGCGGAACGCATGAGCGAGTTTGAGGACTTGGTAAAGCGCACCCATAAGGAAGGCTTAAAGGTGATTATCGACTTTGTGCCCAACCATGTGGCACGCGAATACAAGAGCATTTGCAAGCCGAAAGGTGTAAAGGATTTGGGCGAAACCGACGATACGAGCAAGCACTTCGATGCTAACAATAACTTTTATTATTGTCCGAACGAACCTTTAGACATATCTGCGATACCGCTTCCGAAAGGCGTTGAGGCTACGGAACAGAACGGAATGGCGGCTGAATATACCGAAACGGTGGCGCGCTGCACAGGCAACGACAGGTTCGATGCACACCCGCAAGCCAACGATTGGTATGAAACGGTCAAGCTGAACTATGGTGTCGATTATTGCGACTGGGGCGGACGCAGCACCCATTTTGAGCCGATACCCGATACTTGGCGCAAGATGACCGACATATTGCTGTTCTGGGCAGCCAAAGGAATTGATGGATTCCGTTGCGATATGGCAGAAATGGTGCCCCATGAGTTTTGGAAGTATGCCACCGAAAAGGTAAAAGCGCAATATCCCCACATTGTTTTCATTGGCGAAGTGTACGACCCTAATCAGTATAGAACGTATGTTACGGCAGGCTTCGACTATCTATACGACAAGGTAGGCATGTACGATTGCTTGCGCGATGTAATGTGTGGGCATCGTTCGGCAAACGACATTTCGCAGCAATGGCAGGCTACCGACGACATTCGAGAACACATTTTGTACTTCCTTGAGAACCACGACGAACAGCGAATAGCGTCCGATTTCTTTTGCGGAAATATGCAAAAAGGAATTCCGGCACTTATTGTTTCAGCCTTGTTTCAGCGTAATCCCGTGATGATTTATGCCGGACAGGAGTTTGGCGAACGGGGAATGGACTGCGAAGGCTTCTCCGGCGTAGACGGCCGCTCTACTATTTTCGATTATTGGAGCGTCGATGGCATTCGGAAAGGTTTCTTTGAGCGTGGTGAGTTGTCGGCTGAACAACTGCAATTGGAAAAGGATTACCGCACAATATTGAATATTTGCAATGGCGAGAAAGCCGTCAGCGAAGGCAAAACATTCGACCTTATGTATGCCAACGAAGCGAACGAAGGTTTCGATAGTAATAGATTGTTCGCTTTTCTGCGCAGTTTTGACAATGCAACCTTGCTTGTTGTAGCTAACTTTGGCGAAGCAGAGAGCCGCATTCGTGTGAATATTCCTGCCCATGCGTTCGACTATATGGAGCTGACAGCGGGCAAGAAAGATATGGTTGATTTGCTTTCGGGCGACCGGCAAACGGCTGTTTTGCAGCCGGACGGTTCTGTCGAAATGGTGGTTGCAGGACTTAGTGGAAGGATTTATAAATTTTAAACTATGGAATTAGACGACTATACATTCAATACGCATAACAAAGAGGAGTTCCCTCCTGCACATACAGCTGAACATTTGCTGAACCAACTTATGGTTAGAATGTTCGGAACGGAGCGTAGCAAAAATGCGCACATAGAACGAAAGAAAAGCAAAATGACTTTCGTGCTTCCGAAAAAGCCATCGAGAAAAGACGAGAAAGCCATAGAAGACGAAATGAACAGGCTCATCGAAGCCGACCTTCCGGTAACGTATGAGCTGGTAGAGCGCACCGAGCTGCCCGAAGGCGTAACGCTCGAGCGGCTGCCCGAAGATGCTTCGGAGAAGATACGACTCGTCAGGATAGGCGATTACGATGTGTGTCCGTGCATCGGCAAGCACGTTCGTTCTACGTTGCAGATAGGCAAATTCGAGCTTTTGGGCACGAATTGGGACGAGCACAGTCGTTCGTTCCGTGTGCGATTTAAAGTGAAACCATAGTGTATTTCAAATCAATCGTCCTATGATAAACAAGGATAGTATAGAGTCTGCCTACTGCTTTCTGCATCAGAAATATCGTGTTTACGAGTTTTCAAACAGCGAAACGCAACGCGATGACATCGAATTTGCCATTGCATCGTATGTAGACGATATGAATAAGGAACTGTATGAACACCTTGCCAAAGGCAGGAAAGAGTTTCTTTGCAACCACACAACATTTGCAGCAGATATGCAAGAGGCTATCAACGAATTGGAAACAAAGTTATAAATATGGATTTCGATAAAGTACAGGACGACGCAAGAAGGGCAGAACTCATCAGAATTATAGAGCATTCGGTGGAGCATTTGTCGTTAGCCGAACTCGAAGCACTTTACTACGACTTGGTGTCGAAGGACTATATTCGATAAAACAGCGTGGATAAAACAAACAGAGAGATACTCAACCTTGCCCTTCCGTCGATTGTCAGCAACATCACCGTGCCGCTTTTGGGCTTGGTCGATTTAACGATTGTGGGGCATATAGGCAACGAAAACCACATCGGAGCCATTGCCATAGGTTCAATGATATTCAATGTTATGTATTGGATATTGGGCTTTCTGCGCATGGGCACAAGCGGAATGACATCTCAGGCATACGGCAGAGAGGCTTGGGAGGACGCTCTCCGTGTGTTGCTTCGTGCCTTAACCATTGGTGTGGGTATGGGTATGACGTTCATTGTTTGCCGGTCTGCGATAGAGTGGGGAATGGTTCGTGCCATGAATACCCCCGAAAGTTCTTTGCCATTGGTGCGTGCTTATTTTCGTATTGCTATTTGGGGCGCACCCGCTATGCTCGGTTTGTACGGACTGACGGGGTGGTTCATCGGTATGCAAAATACGAAAATACCGATGCTGATAGCCATTGTGCAGAACATTGTCAATATTTTCGCCTCGCTGTTGTTCGTCTTTGCCTTCGGCCGGAAGATAGAAGGAGTGGCTTCGGGCACACTCATAGCGCAGTGGAGTGGCTTTTTTATGGCGTTGTTCTTTGTGCATCGTGGACTTCGGAACAAAACTTTTTATGCGTCGGCAACTACTGCACAGCTATCCTTATCGCTTTTCAAGTCTACCCTTACCCATGTTGAGGCTTGGCAACGCTTCTTCGTTGTGAACCGTGATATATTCCTACGCACGCTTTGTTTGGTAGCCGTTAATCTCTTTTTCACAAGTGCGGGCGGTAAGCAAGGTGCACTGATGTTATCGGTTAATACTTTGTTGATGACGATGTTTACCCTCTTTTCCTATTTTATGGACGGCTTTGCCTATGCCGGCGAGGCATTGAGCGGTAAGTTGTATGGGGCAAATGATAAAGCCGGATTTCAGCAAATGGTGCGCCGTCTGTTCTTTTTCGGCAGCGTTGTGGTTGTTTTGTTCACGTTGGTTTATGTTCTTGGCGGTCTCGACTTTCTTCGTTTACTCACCGATGAAGAGCGTGTTGTGCAAGCATCGACACCTTTTCTTCTTTGGGTTTATCTTATTCCGCTTGCCGGTGTGGCAGCTTTTATCTACGATGGCATCTTCATTGGCATGACCGAAACAAAGGGAATGCTCGTTTCTTCTGCCCTTGCAATGGCTTGCTTCTTTATTTTTTATTATGTTGCCGAACCTTCTTTAGGCAACAATGCTTTATGGATAGCCTTTCTTTTGTTCCTTTCTTTTCGTGGCATTCTTCAGTTTTTTTGGTCAAGAAAGTATGTTTTCAACCGCTTTTAGCCTACCAAAAGAATGGTTCAACAATATATATAAATAAGAAAGAACCCTAAAACAAGTCTTTGCTATTGCTAAGAATGTTTTAGGGTTCTTTCGTTTTAGTATCGTTATGTCGCTTGTCGCTATACCTTTAACTATTTGCGTTGTGAGGAATATAGCCCTTTAGCGACTTCTTGTTTTGTGCTTAATACTTATTTTCGAATGCAGCTACAAGTGTTGATACTACGAATGCTGTTATTGCTAATAATGCTATTATCATAATTAATCCTTTCTTTTTAAAAAACTGCCGGCGATGTATCTCTTCGCCGGCTTTGTTTATTGTTATCCTTAATCTTACGATGCAAAGTTACGAAAGTTTTTTGTTTTTAATGTGTTAAATACTATCTTTTGTAATTTTTGTACCCTATTATTGTTATTTTATGATATAAATCAATTGTTTTTATTTATACTTTGATAAGTTTAACCCCAATCGTTCATTAGCGTCCTAATGAACCGATTGGGATTTATTCCGTAGGTTGAGTGTTGTCTATATAAAAAACAGGCAAGCTGTTGTAGCCTGCCTATTCTCATGTAGTTAAATTAAATGCAAACAGTTTAAAACCGTTTTTCTATTTGAAAGACTTCGCAAAGACTACGAAGCCTCCATGCCTTCTCCGTCTTCGTCATCGCCTGTGCCGATTTCTTCGGTTATACTGCCATTGGGATTTATAATACTCCCCGAGGCATTGTTTCCGTTTCCACTCCCTGCCAACATTCTTTCTATACCTTGGCATGCAATTATTTGTGAAACAGGGCAGATATATTTCTTCTTCATATCTTTCGTTATCATATTATAAACATATTCTTTTTACTTCTTTACAACCTTTTTGCCGTTTACAATGTAGATACCGTTTGGCAACGATTGCAAACTTTGTGCATTTCCAACAACTTGTCCTTTCAAGTTGAAAACCTCTTCGCGGTTCTTGTAATGTACGTGTATTTCTGCTTCAACGGTTTGAATTGCCGTAACATCGTCTGCCATAGCGTACATCTTTGCATCGGTTGCAACAACGCCATCTTTCACTATCTGCCAATAGCATTTGTAGGTTCCCATGTGTCGTTGCTTATCAGTGTTTTTGCTTTGCTTGTAGAATTTCAACTTTCCGTTGTTATTAACGAAAATTATTTCGCCATGATTTAAGTTTCTACCACCCTTTGTGTATGTACCGAGCATTCTTATCATGGTCTTTGTAGCTGATGGGTCGTCAGCTTGGTTGTCGATATTTACTTCCTTTGTTAGCTGCATGTCGCTCGTAGTTTCCTCGTTTTCACTGTGCTTTACAATGTATGCCGAACCTACACTCTGTGGGTCTACCTTTAGCAAATAGGGAGTATTGGCTTTCATTATCTGTTCGCCTGTCATCACTTTGAAGTCTATTCTGTACAGATAGTTGCCCTTTCCGTCCTTGCCATTATAGTGTGCGTTCACCATTTCTGCCACTAACGCACCGTTACCGAATTCTTCTGTTGCGTTAATTTCAGTAGGGTAGCAGGCTGTAACCCACGATGCTTTGTAAGGAATAATGTCGTCCGGCTTCTTCCATGTGTAGTAATTGCCTCCATTTGTATATTTTCCATCAATGTTATCTCCAATCTCATCGTGGTTGTTTTCGTCAGCGTATTTCCAGTTGTCTGTAGTTTTATAGTTCTGTTCGTACACTTCTTGGCTTTCCACATAGAATACACAGTCGTGTACTTGCTGTTGTTTTTGCTGTATTTGTGATACGAAAGGATACTTTCCCAATGTGCGTTTTGCTGGTCCTACAAGATATACTTCGCGCATATTGTGGCATCCGTGCAGGAAGTATTCTCCTATTTTCACGAGCTTTTCAGGGATTACTACTTTCTTTAAGCCTTCGCAAGCACACAGAAAATGGTCGCCAACTTCTTGCAAAGTGTTTGGTAACGATATGTGCTCCATTTTCTTGCAATATTGAAAAGCGTAGCTTCCGATAGTTTCTACCGAGTTTCCTAAGTTTACATCGGTCATTCCGTCGCAAGTCCAAAATGCTTTTTCGCCAATCGTTTTAACGGTGTTGGGCAATGAAACAGTGCGTAACTTCCTATTAAGATAAAAAGCATGGTCGCCTATTGTAACGAGTGATTTGCCAAAATCAATAGTTTCTAAATTACCACAACCTTTAAATGCTTCTTTATCAATTTCGATACAATTAGCCGGTAGTTTTACAGTCTTAATTGTATTGTTGTCTTTAAAAGCACCGTATCCTATTTTAATGATATTGTACTCTTGTATTTTATCAGGAATAACAATGTTTTCTGCATTTGTTGCAAGACCTGTTACTTCTAAAGCAGAATTACCATTTGCATCTTGAATATATCTATAATAAAAGCCTTCTGTTACGAAAGAGCCTTGCGCCCAAGCACCGATAGATAATAAACTCAATAAAAATAATGTTTTTAATCTTTTCATATTTTTGTTTTTTGCCAATGTTTTTTCGGGTGCAAAGGTAGATGTATTTGTTGTTAGTAGCTATTAAATTTGTCGTATCTATGTTTTAAATAATCCGCATTCTTTTTGCATACGGTAAGTATTTGTATTCTTATTTTGTCTTAATAAATAGTCAAATGCTTGCTTTCCAATGCTTTGTAATTATTATTTAGTCGGTGTGGTGCGATGCTGTAAAAGTCGAAAAAGCGGAATAGTGAAACAAAATGCGGTTCAAAAACGGCTCTGCAGCAACCGTGTAGCGTAGTTGCACGATTGCTGCAGAGCCGTTATGATAAAACCATAAGTGTGCTTGGACTATCTTTTTATAAGTCTTTGGCGTCTTTGCTTGTATTTTCTCTGTATTCAGCAGGCGTCATTCCATACTTCTGCGAGAAGAGACGGTAGAACGAAGGGACAGATATGCCACTGCGGTTGGCAATATAGTCGATGCTGTATTCGGGGTGCCGGCGCAACATGCGCACTGCAAATTCGAGGCGGAGGGTGGCTACGAACTGTATATAAGTCATGCCTTCGTACTGTATGAAAAGCGATGAGAACGTGTTCTTGGGTATGTTGAAGCGTTTCAAAATCTCTTCCCTGTTCAGTTCGGAGCGTGTGAAAACACTTTCCTGACTTAGCCACGCCTTCATTTTCTTGTACAGTTCCTTGTTCTTATCTTCGTGAACGATGTTTTCTTCCACTTCCTTGTCAGTGGCTTCGAGCTGTTCCTTGTACTTCTTTTTGCAATGCAGAAGGTCGTCGATGGTAGCTGCCATGGCTGCATTCTTCTTTTTCATGATGCGGCGCATGCGGTATGTGTAGCAGAAATAGCAACCTACACACACCAATAATAGCACCACAACGCCTATAATACCATTTGTTCCATATACTTGAAGGCGTTTTGTGTGCAACTTTTGCAGCTGAAGGCTGTCGATAGCAACAAGTTCTTTCATCACAATCTTGCGCTCCATGTTGCTTTTGTTCCGATGAATTTCGTTCACCCTCTTTAGGTATTGTATGGCTTCTTTGTACTTACCTTTATGCAAACATGCCATTGCAAGCATGTCGTAGATGTCGGCGTAATTGGTGCTGACAGTATCGTTTATTGATATAAGGTAAGCTTTTCGCGCCTTGGCAAAGCGTTCAATGTCGGCGTAATGGGCTTTTTCCACCAAGTAAGGCTTTATGCACTCGTAGTTATAGGTAGAGTCGTTGCCCGTGTTGCAAAACTTTTGATACCACATTTCGCTTGCTTCTGCGTTGCCTTTCATGTAGTTCAACACTGTTCGATGGGCGTAAATATCTTTCAGTCGGCGGACTGTAAGAACGTTCATGCCTGTTCCGTTCGGGTAAACGGTGTTGCCAAACAATGCCATTATGGTGTCCAAAGTGTGCAAGCCCTGTACGGCCAGCTTGTCCTTTTGCTGATATTCTGCCATTGTTATGTAGAAATAGTAACCCAAGTCGTAGGATAGTGCAAGGCCTTTTTGTCTGAGCTTGTCGATTGCCTCTTGCATTAAGGCGTATGCTTTTTGCTTTTTTCCGTAGGCGTGTTGTATTTCTCCTTTGCTGAAAATAGCGGTTGCTTCCATTTTTACATCTTGTTTTTCCTTGCTGATGGCGAGCAAGCGGTCGGCATAATAGTTCATTAACATATAGCTACCCAACTCTTTGTAGCAAGGTATGAGACGGTAGTATGTGTCCATTTTTATTTCGTTATTGTGCTCTGCTTCAGGTGTATGCAATATATGTTTGTAGCAAAGCAATGCCCGAATGTAGTTGCCACGGTTGAAATAGTAGTCGCCTTCAAGTTGGAAAAGCTCGTATTCTTCCATTTTACCTTGCTTTTTCAACTCTTGAATAATAGCGTATGCCTTTTCAAGTTGGTGCACAGTGTAGCTATAAACATTTTCTTTGTTTATTTCTTCCGGCGATAACTTTATGTTTTTTGCGTGTAAAGAGGTACAAAGAAATATGCTTATAATAGTGAAAATGTAACGATAGTGTTTTATAAATTGTATAATCATTTTGGTTCTATTTTATCTCTTGTGTTTTAAGTTTAGCGGTTCAAAGTTACTCAAAAAATGGTTTATCTTTATTATTATTTATAGATTTAACAAAACTTTAGGGCATAAAAAAGCCTTGACTGATATCACATCAACCAAGGTTCCAATACTAAAACTAAATTAACCACTAAAAAAACTGATACAAAGGTAATGGGTTTTTTGCATACTTCCAAATATTTTTCCGGCTTTTTTTGTATTATTTTCTTCACGGAATTGAGAGTTTTAGGTGTATGTCGTTATATATTAGCATTTTAAACGCTAATAAAAAATAGAATAAAAGAAAAAGTTTTCTTTAGCGATAAGTGCTTTTCCTGTCAATAATGGCTATAAAAGCACTTATCGAGAATTATCCCAACACCACGTCTAAGGTCATCATTAAGGCAAAACCGATGGCAAAACCGATGGTCGAAAGGTTGGAATGTTCGCCTTCAGAGGCTTCGGGAATGAGTTCTTCTACCACCACATAGAACATGGCACCTGCTGCAAAACTCAGCAAATAGGGCAGGGCAGGCGTAATGATACTTGCCAAAAGTATTACGAGCACGCCACCAATGGGTTCTACGATGCCACTGAGCGAACCGATGATAAACGATTTCATACGCGAGTTGCCTGCTTCGCGCATCGGCATAGAGATGATGGCACCTTCGGGAATGTTCTGAATGGCAATACCAATCGCCATCGTCATGGCTGCGGCTGTCGATATGTAACTTCCTGTTTGCAAAGCTCCTGCCAGCACAACGCCTACCGCCATGCCTTCGGGAAGGTTGTGAATGGTAACGGCAAAGGTGAGCATCGCCGTGCGACTCAGCTTGGTGCGCGGTCCTTCGGGTTTGCTGCTACCAATGTGGAGGTGGGGTGTGATGTAGTCGATGAGCAGCAAAAAGGCTATACCCACCAAGAAACCAACCAAGGCGGGCACTATGCGCAGGCGTCCTTGGTCTGCCCACATGTCCATTGACGGTATGATGAGCGACCATATAGATGCTGCCACCATAACGCCGGAAGCAAAGCCCAGCAATGCTTTCTGTAGGCGGGCGGGCATTTCGTTGCGCATAAAAAACACAAATCCCGAACCTAAAACAGTTCCAAAAAGTGGTATTAATAAGCCGATTATCGTTTCTGTCATTTTTGTTTCCTTTCTTAATTCTTTGTCTTTTGTTCGTATTCGTCGAGCCTACGTTCCATTTCCGTACGTCCGCAAGCTATTATTTCTGCGGCTTTGTCGAAGTCGAAGAGCGAGAAAGCGTTCATCGGCAGTTCGGCGCATATATCGGGAGGCGTCAGCTTGAGTGCCAATTGCGTGTTGGCTTGTATGGTTAGGTTTGCCACACGTATTGCCATATTCAGGTAGTTTGCCGAAAACTGTACATTGTGGAAAGGCAACCGTTTCTTTATATTTGCCAAAAAGCCGTTTTCTTCTTCCTCCGTTTTCCGGTAAGCGTTGTACGGGCAGGTGTCGGCACCGTTTACGTTGATAGCCACCAACAGGTCGCCCGGCTGTCGTGCCACACGGTTTAGCGGAAGCGTGTTGTGTATGCTGCCGTCTATATCAATATGGTCGTTCTCGCTTACAGGCTTGAAAAGGCACGGAATGGAGATAGATGCGCGCACAGCAGTAAGCAGCGAACCCTTCAGGAACACACGTTCTGTGCCGCTCACAATGTCAGATGCGCAGCAGACGAAGGGTATAGGCAAGTCTTCTATCTTGGTTTTGTCCAACAATGGTTTCATTATTTCTATGAGGTTCTTGTCGTTTGCCACGTGGTCAAGCCCCATAGTGGGAGTGATGATGTTTGTTATTTGTTTCTTGTTCAGTCCCGTAACGAATGCTTTTAGTTCGTCTAATTTTCCGTTAGCGTGTGCCGCGCCTACCAATGCGCCCATCGACGTGCCTGCCACGGCTGCGATGTTGTAGCCCCGTTCCTGCAACACTTCGATAGCTCCGATATGGAAATATCCCCTTGCGCCACCGCCCGAGAGCACCAAGGCAACGTTTTTGCTCGTTGCTTGTCGCCCTGTTCTAAACAGTTTCTTTATGTATTCGGGAAGTATGCTCATGGATATGTGTTGTTGTTCGTTCTGTTTTCTGCTTACGCCCTTGTCAGTGTACGTCCGGTATCCCACAGCAAATTCTTTGCCCAATGGGCGGCAATGAGTGCCGAGACGATGGCGACAGCAGCATCAATCCACAGTATGTCCCACAGCATGGCGCACACAATGCCGATAACGATGCCTGCTTTTGCCAATATATCGGATAGCAAATGCAGGTAGACGGCGTGGCTGTTATAGTCGGCTTTGCCATTCTTGTCGTACATTACGCGCACGCAGATAATGTTTGCCACTAACCCCACGACTGCTGTAATAATGGCAAACTTGTGGTTTGTTATGTGTTCTTCGTGCCCGTTCAGGCGTTCAAATGCTTCTATAACAATGAAGATAGCCGTTGCGAGCAGGAATATTCCGCTGGTGAAAGCCGATAAACTAAGTATCTTGTTGGTGTCGTAGTTCTCCGACTGCTTGTTTTGCAGGCGGCGCACCAATAGGTATGCAGCCCAGTTCAGCCCTAATATAAGTTCGTGCGAACTAAGATGAATGGCGTCAGCCAATAGAGCCATAGAGTGCGAAGTGATGCCGACAACCACTTCCACCGCTATGATAAGCAAGGTGAAGAGCACCACAAAGCGCACACGCTTTTCTTGTTTGATGGTTTCTATATGTTTTGTTTTCAAATTGTCTGTTTTATTTTGTTGGGTTTTCGATATGTCTTTTCTGTTTTCCGATAAGTCGTTCTGTCGGAATATCGGGCATTGTCTTTTGCTTATTCCGTTCCCAATGCTCCGAAATGCTGCATCGCTTTCAGGATTCCGTCCTCGTCTACAGATGTCGTAACGTAGTCGGCAGCGGCTTTCACCTCGTCGTTGGCATTCCCCATAGCCACGCCGATGCCCGCTGCTTTCAGTATGGAAAGGTCGTTGCCGCCGTCGCCGAAGGCTATGGTTTCGGCAATGTCGATGCCTGATTGTGCAGCCACGGCGGTCAGTGCGTTGCCTTTATTGGCTCCTTTCACGGTGATGTCGGTAAATGCAGGGTGCCAGCGTGCCGAAACGCAGTGGGGCATTTCGGGCATGATAATGTCTTCTTCGGCTTGCGTAAAGAAGGGCGTAAGTTGCAAGATGGGTTGTCCCTGTAAGTCGGCAATCGTTCTGTTTTCGTCTACATTGTTCACTCCCAAGTCGTGCACGAAGATGTCGGTAAATACCTTTTTGTAGTTGTGTATCACCACTTCGTGCTTTCCGCATAGCAAAACGCAGTAGTCGCGGCGTTCGGCATCGGCTATCATGGTTTGCACGTCGGCATCGGGAATAGGCGAGAGCACAAAGTCTTGGGTGTCCATAAAGCAGTAAGCACCGTTGAAAGTAATGTATCCGTCCACCAGATGTTTTATGTCTGCAATGTTGTTAATGAGGGCAACGGGGCGTCCTGTGGCAATAAATATCTTTATGCCTTTGCGCTTTGCCCTTGTTATGGCATCGATTGTTGATTGTGGAATTTTGTGAGTTTTAAACGAAACGAGCGTACCGTCTATATCGAAAAATGCTGCTTTTATTGCCATATCCTATCTTTTTACGTGTGCAAAGGTACTAAAAGATTTTGTTATATAAGTGTGATAAAGAAAAATACCGAAAAATGAGGAGTGTAAACAGCAGTGGGGCGATGGCTTGGTGGTTCGGGATAATGAAGTGTTTCCTTCTGTTTTCCGTTGTATTTTCTAAAGTGTTTTCCAACTTTAGCAGCTCACAGAAGAATTATTTACGTGTAAAGAAATATTTTTCTACGTGTATGTAAATATTTCCATACGTGTAAATAAATATTTCTTTACACGTAAATAATTTGGCAGACAAAGATTTTTGGGGCAAGTATAGCTTTCTTGGAGAAGATGAAAAGGGAAGGAGGTTACGGGTATGAGTTCTTTAAAGAAGGAGAAAGAGTGGGGAATTGTTATGTAAACAATGCTGCTGCACGGTTTGCTGCAAAAAATAAGAGGTTGTATCAAAAGTTATGATACAACCTCTTATGTTTATTTATCTGTCCCAACAATGTGGGAAGCGTTGTCTTTTACTTCACAACAACCTTCTTGCCGTTGATGATGTAAACACCCTTCTTGGTTGCTGCCTCAGCGGGGAGACGGCGACCTTGGAGGTCGTAAACAGTCTTAACTTCAGTTTCGTTGTTGTTGATGCCGTTGATACCGGTAACGAAGTCGCCGTTGAACAAGATTTCGAGCTTATCCAAACCGTCGTGGCCGATGATGTATGCACGGAAAGCATCAACTGTAGCTGTTGGTTTCAACTCGAAGAACTTAGCATCGGCAGAAAGTGCATAGTCGTTTTCTGCCAAAGTCTTCTTGTTTGAAATACCGCTGAAAATGAAGTGGCTGTTGTCGGCAGAGCAGAAACGTGTTGCATTGTCTGCAATCTTCACATTCTTAGCATTGAAAGTAATGTTCTTGCCTACGAGTGCTTGAGGCACAGCCATGAGGTAAGGAATGTTGCCATTGAATGTTTCGTCAGCATAAACGAAGTTCAGCTTGTTGGCGACAGAGCCGGCATATTGCATCAAGAAGAAATCTTTAGCTTCTCCGTCCTTGGTTTGCCATGCCAATGCCTTTGCACCGTCCATGATAGAAGTAGGAGTGAATGGAATGTAAAGACCTTCGTAGTTTGTCTTGCCATCAGAAGCCTTGTCGAACTTACGTGTATAAGAGATTTCGTCAGCAGTGAACGTTTCCGGGCAATAGAAGTCGTTACCGTCGGTAAGTACTACCTTTGCAGCCTTCTCGCTTACAACCACGTTCTGTGCAGGTAAGCCTGTTGCAGAAGCCTTGCCGGCATCTACATAGTATAATGTGTTAGGATTGCTGTTTGGCGTAACAGAAGTGAATTCGATACCGCGCAAGTCTACAGCTGCAGCTTCTGCCGGAACTTGAACCGTAGCAGCAGGAGCATGGCCTTGGCGTGAGCCATCGCCGTTGTAAACGATGAAGCCTTTGCTTACGTTTACATACTTGATAGAACCGGACTTAACATCTAATCTTGAACCCTTGATATAGGCTACAGCCATCGCATGTCTGCTGTATGCACAATCTTTAAATGTAAAATCAATTACTGTAGACTCACCCGGGTTGAGCACAACGTCCTTAGGAGTACCAAATGACTGGTCATTTTGGTTGCTCATGTTGATTCTTGCCGACATCAATTGGTCGTGGAATATCGCCTTACCGTTGTTTGTAATTCTTACGCTACCTTCAATTCTGTTGCCGTAGATTGTGTTGTTGGTTCCACCTTTGAAAGTGTATTGGTAAGATAAAGACTCTTGTGCGGTAGAAGCACTAACAACAGTTACCTTGCCACCACCAAGGCTTTGGAAGTTCTGATAGTTCTCTGTGATACACAAATTAACGTTATGGTCGCCAAGTTTGTCAGCATAGAAGCTCATTGGCAATACGATGCTGCTGTTTGCAGGAACGGTTACAGGTGCCTGTGAATGGATTTGTCTTCCTACTTGGCCGGAGCTGTTAGTTGTTTCGTAAATCAAGTAAACAGTGGTATGAACTTCGTGGTCGGCTGTATTCTTTACAGTAACGTTCACATTGTTCAACTTACCCATAACACCGCCTGTTGTTACAACAAAGTTAGAAGCTCTTAACTTCTTGTAATCACCGTAATCGTTAAATCTCATTTCTGAAGTCTGACCTGCATCTGATACTGTTACAGTTACGTAAACGTATGGGTCGTAGAACCATCTGCCTGTAGAGCCGGAAGGACGCTGTATAGGTGTAACCTTATATACACCGGCTGTCTTCAAGCCCGTAATCTGAACTGTCTTTGCCAATAGGTAGCCTGATTGTACCGTCATTGGAGATGTACCAGATATTAAAGTAATGCTGCCATCGTCTTCAATCTTGCCCAAACCGGTTTCAACGCTTACAGTCTCTCGGTTGAAGTTAGACATTGTGTAAGTAATAGAGTTGCCCGATTTTGATACTCTTTTAATTTCCGGTTGTAATCTGAGAGGTACAGGCTGGCCTGTTGTGTTAGGATACATTTCGATAATAGCACTTTGTCCCATTGCATAACCGTCAGAAGTAGAACTTGCACCAATACCGGCTGTGCTTTCAGGGTTAAGAATAGCAACCTTGAAGTAGCCGTTAGAGTCGCCACCCCAACCCCAGTTTACGTGGAAGTAGCCTTTGCCATCGTAGCCATCGAGAACGAAACAGTGGCCGCCACCTGTAGACTGACCACAGAATACTACCGGGCGGTCAGCAGCCAACTCGTTGTAAAGTCTGTTTTCAAACTCTGCCAAGCTGTAGTCTTCGCGAACAATATAAGAAGCGTTGTAGTCGAAATACTTGTTCAAAGCTGTGCTGATATACACGCCGGCTGCACCGGAACCACCATTGACATCTCTGTCGTAGGCCATTTTTACTGAACGACCGACGTATATCATCAATTCTGCAATAGCCTTGTTCTTTGCAGCTGGTGTTTGAGAATTATATATTGGCTCGATATTTGCCCAGTCGATTTTTGTATCTGCTGGAACACCTTCTACCGAAATTGTTTTGTATTTACTTTGACCATACTTGCTTGTATTCTCATACACTTTAGTAGTATATGGAGGAATCGTACTTGTTACAGTTTCTGGCCATTGGTGCTTATACATTACTTGTGCCATAGCAGTCGCTACACAACCCGTAGGAAGTTTAACACTTGTGTTGTATGGGTCATCTGGACACAAATCATTGTAAGGAGAATCTTGATTCCATACGGTCTTTACCAATGGCTCGATTGGAGTTCTTGCCTTCATTTGTGCAGGAGCTTTTGCCTCTTTCTTAACTTGGTATTTGTCCAGTAAGCTGATTTCTTTAGCCATACCGTCCATAAAGCTTCTCATATTTGCAGACAATTTGTCAATGTCGAAGCTACCTGTTGTGCTGTAGCCAAGAATTTCCGATGTACGGTCGTCGCCGGAAACAATTACAAAACCGTTTCCATCTTTAGCATTAAAGACATAGTAAGGAGCAGTTGTTTGCACTCCTTGTGCATTCATTCTTGGAGCATAGGCAGCATTTGTGCTCTTTAATTGCTTGCCGTATTGCTGCAAGAACTTCTGAGCAGTCTGACTTGCTGTGCTTAACTTCACAGGTGCTGCCCACGTGGTATGTGCGAACAACAACATGAGAAGAAGGCTCATCATAGATTTTTTCATGTTTGTGTAATAATTTTAAATGAAACTTATGTATCAAAATCTGAGATTATATTTCTTCAGTGGTTGCAAATTTAAACAAATAATTGTAAACTACAATACTTTGTATGTGATTTTTTTGAAAATCTTTTCAGTTTGCAAAACAATTGTATTGATATTTAAATATTAAACTCCAACCGGTCGTTAGGACGCATTTGCTTATATTTGTTGTCAATCGAACAAAACCGGTCAAGGACTCTAACGACCGATTGGGGTAAATGAACGAAATGTAAAAGAACGTGAGTTCGGAATAAAAGCGCAGGCTGAACAGGCAATCTCGCAGATGTTTTTAAAGCAAATCCTCTGGTGAAACAGTGAGCGTTTTTCGGCTTAATATTGTAAAGATAATTCTGTTAAAAAGTGATATAATCGCTTTGGCGTTGCGAAACCGTAGGTTTTGCGTTGTAAAACCTACGCTTTTACCGTGCAAAACCTACGGTTTTGGAACGCAAAACAATAGGTTTTGCAATGCGCTGATAGAGAGATAGTTGCGCAATAGCTATGCTTGTGAAAAATATTTACGTTTTTATGGCCTTTTTTTCACTCTTTTCTCGTTCCTTGAAAAGTGTGTTTTCTCGCCATGGCAATGCTCAAATAAATTTGGCATTGCTCATTTGGCTGAACGAAAACGTTCATAAATAGTGCGGGTTCGGTGTAGGATTTTGATGACGAAAATACTTCTCTTCTATTTTGATTATAAATACATTAAATCATAATCAACACTTTCTTTAAATATCTTATAATAATATACCGGCGTAATTCTTATATCGAATTCACGTTAAAATAAAAGACTAAAACTGCTTAAAAGGTTGCTAAGACTTTGTAAATTCAGAATTTATGAGTATTTTTGCACCATGATATTCTATTTCTCGGGTACAGGAAACAGTCGTTGGGCAGCAGAGCTGTTAGGACAATGTCTCGACGAACGCATTGTTTCTATTAGTGAAACGGTGGGAACAAGCACTAATTTTACCTTGAAGAAAGATGAAGTAGTGGGTTTTGTATTTCCTGTTCACGGTTGGCGAGTGCCACGCATTGTTGATGAATTTATGCGTACACTTGAGCTACTCGATACCAATTCGCAGAGTAAGGCAAGGCATTATACCTTTTGCTTGCTGACAGCAGGCGACTCTATCGGACGAACAATGGAGCGTTTTGTAAAGCTGATAAGAGAGGTAAAGTCCGGAGCAACGTTAGATTTGAATGCTGTTGAATCGGTGTTAATGCCCGAGTCTTATGTCGGATTGCCGGGAATGGACGTAGACAAACCTGAAAAGGAGCACAAGAAAATAGAAGATGCCGAGAATGCGATTGTTCGTTTTGCTTCGACAGTAAAGGAGCGGAAAATACGTCAGGGCGACGTACCGTTAGGCTGGGAACAGCTGAAACGTGGTCCAATACCCGATTTCTTCTCCGGTCCTGTGGGAGCGTTCTTCACTCACTTCCTTATTACCGACAAACCTTTTAGAGTAGAAAGTGAGAGATGTGTGCAATGTGGCATCTGTGCAAAGGTATGTCCTGTTGGCGATATAGACGGAGGAAAGGGGAAAGAACCAAAGTGGAAGAATAACGGAAAATGCTTAACTTGTTTTAGCTGCTACCACCATTGCCCACACCATGCTATTGAATATGGAAATAGGACAAAACATAAAGGGCAGTATTTCTTTGGCAAAAGAAACGGCTAAACGTTTAGAAAAAGTTGAATAAGCAGTGTAATCATACTGCTTAAACCATAAATTAAGAAAACAATAAACAATATATTATATGAAAAAACTATTACTTACACTCTGTTTGGTTGCAGCTACAGTTGTGGCACGAGCAGCCAAAGCCGACCCAACACCATTTGTTGTAACACAACCTGACGGCACACAGCTGACGCTTGTGTTGCACGGCGACGAGCACTTCAGTTGGATTTCAACGCTCGATGGCATATTGGTAGCAAGGAAAAACAAAGGCTACTATGTTGCAAATGTTACTTCTGACGGTATATTGGAAGCCACAAACTTGTTGGCACATAATGCAGATAACCGTACAGCGGCAGAAGCAAAGATGGCAAAAGTGCAGAAGAAAACATTCTTTTTCGAGCATGCAAACCGAAAGATGAGTGCCGCACGACGTGCTATTGGTATTGGTCAGGCATCGATACCTTATTTCCCACACGAAGGCAGCCCGAAGGTTTTAACCATTCTTGTAGACTTCAGCGACAATCCTTTTACGGTGAAAGACCCTAAAGCAAGCTTTGAACAATATCTTAACGGCGAGGGGAAGCCTAAGTCGTTAGGCACAAACGAACAATTAAACTATGGTAGTGTGCGCCAATATTTCAAGGATATGAGCAATGGAAAGTTCACACCGCAGTTTGGATTGGTAGGTCCTTTCCGTATGCCAAAGCCATTGGCTTACTACGGTAAAGATGCAGCTCAAGCCACGATGTGAATATTATCGAACTGATAAAAGACGCTTGCGAGGCTGCGAAAGGTCAGATAGACTTGAAAGACTATGACAGCAACGGCGATAAGGTTGTAGATTTGGTTTATGTTGTCTATGCCGGTTATGCACAATCAATGGGTGGAAACTTGGACACTGATATATGGCCTAAGTCGTCATTCCTATTTGGAAGTCTTGTTATCGATGGTTATACCATAGGTCGTTATGGCGTCAGCAACGAACTGAATGCCAACAGAACCTCTCCTGTACAAGATGGAAAGGTGGTGAAGATGATAAATGGCATTGGTTTATTCTGCCACGAATTTTCACACACAATGGGCTTGCCCGACTTCTATCCTATTGCCGATGCAGCGCGGATAGACAATCAAGGTATGGAGTATTGGGACTTAATGGACGGTGGCGAATACACCAACAACGGCTTTTCGCCTACTCCTTACACACCATGGGAGAAAGAAGTAATGGGTTGGACATCGCTGACAACGCTCGAAGATAAGGCGCAAACCGTTACGCTGAAGGCTGATGAGGCACGTAAGATAGAAAGCGAGAACAGCGACGAATACATTATCTTGCACAATATACAAGACAAAGACTGGCATTCGGGCATTGCAAAGTTAGGTCATGGTATGTTGATTTACCGTGTGAACTATGGTAAAAGCAGCGTAAATATGTTCGACCATGTGAACGATACACCCGGCAAGCCCGGCATGACCATCGTTCCTGCCGACGGCGAATTATTTTCAAGCTACACTGCACATACCAAAGAGGAACGCAAGAGATACAGAGAGAGCCACAAGGGCGACCCGTTCCCCGGCGAAAAGGCTGTAACAGAACTGCCGGAAATAAAGTTGAATTTGAGTACACTTAAGAAACCATTCTATAATATTAAAGAAAATGTAGAGGAACAAACCGTTACTTTCAACTATTTGGAGAAATCAGACCCAACAGGAATTAACACAATATCTACAAACAGCGAGCCTGCCAACAATAGAATCTACACACTTGACGGACGATATGTGGGTACGAACCACACAGCCTTGCCACAAGGTATATATATAAAAGGTGGTAAGAAGTTCGTGAAGTAAAACCTGCTGTAAGCATTATACTTTTAAAATCTCAACGAAATAATATATATTTAATCAACATTATCAATTTAAATTAATTTAATTATGAACAAGTTTTTACGCAATGCAATCGTTGCCGTGTTGGCAATGGTAGGCACAGCTGCCTACGCACAAACAGTGGTAACGTTTATTCCGACTGAGACAAAAGGAACAACGAGTGTAAATAAAACACCCGACAAGATGGAAAAGAGTGGTATTACCATTGAGTCTACAGATGCAGCCTTTAATGTCAAAGGTAACCAACACTACAAATTTTATCAGAATTCAAAGACAACCATTACATCAACTATTGGCAATATCACAAAGATAGAGTTTACTTGCGACGTTGATAACACGGGTAAGTATGGTGCTAATGGCTTTGCAGGTGTAGAGGGTTATACCTTTGCAGGAGATAAGAAGACAGGAACATGGACAGGCGATGCTGCTGCTGTTGTGTTCCCGGCCAAGTATCAGGTTCGTGCAACCAAGGTTGTTGTAACCATTGGTACACCTGATCCAAACACAGTTGCACCTCCTTCTATCGAAGGTGTTACTCCTTTCTTGGACAAAACAACTGTAACGCTTTCGGCTGCTGAAGGCACAAAGATTTACTATACAACGAACAATGAGGCTCCTACAACAGCTTCGACACTGTATAGTGCTCCTTTCGAACTTACTGCTACAACCACTGTAAAGGCAATTGCAGTAAAGGACGGCAAGCAAAGCTCTGTTGCTGAAAAGACTTTCACAAAAGAAGAACTTGCTGTTGCAAACTCAATTGCAGAATTTAAGGCTATCGGTAAGGACAAGAAAGCTATATTGAAACTTGTTAATGCAAAGGTGCTTTACAAATGGACATTAAGCAGTGGCAGCATCAGTATTTATGTTCGCGACCACTCCGGTGCAATTCTTTTCTACAAGCACACACTGGGTTTGAAGGCTAACGAAGACCTTAACGGCGAAATCGTGGGTCAATACACAGAATACAACGCTACTCCTGAGTTGTTGGAAATAGCCGGCGTTACCAACCTCGATAAGCTCAACCACGTTGAAGGTGCTGCTGCTGAACCAAAGGTTATTGCTCCTGCTGCCGCAATAGATAACCTTTGCGACTTGGTTAAGTTGGAAAAAGTTAAGATTACAGCCGAAGAATCAAAGAGATATTACGTTGTAGACGGTGAAAAGAAGGTACAGCTTTACAATGGTTTCCAACTTTCTGCTTTCAACGATATGGCACAGTTCGTTGAAACAGGCGAGTATGATGTTGTTGGTATTGTGGCTTCTGTTTACAAAGGTGTACCGTCAATCAACCTCATTGAGATTAAAAAGTTTGTTCCTAATGCCATCGACACCGTTCAGGCAGCTCAAGACGAGAATGCCCCAATGTACAATCTCGCCGGTCAGCGCGTAGGTAAGAACTACAAAGGAGTAGTAATTCAGAATGGTAAGAAGTTTGTGAACAAGTAATTCAGCATTACATTATTATATATAAGAGGCGTTCCCGATGCAGGGTGCGCCTCTTTTTTATTTCCCTTGTATGGGGAATTGGTTTCCTTTTTTTCTGTTTAAACGATTACCGGAAGTTTCTTTTCTTTTGTAAAGATAGTTCTTAAGAAAAACGGTAATTTCGATTTGGCGTTGCGAAAGCGTAGGTTTTGCATCGCAAAACCTACGCTTTTACCGTGCAAAACCTACGGTTTTGGAATGCAAAACAATAGGTTTTGTAAAGCGTTGGTAATAAGATGGTTATGCGAGAGATATTCTTGTGAAAAATATTTACAGGTTTATTGCCTTTTTTCCACCTATAAAGCAAGTTTTTTTCACTAAACTTTTGCTATTCTCACTGTGTGCCTTTACAATTTATTAAAAGCAATAATAATGTATAAAAAGTAGCAATAAAATTCTTCTTTATAAATATTATTTGTATCTTTGACGATGGTCCGGGCTCTTTGCACCTACCGCAAAAAAAGCATATAAGTATCTAACTGCTAAGTATAGACATAAAAACGAGAGAATTATGGGATACCTTAAATTTGAAAAAGCTCTGATGACGAACTTGCAAGACTCCTTGCCGAGAGAGTTGTTGCGAACAAATCGGTCAGGAGCATATTCTTGTTCTACGATTGTAGATTGCAATACCAGAAAGTATCATGGACTTTTGGTTGTGCCAATTCCTGAGTTGGACAATGAAAACCATGTGTTGTTGAGTTCGCTCGACCCAACTGTGATACAGCATGGCGCAGCCTTTAATCTCGGCTTGCATAAGTATCACGGAGGGAATTATAGTCCGAACGGACACAAGTACATTCGTGAATTCGATTGCGACAAAGTGCCAACCACCATATATAGAGTGGGCAATGCCGTGCTGAAAAAAGAAGTGGTGTTCCAACACTACGAAGACCGTATACTCATACGCTACACTTTGTTGGAAGGGCAGGGCACTACTCTGTTGCAGTTCCGACCATTCCTCGCTTTTAGAAGTGTGCGCGAGTTTACCCATGAGAATACTGCCATAAACCGTGAATACCACAATGTGGAAAACGGAATAGCCACTTGCCTTTACGAAGGCTATCCGCAACTGTTCATGCAGTTTTCAAAAGACAACGAGTTTCATTACGAACCATATTGGTATCGTGGCTTGGAATACCCAAAGGAACTATCTCGAGGCTATAATTCAGACGAGGATTTGTATGTGCCGGGCTATTTTGAAATGAAGATAAGGAAGGGCGAAAGCATTGTTTTCTCAGGCTCAACGTCGGAAATAAAGACATCTACGATGAAACGACTCTTCGATGATGAGGTTGAAATCCGCCCTCCGCGCGACAACTTCTTCCACTGTCTTGTGAATGCTGCCCACCAGTTTCACAACCGAAAGAAGAACGGCGACCGCTACATACTTGCCGGATACCCTTGGTTCAAGTGCAGGGCACGCGACCAGTTCATCGCTTTGCCCGGACTGACGCTAAGCATTGAGGAACAAAAATATTTTGAACTTGTCATGGCTACTGCCGAACGCGGATTGCGGGAGTTTATGAAGAACGAACCACTGACGGTAGAAATACAGGAAATAGAGCAACCCGATGTGATTTTATGGTGCATCTGGGCAATTCAGCAGTATGCAAAAGAAGCCGGAAAAGAGAATTGCTTGAAACTCTATGGCGATTTTCTGAGAGATATGATAGCCTATGTTGAAAACGGAAAGCACCCCAATCTGTTCTTACATACCAACGGTTTGCTGTACGCAGAAGGCAAAAACAACGCCATAACGTGGATGAATGGAATGATAGATGGCAAACCTGTAAATCCTCGTTCGGGCTATATCGTAGAGTTTAATGCCCTTTGGTATAATGATATAAAGTTTGCAGCGTGGTTGTTTGGCGATACTGCCGAAGCCGAATATGCAGCACATTTAGAAGAAATGGCTACCTTGTGCAAGGACGCATTTGTTGCAACGTTCTTGAATAATTATGGTTATCTGTACGATTATGTAGACGGAAACATGGTAGACTGGAGTGTTCGACCGAATATGATATTGGCTGCTGCCCTCGATTATTCGCCGTTAGACCAGAGTCAGAAGAAGAGTGTGGTGGACATTTGTACGCGCGAATTGCTTACGCCGAAAGGTTTACGCTCGCTCTCGCCAAAGAGTGGGGGATACACGCCGGTCTGTGTAGGCGACCAAGAGTATCGCACCCGTGTATATCATCAAGGCACAGCGTGGCCGTGGTTGGGCGGTTTCTATCTCGAAGCCTGCCTGAAACTCTATAAACGCACCCGCTTGAGCTTTGTAGAACGACAGCTGATAGGCTACGAAGACGAGGTTATGAGCCACTGTCTGGGCACTATTCCCGAGTATTTCGATGGCAATCCACCCTATTCGGGGCGCGGTGCAATATCGTTTGCAATGAATGTTGGTGAAGTGCTGCGCACGTTGGCACTACTCGAAAAATATAAATATTAAGATTAGGAGGACACAAAATGAAAGTATTAATGTTCGGTTGGGAGTACCCTCCACATGTATTTGGCGGATTGGCGACTGCTAATTTTGGTATTTCGGAAGGCTTGCACGCACAAGGAGATATAGAAACTACGCTTTGCTTACCGCACCCTTTCGGCGATGAAGACAAAACTTTCGCCAACATCGTAGCAATGAACTGCGTGCCCATTGTGTATCGCGACATAGACCAAGGCTTTTTGCACGAACGGTTGGGCAGCATTATGGACACCGACCTATATTATAAGTTGCGCGAAAATATCTATGCCGATTTCAGCAATATGAATGTAAGCGACATTGGCGCAATGGAGTTTGCAGGCGGCTATCCGGCCAACTTGCACGAAGAAATAAACAACTATTCCATCATAGCAGGTGTGGTGGCACGTGCTATGGACTACGATATTATCCACGCACACGACTGGCTTACCTTCCCGGCAGGTATCCATGCCAAGAAAGTGTCGGGCAAACCGCTGTGCATTCACGTGCATGCAACCGACTTCGACCGCTCGCGAGGCAAGGTAAATCCTACGGTCTATGCGATAGAGAAAGACGGAATGGACAATGCAGACTGCATTATGTGTGTATCGGAACTGACTCGTAGAACGGTTATCAGGCAGTATCATCAGAACCCGGAAAAGGTGTTCACGGTGCACAACGCCGTATATCCGTTGCGAAAAGAGGTAGCCGACTTGCCCCGACCTTCACACAAAGGAAAAGAAAAGGTGGTAACCTTCCTCGGTCGTATCACGATGCAGAAAGGTCCGGAATATTTTGTCGAGGCTGCCAATATGGTGTTACGGCGCACACGCAACGTTCGTTTCTGCATGGCAGGGTCGGGCGATATGATGAATCAAATGATACTGTTAGCTGCCGAACGAGGTATTGCCGACCGCTTCCACTTTCCCGGTTTTATGAAAGGCGACCAAGTTTACGAGTGCCTGAAGGCATCAGATGTCTACGTCATGCCGTCGGTGAGCGAACCTTTCGGTATATCTCCTTTGGAAGCAATGCAATGCGGAACACCTACCATTATTTCAAAACAAAGTGGCTGTGCCGAGATTTTGAACAACTGTATAAAGGTAGATTACTGGGACATAGAGGCGATGGCAGATGCCATGTATTCTATCTGCCACAACGAAAGTATGTTCGACTACTTATCGGAAGAAGGAAAACGAGAGGTAGACAATATAACGTGGGAGAAAGTAGGTGCATGGATTCGCGAACTTTATTTCCGCACTTTGGGGTGGAAAAGTTAAGGCGAGGACGGCTGTATAAATCAAAATCAACAACATTTAAAACCAAAAGACAATGAAAACAATTTGCTTATATTTCGAGATACATCAAATTATTCACTTGCGTCGTTACCGTTTCTTCGATATTGGAACAGACCATTACTATTACGACGATTACGAAAACGAACGCAGCATCACCGATATAGTGCAACGCAGCTACATGCCTGCACTCGACACACTGCTGCAAATGATAAAAGACAGCAACGGTTTCTTTAAGGTGGCACTCTGCCTTTCGGGTGTGGGTATAGAGAGTTTGGAACAGTATGCCCCTGAAGTGATAGAGAAAATACAGGAGCTTGCCAAGACGGGGTGTGTGGAATTTCTTGCCGAACCCTATTCGCACGGCTTGGCTGCATTGGGCAATGAAGACAGCTTCAAGGCAGAAGTGAAACGATTGAGCAAGAAGATTAAGGAGTATTTCGACTACACGCCGAAGGTATTGCGCAACTCTTCGCTCATCTATAGCGACGAGATTGGACGAATGGCTGCCGAGATGAAGTTCAAGGGAATGATAACCGAAGGCGCAAAACACGTATTGGGTTGGAAGAGTCCTCATTATCTTTACCATTGCGCAATCGCCCCTCAGCTGAAGCTTATCCTGCGCGATGTAACCCTGAGCGACGATATATCGCTCCGCTTCAACAACTCGGAGTGGGAGGGTTATCCACTGTTTGCCGACGACTACATTAACAAAATAGCATCGCAACCCGACGAAGAGCAAATCTACGGCATCTTTATGAACCTTACCGCATTGGGCATTGAGCAGCCTTTGCACAGCAATATACTTGAGTTCTTCAAGGCTTTGCCCGAATGTGCCCGCCGTCGCGGCATAAGTTTCTCTACGCCTACCGAGCTCTGCGACCGCGTCAAGAGCGTGGGAGAGTTCTCTGCTCCTTATCCATTAAGTTGGCGCGACGAAGAGCGCGATGTTAGTACGTGGCTTGGAAACACCATGCAGCGCGAGGCTTTCAATAAGCTTTACAGCATAGCCGACAGAGTGCGCATTGCCAACGACCCACGTATTAATCAGGACTGGGACTATCTTCAAGCGAGCGACAACTTCAGTGCAATGAGCACAAAGCCTGTGCCTGTGGGCGTAGACCGTGGTATTTACAGTACGCCGTTCGATGCTTTTACCAACTATATGAACATCTTGGGCGACTTTATCAGTCGTGTAGATGCCCTCTATCCTGCCGATATTGACAACGAAGAATTGAACGCACTGCTGACAGCAATACACAATCAGGAGAACGAAATAGAAACAAAAGACAAGGAGATAGTGTTGTTGAAAGCCAAAGCAGAGAAGTTGGCAAATGAAAGCGACAAGCTGCGGGCAAAGTTGGAACAATGTGAAAAGGGCGATAAACCAAAGAAAGCAAAGGCAGCAACAACGAAAAAGGCTGCAAAGAAGTAAAAATAAAGGCAAGCATTGTTGTTTGCCAAGACTTTAATATCGCAAGAAACATTTGCGGAATTGTCTTTGAACAGGCAATTCCGCATTGTTTTTAAAAGGCAAATCTCCTGACCGAATAGTGGAAACTCTTCGCCTTGGCTTTATGAAGAAAGTTTCATTAACAAATATAAGCAAATGCGTCCTAATGACAGATTTGGGTTTAAGTTTCAGTGTAGAGGCACTATGGCAATTCCCAATCCTACAAATCACAGTGTTTTAGTAGATGCGGACTTCTGAAATAACGAACGAACCAACGTGCTCGTTCAGGCGTTTTACCAATTGCGTGCGCATCATCGACAGGTCTTGGCGCAAGGCCGGATTGCTTATTTTCACAAATAAGGTCTGGTTGCGAATGCTTTTTTCCTGCGTATATCGTGCTACCGTAGGACCTACAACTTCGTCCCAAGCCGACAAAATTCGTTTTTGAAGCAAGGGCGACTCAAGTCCACCGTCGCGCAACACCTTGCCAAGCACCTCCGATAAGGGTTTCACCTTGCGCCTAAACATGGGCTACGCTCCTTTCCGTTACTTCGCCGTTTTCAACCGAAAAGAGCTTGTAGTCGAAGCTACTGTTGCCTAATATCTTGTCTAAATGGTCGCGATTGGTATCGGTAATGAATATCTGTCCGAAGCTATCGCCCGAAACCAACTTCACGATTTGTTCAACACGGTCGGCATCTAACTTATCGAAAATATCGTCAAGCAACAATAAAGGTGTCTTGTTGCCTGCTGCTTGCTTTAGGAAATTGAACTGTGCGAGCTTCAATGCCAACACAAAGGTTTTGTTCTGTCCCTGACTTCCTTCACGCTTTATGGGGAACCCGCCTAACGACATAACAAGATCGTCCTTATGAATACCGTGCAGCGAATAGCCCATAATGCGGTCTTTCGCCCTGTCGCGCTGTATAACCTCCAACAAATCGCCACGTTCGCCGTGCGAAACATACTGTAAAGAAACCTGTTCGCGGTTTTGCGAAATGGCTTGATAGATAGCTTGGAACACAGGCACAAGCTGTTCGATAAAGGCTGCACGCTTCTTGTATATTTCTGTTCCGTTTTCTGCCATCTGCATTTCCAACAATTCTAACAGCATGGTGTCGGGCTCTTCCTCTTGTTTCAGCAAACTATTACGTTGCTGCAAAGCTTTATTGTAGCGCGTAAGCGACTCTATGTAAGGGCGGTCGTACTGCGAAATGACAACGTCCATAAGGCGACGACGCTCCTCGCTTCCACCTTCGATAATCGAAATGTCGGACGGTGAGACGAAGATTAAGGGTATCAGACCAATGTGTTCCGACAGTTTCTTGTATTCTTTCTTGTTCCGCTTGAAATGCTTCTTCGTCCCTCGCTTCATGCTGCAATATATTTGCTCTCGGTTTTCCACATTTGTTGTGTAGTCGCCTTCCAAGACAAAGAAGTCGCTACTGTGGCACATTACCTCTGAATCTTTCGAGTTGAAAGCACTTTTGCAGAACGAAAGATAATACACAGCATCGAGTAAGTTGGTCTTACCTACTCCGTTATGCCCGATAAAACAGTTCAGCTTAGCCGACAAATTGAGTGTTGCCGCCTCTATATTCTTATAATTTATAATCGAAAGTTTGTCTAATCGCATGCAGTTTCTTCAAGTTTTGTCTAACAACTTGGGCATACAAAGATACGGAAATTAATGCTTATAATGAAAAATGTGCCCACTTTTGTTGTAAGGAAGGTTCTAAAAATCATCGGCAGAACAAGCTTATGGCAAGCCCTTCCTGTTCTTTCTGCCCTTTATAAACAAAAAGAGAGCTGCCTTTCAGCAACTCTCTTTCCTTAACAACCACTACCATCTATATTGCAAGACGGTGCTTCGTTCGTGTTCGTTTGCAAGCCGGCGTCTTCCGCATTCAGTGTTACAGTGCCGTCTTCCAGCACAAAGCAAGGTATGCCCGCATAGCCTTTTGCACGTGCTTCTGCAAAAACAGGATTGTTATCGCGCAAGCGTAGAAATTCTTTCAGAAAGCGAACGTGCTCGCCAATATCTATTACTTCGTATCGGCTGTCGCCTTTTGCCTGCTCATCGACTGCCACACAGTCCGGGCAAGTTTTCATTCCATATATCTTTATCATAGTTACTGTGTTTAATGATTGCAAATCTTGCTTGCATCTACTGTAAATTCGTCGCTGTTGGAAGGCATGAATTTTCCACGTTCTTCAAGGAAATCGACAAGTTCTTCAGCCGTCATTCCTTCTGCGGAACAAGTGTGGAAACGCTCTTCCGTGCCGAATTTATCAACAATTGCTTTTACTAAACTTTCTTTTGTGCTATAGCTGTTGCCCTCCATCATGTGGAGAACATCGTGTCCATGTGCCATTTTCGTATCCTCTCTTTTAATTTGTTGCGTCGCACAAAGCGACTTCTTCCTTCTTAATTACCTTATTAAATGCAGAACGAGGAATATCATTGCTGAAATTCCTCGTTCGCTTTGGGTGGACGGTGGGACTCGAACCCACGACATTCAGAACCACAATCTGACGCTCTAACCAACTGAACTACGCCCACCATGTTTTTGTTTGCTTTTCAAAAGCGAGTGCAAAGGTAGGAATTTTATTTATTTTACCCAAATAAAATCCATACTTTTTATTTTGTTTTATTACTTGGCAGGAGTTGCAGGAGCTTTAGCAGCTTCGCCTTGTGCTGCCGGAGCGGCTTGCTTTTGCTGACTTGCACCGAAGTTAGGCAAGTTGTTTGGATTTGTAGCACTACCTTCTGTTGCTGCTTTTTCAATTACGCTTTGCTCTGTTACAGCCTGTGGCGCAACGTAAGCAGCTGCAATGCTGATGACAACCATAAAGATTGCACAACCCCAAGTTACTTTTTCAATAAAGTCAGTTGTCTTGCGAACGCCCATAATAGCGTTTGAAGAAGAGAAGTTAGACGATAGGCCGCCACCTTTAGACTCTTGAATTAGAACTACTCCAATCATAAGAATGGCTGCAATAACGATAAGTACTACTAAAAGCGTATACATTTCTTGTGCTATTTTTTATTATTGTTTATTATCAATTTCTCCAAAAAACGGATTTGGTCTGCAAAGTAACGATTTTTTTTCGGATATACCAAATTTAATCGCTGAATTATTTCCAATGCCTTAGAATATCTGCCTTGTTTTATGTAAATTCGTGCTAAAGTTTCGGTGAAATATCCATTTTCCTCTATTTCTGCTTCTTCTACACTGTTTTCTTCTGCAGTTTCGGGTTCGTATTCTGTATCTTCCTGCAAGACGATTTTTCCACCTTCATTGTGGATAAAGTCGTCTATCAAACTTTGTCCGCGCAATTCGGGTACAGCTTTTTCTTTCTTTTCCTGCTTTTCCGATTGCATTAGAAAGGCTACATAGTCTACTGTTGCGTCGGCAGGTGTAGGCTTCCGCCTGCTGTCCGCAGCCTCTTCGGCATCTTTCGGAATTTGTTCGAGAAAGCTATCGATAAGCGAAACGGTTCTGTTTGGTTCTGTTTTCCGGGCTGTTTCTTCTTTCGGAGCAGCCGGTACAGCTTCTTGGGCAGTTGATGTGCGTAGCTGATAATGAGCAGACTCTACAAGGTCGAAGAGTATTCTACGGTCGGTGATGTAGATGGCAGCGCGCCGCAACTCCTCGTCGAAGGTAGAATCGTGCAGCAGAAACAGGTTCTTCAGGAGCAAAACTCGTGCCGGCTGATAGAACGGATAGAGCGCAATAAGACTTCGGAGGTCGTATAACGTCTCCTTGTTCAGGTCTTCGGGGTGATTAAAATAATGCGCTATGTCCATATTATTGTTTTCTTTACGATGCTGTAACGATTGTTTTACCAGTTGGCAACGGTTGCATTGAATATCTGTTCGGTAAGGTCTTTCACCATTTGCTCCACCAACTCTTCCTGTACAGAGTTCAAACTCCTTGTGGTATCGTAGCTGGCAGATGCTGTAAACTGCCTTTCAAAATCTTCTTTATGGTTGCTGTTGTTTGTAAAACGTACGTTCACGGTGATAGAAAGTTCGGTTTGAGCCGAATAGCCCTCGCTCGAAACACTCTTGTTGCGTTGTTGATACTGTGTTATTTCGCCCTCAATCTTCAGGTCGCCATTACGTTTCACCTGCTCCAAGCGGGTGTGATTGGCAAAGACATCTTTCAGTTTGTTGTTGAACATTGGTGCCATTGGTCCCCATACATAGGCAGAACGAATTGGAAAATCGGCTATCTGAATGCTGCGCACCTTACTGTAATCAATGCTTGCACCATTGAATTTGTAGCTCACCGAACAGGCAGTGAGACACATCAGTGCCACTACTATATATATAAGGTGTATTTTTCTCGTTTTATTTACTATCCAAGCCATATTGCTTAATTCGTCTGTAAAGCGTTCTGTCGCTGATACCTAACTCTTGTGCAGCCTTCTTTCGGTTGCCGTTGTTGCGTTCCAAAGCCTTCTCCACCATTTGTCTGCCTACGTCGCTGAGGTTTAAAACTTCGGGTTCTGATATTTCTTCGGCTTCTGCAAATTCTATCAAATTGTCGGAAGCAGGTGTTTCTGCAACAGCGTGTTTAGCGGGAACAGGTATCGCATCGTGATGTTTCTCGGGCAAAGGTTCGAATCCTCTCGCTCCGTTCAGTGCACGTGTTTCTTCCAATTGCTTGCGAACAGTGTTTAAATCGCGGCGCAGGTCGCTCACATTGCCACGCAGTTCGTAGAGTATTTGATACAGAATGTCGCGCTCGCTTTCGTAGCTATGCTTTCCACCTTTTTCTATAATGGCAAGCTGTGTGCTATCGGGGTCGCGCGGAATAAAGTCGGTCAGCATGTCTGCCGTTATTTCTCGCTGCTCGCTCAGCACCGACATTTGCTCGGTAATGTTCTTCAGCTGTCGCACATTTCCCGGCCATTTGTAGTGCAACATTATTTGTTTTGCATCGTCGGTCAGTGTTATTTTGGGCAAGCGATACTTCTCTGCCATTTGCATGGCAAAGAGCCTGAACAATAAAAGAATATCTTCGCCACGGTCGCGAAGCGGCGGCATCTGAACAGGAATGGTGTTCAGACGGTAAAACAAGTCTTCACGGAACTTGCCTTCGCTCACCGCCTTGCGCATATTAACGTTGGTTGCAGCCACTATGCGCACATCGGTCTTGCGCACTTCCTGCCCTCCCACACGAATGTATTCACCCGTTTCCAACACGCGCAATAGCTTGGCTTGTGTTGCCAAAGGCAGTTCGCCCACTTCATCGAGGAAGATTGTTCCCTTGTTTGCAGTGCCGAAATAGCCATCGCTTTCGCCGATTGCCCCCGTGAACGAGCCTTTTTCGTGTCCAAAGAGTTCGCTGTCAATCGTTCCTTCGGGTATGGAGCCGCAGTTAATGGCAAAGTATTTTTCCCTTTTTCGTGGTGAATTGTCGTGAATGACACGGGGAATGATTTCCTTGCCCACACCGCTTTCTCCAACGATAAGTACGGATAGGTCGGTTGGTGCAACTTGCAATGACACGTCTAAAGCTCGGTTTAGCGCATTGCAATTGCCCACTATGTTGTAACGCTGTTTTATGCGTTGAAGTTCTGTATTGTTCATTTAGCTGACAAATTTACCTATTTATTTTTAAAAGTCTGCAACTTTGGCAGAGTTTAACAAACACTAATAGTTTTCTTTTGGTTTACCCCAAAACCGTTGCGAGTACACTTACGTTTTTCCCATAATACAAAAGACTGACGATTAAATTTTGCCCCGGTTTTGTAAAAATAATTCTCTTAAAAAGTGATAATTGCGTTTTGACGTTGCGAAACCGTAGGTTTTGCGATGTAAAACCTACGCTTTTACCGTGCAAAACCTACGGTTTTGGAACGCAAAACAATAGGTTTCGCAAAGCGTTGATAATGAAATGGTTACACAAAAGATACTGTTGCGAAAAATATTTACATATTTTCGCCTTTTCTCACCCCTCTAATTAAGGTCGATAGCCTTGCTTTAAGTTTCGGCAAACAGCAATATTCTGACGACATTTCTCTTTATCTAAAAACTTTTGATTAACTTTGTGGCATGAAGATAAAGGTGAATTGGAAAATGTTTCTGGTGTTCTTCATCATCATTGGAGGACTCTATTATATTACAAAGAACTTTTGGATAACTGCAGGTATTATGGTTATCTTGTTGCTTATTGACGGCTTTCTGCGCGAGTACGACTTAAAAAAGCGAGGCGAAAAGCAGGCAGACGACATTTTAAAAGGGCTTGAAGAAGACGGCAACGAGGACGACAGCGACGATAAGGAAGATACAAAGTAATGGAAAAACTCGTAGAACTATACAAACAATGGGCAGGCAATGCTCCTGCAAACATAGAAAAAATGGCCGGTGCAGGCAGCAACCGAACATACTATCGCTTTACCGACGATAAGGAAAAATCGGTGATTGGCGTTATCGGAACGAGCCGGGACGAGAACCATGCCTTTATTTATCTTGCCAAACACTTCGCCCAACGACAGCTGCCCGTGCCACGCGTTCTTGCTGTTTCCAAAGACGAAACACGCTATTTGCAAACCGATTTGGGCGTAACATCGCTTTTCGATGCCATTCGGGGCGGACGCGAGGCAGGCGGTCGTTACAATCTTGCAGAGCAGGAATTGTTGCACAAAACGATAAAAGAGCTGCCCAACTTCCAACTTCGCGGTGCACGTGGGTTGGATTACAGCTATTGCTATCCGCAATCCGAGTTTAACGAAGAAACCGTTCTTTTCGATTTGAATTACTTTAAATATTGTTTCCTAAAGGCAACAGAGCTTGATTTCCATGAGCTAAAGTTACAGGCTAACTTCCGAATGTTTGCAAAAGACCTTACATCGGAGAAGATAGATGCCTTTCTTTATCGCGATTTCCAAGCACGCAACATTATGCTTGATACCGACGGAAAGCCGCAATTCATTGATTTCCAAGGCGGACGAAAAGGACCTTACTACTACGACCTTGCTTCGTTTCTGTGGCAGGCAAGTGCAAAATATTCGTTCAAACTGCGTCGCGAACTGGTTTTCGAGTATTATAACAGTCTGAAGCATTTTACCGAAGTGCCGTCGAAACGCCACTTTGTAAACCGTCTTTCGCTGTTTGTGCTCTTCCGTTTGCTGCAAGTGTTGGGCGCATACGGATTCCGCGGCTATTTTGAACGCAAGAAACACTTTATCGATTCCATTCCGCCTGCCATTCAAAACCTCCGCGATGTATTGACTTTGGGCGAAAAGGTGTTCCCTTATCCGTACATGTTGGATATGTTGCGAAAGCTGACACAGCTACCACAATTCGCTCATATCGAACAACCTGCAAGGAACAGAAGCGACGGTTACAAGGTTGCCGAGAAAGATGTGTACAGGGCAAACCCACTGGACGGTCCTGCAACCTTCTCGAAGTACGACGGAAAAGGCCCTTTGGTGGTGCGAGTGTTTAGTTTTTCGTTCAGAAAAGGTATTCCTGAAGACACTTCGGGCAACGGCGGCGGTTACGTTTTCGACTGTCGCAGTACGCACAACCCCGGTCGTTACGAACCTTACAAGAAGATAACGGGACTCGACGATGCCGTTATTCGTTTCTTGGAAGACGACGGCGAAATCGTTGAATTTCTTCGTCCGGTCTACAAACTCGCCGAGCACCATGTGGAACGCTATATGCAACGTGGTTTCACCGACCTTATGTTCTCGTTCGGTTGTACGGGCGGACAGCACCGTTCCGTGTACTGTGCCCAGCATTTAGCTGAATATTTAAACCGAAAATATGGAATTGAAGTGCACATTACGCACCGAGAACAAGGCATAGAACAAGTGTTGGAAGCTAACCCAAAAGAAACTTAGAGGAACACATTTCCTTTCTGTGATACTTTAAAACGACCCTTAAGGTTATAAGTTTATTTCTTTGTTGTCTGAAATTTAATTAGTAAATTTGCACGCATTAAAAGCAGTAGATAATGCAATCAATGATATTTGCCGCCGGACTTGGCACACGTTTAAAGCCTCTGACCGACAGAATGCCGAAAGCATTGGTCAGGGTTGGGGGCAAACCGCTGATAGAACACGTCGTCAGACAATTGGTTGCGGCAGGCAGCCGACACATAGTTGTAAACGTGCACCACTTTGCCAATCAAATCATTGAATACTTACAGCAAAACGATTTCGGCGCAGACATTCGTGTTTCCGACGAATCGGAAATGCTACTCGATACCGGAGGCGGGATAAAAAAAGCAGCATCGCTTTTCAATACCAACGAACCTGTGCTTATTCACAACGTAGATATTCTAAGCAATGTACACTTACGAGCGTTATACGATTATGCTTGCGAAGCGGAAACAACGCAAAAGGTTGATTCCGTGTTGCTTGTGAGCCAACGAAAAACAAAGCGTTACCTTATTTTCGATAAAGAAATGCGCTTGGTAGGTTGGACTAACACAGACACGGGTGAAGTAAAAACGCCTTACGAAGCCTTGTATGGGCTTACCTTTATGCAGCCTTACGGCAGCAATACCGCCAACGAACAACACGGCTACACGCTTTTTGCTTTTTCGGGAATACACGTTGTCGGCAGAAAAGTATTTGAAACGATGAACGAATGTCCCGAGAAGTTTCCCATAATGGACTTTTATTTGAAGTATGCAAAGGACTTACACTTCATCGGAAAGGTGAAAAACGACCTTAAACTCATGGACGTTGGCAAGTTGGACACGCTCTCCGAAGCTGACGCTTTTGCACAACAATTAGGCTATTAGGCAATAACAACAACGAAAGAACAGAAAAACAACAACATATCAGAATATGCAAAAAATCATCATCTTGGATTTCGGATCACAGACAACCCAGCTAATTGGTCGCCGCTTGCGCGAATTAGACACGTTCTGTGAAATTCTTCCATACAACAAGTTCCCCAAGGACGACCCTTCGGTGATTGGCGTTATCCTTTCAGGTTCGCCCTATTCGGTTCACGACCCTGAGGCGTTCCAAGTGGATTTAAGTCGGTTTTTGGGCAAAATACCCGTACTTGGCATTTGCTACGGAGCACAATACATCTCGCATAAGAACGGTGGAAAGGTAGAACAAACAGGCACCCGAGAGTACGGACGCGCCAACTTGGCAACCGTTGATACGGAAAATCCGTTGTTCCGCGGCTTCGATAAGAACTCGCAAGTATGGATGAGCCACGGCGATACCATTACCGCCATTCCTTCCGACTGCAAGATTATAGCTTCGACAAGCGATGTAAAGTTTGCCGCCTACGCCTCTACGACACAACCTTTGTGGGCAGTTCAGTTCCACCCGGAGGTGTTCCACAGCTTGCAAGGCACAACTCTTTTAAAGAATTTCGTAGTGGATATTTGCGGCAGCAAGCAAGAATGGAGTCCGGCTTCGTATGTGGAAACAACCGTGAAAGAACTGAAAGAGCAGTTAGGAAACGACCGTGTGATACTCGGACTTTCCGGTGGCGTCGATTCATCGGTATGTGCTACCCTGCTTAATCGTGCCATTGGGAAAAATCTTACCTGCATCTTTGTAGACCACGGCATGCTCCGTAAGAACGAATTTGCGAAAGTAATGGAGGCTTACGAGGGATTAGGACTGAACGTTATCGGTATTGATGCGTCGGAGAAGTTCTTTGCCGACCTTGCCGGCGTTACCGACCCGGAGCAGAAACGCAAAATTATCGGTCGCGATTTCGTAGAAGTTTTCAATGCCGAAGCTAAGAAAATAACCGATGCCAAATGGTTGGCACAAGGCACAATCTACCCCGACCGCATCGAAAGTCTAAGCATTACGGGAATGGTAATTAAGAGTCATCACAACGTGGGCGGCTTGCCAAAGGAGATGAACCTGAAGCTTTGCGAACCGTTGCAATGGTTGTTCAAAGACGAAGTGCGCCGTGTGGGCTACGAATTGGGCATGCCCGAACGCCTTATCAAGCGACACCCATTCCCCGGACCGGGCTTGGCGGTGCGCATTCTTGGCGATATTACCCGCGAGAAAGTACGTATCCTCCAAGAGGCTGACGATATTTACATCGAGAACATGCACAACTACGTTTGCGAAGATGGCGAAGTGCTTTACGATAAAGTATGGCAAGCAGGTACGGTTCTTTTGTCTACAATCCGCAGTGTAGGTGTTATGGGCGACGAACGCACCTACGAACACCCTGTTGCCTTGCGTGCCGTAACCAGCACCGATGCAATGTCAGCCGACTGGGCGCAACTCCCTTACGACTTTATGGCAAAGGTTTCAAACGAAATCATCAATAAAGTGAAAGGCGTAAACCGCGTTTGCTACGATATTTCTTCAAAGCCGCCCGCAACCATCGAGTGGGAATAAAACATCACAGAAATAAAGAAGAAGCAGTAGAAATCTTTGTGGGAATAACCCATTTTACGGACGAACGGAAGTTCATAAAACCGTAAATATTTTTCACAAGAATATCTATTGTATAACAAATTCACTATCAAAGCATTACAGAAACAGTTGTTTCGTATTTCAAAAGTGGCTGTTTTGCACGATAAAAGCGTAGGTTTTACAACGCAAAACCTACGCTTTTGCAATGCCAAAACGCAATTACCGTTTTCCAATAGAATTATATTTACAGAACCAAAGACATTCTCGACATCAGCCTTAAGCAATGAAAAGGAAATCAACTCTGTCAATTATATTCTACCGAAACAATAAAGGCGCATCGAAAACGATGCACCTTTATTGTTTCAGTTTACCTTTTCAAGAGGTTGTAACCATTACTTGTTCTTCAGCAAATCGCGAATTTCGCTAAGCAGTTTTTCTTCGTTAGACGGTTCTGCAGGCGCAGCCGGTTCTTCTTCCTTCTTCTTTGAAAGGCTGTTCATACCCTTAATCATTGCAAAGATACAAACTGCGATGATGAGGAAGTCGATGATGTTCTGAATGAACATACCATACTTTACTTCAGCATCGCCTACCATTACGCTCACTTTGCTGAAGTCTACACCACCTGTCAGCACACCGATAATCGGCATCATAACATCGTCTACCAATGAAGACACAATCTTTCCAAACGCGCCGCCAATGATAACACCGACAGCCATGTCCATTACGTTACCACGCATGGCAAATTCTTTGAACTCTTTAATAAAAGCCATAAAATAAAATTCTATTCGATGCTGTAAGAAAAACTACAATCCTTTTCAATTAATATAAGTCAAGTTATCCTACTGACACATCTTTATTTAATAATGTTTAATACTCTTTTCGGTTGCAAATATAAGAACTTTTTTTGTAACTTTGCATATGAAAAGATAAAAAATATTACTTTTCTCTTAAAATAAACTTATAGGTAATATAGTATTCACTTTAAATAAAGACAAATGATTAAAATTGGTATTAACGGATTTGGCCGTATCGGTCGTTTCGTATTCCGCGCAAGTCTTGAAGAGGCAAACGCTAAGGACGTAGTTGTAGTTGGTATTAACGACCTCTGCCCGGTTGATTATCTTGCTTACATGTTGAAGTACGACACAATGCACGGTATTTTCAATGGCACTATCGAAGCTGATGTTGAAAAGTCTCAGCTCATCGTAAACGGTAACGTTATTCGTGTAACTGCAGAGCGCAACCCTGCTGACTTGAAGTGGGACGAAATCGGTGCTGAATACGTTGTAGAGTCTACCGGCCTCTTCCTTACAAAGGAAAAGTCTCAAGCTCACATCGATGCTGGTGCTAAGTACGTTGTAATGTCTGCTCCTTCAAAGGACGACACTCCAATGTTCGTTTGTGGTGTAAATCACGAAAAATATGTAAAGGGAACTCAGTTTGTATCTAACGCATCTTGCACAACAAACTGCTTGGCTCCTATCGCTAAGGTATTGAACGATAAGTTTGGTATCACAGACGGTTTGATGACTACCGTTCACTCTACAACAGCTACACAGAAAACTGTAGACGGTCCTTCTTTGAAAGACTGGCGCGGCGGTCGTGCAGCTTCAGGCAACATTATTCCTTCTTCAACAGGTGCTGCAAAGGCAGTAGGCAAGGTAATTCCTGAACTCAACGGCAAGCTCACAGGTATGTCAATGCGCGTTCCTACATTGGACGTTTCTGTAGTAGACCTCACTGTAAACTTGGCTAAACCCGCTAAGTACGAAGAAATTTGCGCTGCCATGAAAGAAGCTTCTGAAGGCGAATTGAAGGGCATTCTCGGTTACACAGAAGATGCAGTGGTTTCTTCAGACTTCCTCGGCGACCCACGCACATCTATCTTCGATGCCAAAGCAGGTATTGCTCTTACAGACACATTCGTAAAAGTTGTGTCTTGGTACGACAACGAAATCGGTTACTCACACAAGGTTGTAGAGTTGATTAAGCACATGGCGAAAGTTAATGGCTAATCTTCCGATTTCATAAGAAAACATATTAAAAAGCCATTCGGTTTATTGCCGAATGGCTTTTTTTTATTATTTTTGTGCGATAAATGGAGAAGATGCTTACGATAATAGGACCAACGGCGAGTGGGAAAACCACGTTTGCCACTGCATTGGCTGCAACAATGGGGGCAGAAATTATCAGTGCCGACAGCCGTCAGGTGTACCGCCGTATGGACATCGGTACGGGGAAAGACCTTGCCGACTATGAGGTGAACGGCATAAAAGTGCCCTATCACCTGATTGACATTGCCGAACCGGGCACAAAATACAATCTTTTCCGGTATCAACAGGATTTCCAAACTGCCTATGCCGATATTTCCAAGCGTGGAAAACCCATTATACTGTGTGGCGGAACAGGGCTTTACGTCGAGGCAGTACTGAAGGGTTATGCGCTTTCTCCGGTTCCGCAGAACGACGCTCTGCGCGCTTCGTTGGCAGGAAAGTCGCTTGCCGAACTTACCGAAATTCTTTCTGCGCTGAAAGAAAAGAACCATTCGGCAATGCACAACCGCACCGATGTTGATACAAACAACCGTGCCATTCGTGCCATTGAAATAGAAACCTACGAGCAGGAACACCCTACGCCCGACCGTTCGATGCCTGCCGTGGATTCGATAATTGTCGGTGTGGACATCGACCGCGACGAACGCCGCCGCAAAATCAGCCGCCGTTTAAAGGCAAGATTGGACGAAGGTATGGTCGATGAGGTGCGGGCATTGCTCGCTTCGGGCATTCCTGCCGACAACCTTATTTACTACGGCTTGGAATATAAGTTCGTTACGCAATACCTTATCGGCAAATTAACCTACGACGAAATGTACCGTAACTTGGAAATAGCCATTCACCGGTTTGCCAAACGACAAATGACATGGTTCAGAGGAATGGAACGACGTGGGTTTCGCATTCACTGGATAGACGCTGCTACACCATTAAACGAGAAGATAGCATACGTTCAGACACTCATAGAAAAAGCATAACAAACGGTTCAAACGAGATAATATATATGGTAGACGAAAACAAATGGGGCATACTTTATTGCCCGAAAGGCGGATTGCTGAGCAGTCCGCAAAAGCGTTGGGAGCGTGTAGAACGTTGCCTTAAAGCACGCAACATTGATTTCGACATGATTCAGAGCGAAAGTTCGGCAGGTGTAGACCGCCTTATCCGTATGATGATAGGCAACGGCTATCGCACCATCATTATTTTCGGTGGCGATTCGGCACTCAACGACACCGTTAATTGCTTAATGCAAGAGAAGAAAGAGGTGCGCGAAAGCACCGTATTGGGGGTAATTCCTAATGGTGTTATGAACGACTTTGCTCATTTCTGGGGCTTCGATGAAGACGATATTGAACAGACCATCGAATGGTTGGAGGCACGCCGTGTGCGCAAAATAGACCTTGGTTGCATTCGATACAGAAACCGAGAGGGCGAAGGTTGCCATCGCTATTTCCTTAATTGCATCAACATCGGTCTTATCGCTACCATCATGAACCTTCGCCGCCGCACGCGCAACCTGTTCGGTTCGCGCAGTCTTTCGTTCATCTTCTCGTTCATTCTCTTGGCTTTCCAACGCATGGACTTCCACATGCACATCAAAATAAATACCGATGAAATAAAGCGTAAGGTTATGACAGTCTGTTTAGGCAATGCCCTTGGCTACGGACAAACGCCAAACGCAGTACCTTATAACGGACTGTTAGATGTGTCGGTGGTGTACCACCCCGAAGTTACACAGCTTTTCGAAGGCATTTATCTCTTTCTGCGCGGCAAGTTCTTGAACCACAGAAGCGTGCACCCCTATCGCACACAAGAAGCTACAATACACGTAGAGCCACGCACACTGATAGGCATAGACGGCAGACTGATGGCAAAAACGCCTGTCGGTCCGTTTAAGGTGATGGTAGAAAAAGAGGTTATCAACTTCCTCATACCTGCATAATTTATCCGTGCAGAGTCATTGAATTTGTGCTTATTGCTGTGCGATAAAACTTAAAGTACAGCAACATTTATTCATTAAATATAAGCGGAAAGAAAGCGAGAAATCTGTAAACATTTTTCACAAGAGTGGCTTTTGTGTAACCTTTTCATTATCAACGTTTTGCAAGACCTATTGTTTTGCATTCCAAAACCGTAGGTTTTGCACGGTAAAAGCGTAGGTTTTACATCGCAAAACCTACGGTTTCGCAACGCCAAAGCGATTATATCACTTTTTAACAGAATTATCTTTACAAAGTAAAGGTAAAATTCCGCCTACTTTTTTATTAAATCCCAATCGTTCATTAGAGCCTTTTACTGATTTTGTTCGATTGTCGAGCAGCTGTGCCGGCATTTCATCGAAGGCGTAGTGGGCTACGGTGAGATGTAATGGCTGCGCAGATGTCGGCAAGCGAACGAAAGCGGTAAGGAAGTATGACGATAAT
>NZ_BAJY01000002.1 GCF_000613945.1 Prevotella falsenii DSM 22864 = JCM 15124
GCCATTACGCCGAACTCACGTTAATGGCCATTTTTTTACCGAAAAGTATATACAAATGAAAAAGAATTGTGTATATTTGCAAACTGTAGAAATCTATTTATCTCATAAAATAAATAAATATTCTTATAACCATTATACACAAATAATTAAAAACAAATCGAATTATGGAAATACCATTTGCAGAGTCTTGGAAAATCAAGATGATTGAACCAATCAAGAAAAGTACACGTGAGGAAAGAGAACAGTGGCTCAAGGAAGCACACTACAACGTATTCCAACTCAAGGCAGAACAAGTTTACATCGACCTGCTTACCGATAGCGGAACAGGTTCAATGTCTGACCGTCAGTGGGCAGCAATGATGCTGGGCGACGAGAGCTATGCCGGTGCCACATCGTTCTATAAGTTCGAGGAGACGGTACAGAAAATTCTTGGACTGAAATATATTATTCCGACCCATCAGGGACGTGCTGCCGAGAACGTGCTCTTCTCTTATCTTGTTAAGAAAGGTAACGTAATTCCGGGCAATGCTCATTTCGATACCACCAAAGGACACATCGAAAGCCGCAAGGCACACGCCATCGACGTAACTACCGACGATGCGAAGGACACCCAAAAGGAAGTTCCTTTCAAAGGTAACGTTTGCTTGAAAAAGCTCGAGAAGGTGCTGAAAGAAAACCAAGGCAACGTGCCTTTCATGGTGCTCACCGTTACCAATAACACCGTGGGCGGTCAGCCGGTCAGCATGAAGAATATCAAGGAGACCTGTGCACTCTGTCATCAGTATGGCGTACCGGTAGTAATGGACTCTGCCCGCTTTGCCGAGAACGCTTATTTTATTAAGGTACGCGAGGAAGGTTACGCTGATAAGACCATCAAGGAAATTGTTCGAGAGATGTATGCCGATGCCGATGCAGCAACAATGTCTGCAAAGAAAGACGGCGTTGTGAATATGGGCGGATTTATAGCTACCAATAATAAAGAGTGGTTTGAGGGTGCAAAGATGTTCTGCATACCGATGGAAGGCTACGTTACCTATGGTGGAATGAGCGGACGCGACCTCAATGCGCTTGCACAGGGACTGGACGAGAATACCGAATTTGATATGCTTCAAACCCGAATCCATCAAGTGGAGTATCTTGCAAAGAAGCTTGACGAATACGGAATTCCTTATCAGCGTCCTGCCGGCGGCCATGCCATCTTCGTAGATGCAAGCAAGGTGCTCACCCACGTGCCTAAAGAAGAGTTCCCTGCACAGACACTGACCTGCGAACTTTACCTCGAAGCGGGCATTCGTGGCGTGGAAGTAGGCTACATGCTTGCCGACCGCGACCCTGAAACAGGCGAGAACCGTTTCGGTGGACTCGACCTTCTGCGCTTGGCTATCCCTCGTCGCGTATATACAGACAACCACATGAACGTGATAGCAGCTGCCTTGAAGAATGTCTTCGACCGTCGCGAGAGCGTTACACGTGGTGTTGCTATTGAGTGGGAAGCTCCGCTGATGCGCCACTTCACCGTGCAGTTGAGACGACTCGGATAATAATATGGCTTTATTGTTGATGGAGTCTGAAAGTTGAACGACTCTGTCAGTATCCAAGAAAATGAGGGTATAATATAAAAATGAATTATGTTATACCCTCTTATTTTCTTTTTATATATACCTTATATATATACGTTAATGCGGCATAAGAAGGCAGATTAAGAAGGCAATCTTGCAGATGTTTTTAGTAATATCCCTGATGAGGCAGTGAAAGCTTTTCCGTTTATAAAAGGCTTTTTAAAGGTAATAAACATAAGAATGTACCTTAAATGAAAGACGGAGAGAATGTGATATTAATTCTTCTGTTTTTTTTGTGTTTTCCAAAAAACTTTATTATATTTGCATCGCAAGAAAAATGGGAGGTATTCCAACCTAAATCAAATAATAGCTGGACCAATGATATAACTATCAAAGGGCAGCCAAAAAATAAAATTCTAAAGCAATTATGGAGAATAAAAGAACATGCCTTTATGACAAGCATGTAGCATTAGGAGCATTGATTTCACCGTTTGGTGGTTTCGATATGCCAATTCAGTATTCAAGTATTATTGATGAACACAATGCAGTAAGAAAGCATTGTGGCGTTTTTGACGTGTCTCACATGGGCGAACTTGTTGTTTCGGGCAATGAGGCAGAGAAATTCGTTAATTATATCTTCACCAACGACGTTACAGGCTTACCTGTAGGCAAGGTGCTTTACGGTATGTTCTGTATGGAAGACGGCGGTGTGGTAGACGATACCTGCATCTGCAAGGTAGGCGAGAACGAATTTATCCTGACAGTAAACGCTGCCAACATCGAAAAAGACTACGAATGGATAAAGAAGCATACGGAAGGTTTCGATGTTCAACTCGTTAATGATAGCGAGAAATATGGTCAGCTTGCCATTCAAGGACCTGAAGCAGAAAAGATTATTCAGGACAAGCTCGGCATTCCTTGCTCTGACTTGAAGTTCTACGAAGTAAAGAAAGCGCAGCACGAAGGCGAAGACATTATCATTTCTCGTACAGGTTATACGGGCGAAGATGGCTTTGAACTTTATGGTGCTCCTGCATATATTGTCAAGATGTGGGACAAGCTGATGGAGGCAGGTGCTACACCTTGCGGTCTTGGTTGTCGCGATACATTGCGTTTCGAAGCAGGTATGCCGCTTTACGGACACGAACTTTCTGAAACAATTACTCCGGTAATGGCAGGCTTGTCAATGTTCGTGAAGTTCGATAAAGAGAACTTCCTCGGTAAAGAAGCATTGTTAAAGCAGAAGACCGAAGGCGTAACGAAGCGTCTCCGTGGTATTTGGCTGGACGACAATGCAATTCCACGCAACGGCTATAAAGTATTTAAAGATGGCAAGGAAGTGGGCGAGATAACAACAGGTTACAAGCTTATTTCTGTTGAAAGAAGCTGTGCGGTTGCATTGGTTGATGCCGATATAAAGATGGAAGACCGTGTAGAAGTACAGATTCGCAAGAAGTTCTTCCCTGCAACAGTAGGCAAGAAGAAATTTTACGACCCACATTACGTTAAGTAAAAAACACAAGGTGAGAATGTAACAATGCCGGTGCATTCCCACCTTATATATATAATAACAAAAAAACAATAAAAAGATAAACATAAAATGGCAAAAGTAATTGAAGGACTCTACTATGCAGAGTCGCATGAGTATGTAAAGGTTGAAGGCGATGTAGCTTACATTGGTATTACTGACTATGCACAGCACGCACTTGGCAACGTTGTTTACGTTGATATGCCGGAGGCTGATGATGAGTTTGAAGCAGAAGAAGGCTTCGGCGCAGTAGAAAGTGTTAAGGCTGCTTCTGACCTTAACTCACCTGTTTCTTGCAAGGTGTTGGAAGTAAACGAGGCACTTGAAGACCAACCTGAGCTTCTAAATCAAGACCCATACGCAAACTGGATACTCAAGGTAGAACTTACAAACAAGTCTGAACTCGACAACCTCATGGACGCAAAGGGCTACGAAGAGTTCTGCGCAAAATAGTTTATAAACAAGCATTCTTTATTAAGTTTATAGCTGTTTTCCTTCTCAAAGTAGGTTTTTGCGAAAGAAAACAGCTATTTCCTTTGTGAAAGCTAAATGATTAAATACGAAAATTATGACTTTTAAATTCTTTCCACATACTGAAGAGGATACACAGGCAATGCTCAATAAGGTTGGCGTGAAAAACATTCAAGACCTTTTTGCAGGTATTCCTGAAGCATTACGATTTAAGGGAGAATATGATATTCCTGAAGCAAAGAGTGAAATCGAGATAAGAAACTTCTTTAAGAAGTTGGCAGATAAGAACCAACAGCTGACTTGTTTCGCCGGTGCAGGCGTGTACGACCACTATACACCAAGTGCTGTTCCACAGCTTGTAAGTCGTTCAGAATACCTTACCTCATACACTCCGTACCAAGCTGAAATTTCGCAAGGCACATTACACTACATATTTGAGTTCCAAAGCATGATAGCAGAACTTACCAATATGGACGTTGCCAATGCGTCTATGTACGATGGGTCTACTGCTACTGCTGAAGCAATGATGGTAGCTGCGGCTCAATCGAGCAAGCGCAAGACCGTCTTATATTCTGAAACAATCAACCCACAGATTATCGAAGTGCTCAGAACATACGCACACTTCAATGGTGTAAACCTTGTTTCAGTTGCCGGCGAGAATGGTGTAACATCTAAGAAAGACTTGGAAACTAAAATCGCAGAAGGTGGTGTAGCAGGCGTTATTGTTCAACAACCAAACTATTATGGTATTGCTGAAAACTTCACAGGCTTTGCCGACATCTGCCACGACAATAAGGCTTTGTTTATTGTAAATAGTGTTGCAGCCGACCTTTCTATTCTTAAAACTCCGGGCGAGTGGGGGGCTGACTTTGCAGTAGGCGATGTTCAAAGTCTTGGTTTGCCCATGGCGTTCGGTGGTCCATACGCCGGTTATATGAGCTGTACGCAAAAAATGATGCGTAAGATGCCCGGTCGTATCGTCGGACAGACAAAAGATACCCGTGGACAGCGTGTATTTGTACTTACCTTGCAAGCTCGCGAGCAGCACATTCGTCGCCAAAAGGCAACATCGAATATTTGTTCTAACCAAAGTTTAATGGCACTTTATGTTACCATCTATATGTCAATGATGGGCAAGCAGGGTGTCAAGGAAGCTGCACAGATAAGTTTCGATGCGGCTCATTATCTATGCGATAAGATGGTGGCTACCGGTAAAGCACAGTTGGTTTATAATCAACCATTCTTCAATGAGTTCTTGGTGAAAGTTGAAAATCGTGATGCTTTCTACGATAAAGCAATCGAACAAGGAATCCTACCGGGCGTAAAGGTTGGCGACGACCAACTCCTTGTTGCCGTAACGGAAAAGTGTACGAAAGAAGAGATGGAAGCACTTGTTGCACTTCTCTAACCTAATGAACTTTAAGCAAAGTTTTACAAACACTTAAATTATTGAAGAAATGAACAATAGATTATATGGCAATTTAATATTTGAGCTTTCTCAACCGGGTTGCAAAGCTTATAGCCTACCTAAAAACGAATTTGGAAACTACGAGCTTCCAAACAACTTGAAGCGTGAAAAAGACGCAGAACTTCCGGAGTGCGATGAGCTCACAGTTGTGCGCCACTATACAAACCACAGCGGAAACAATTTTGGTGTAGACAATGGTTTCTATCCATTGGGTTCTTGTACTATGAAGTACAACCCTACTATCAATGAGGAAATAGCTGCTATGCCGGGCTTTACAGGCATTCACCCAATGCAGCCTATCAGCACCGTGCAAGGTGCATTAGAGGTTAATTATGGCTTGGCAAATGTTCTTTCAAGCATCTCCGGTCTTGCAGACTTTACGGTAAATCCATTTGCAGGTGCACAAGGAGAACTTACAGGTCTTATGATTATCCGCTCTTACCACGAGAAACGTGGCGATACGAAGCGTAAGAAGATTATTATTCCTGACTCTGCACACGGTACAAACCCTGCTTCGGCAGCTGTTTGTGGGCTTGATGTGGTAGAAGTTAAGAGCACTGCCGATGGTCTTGTAGACGTTGAAGACTTGAAACCATTGCTCGGCGACGATATAGCAGGTATGATGATGACCAATCCTAATACACTTGGTTTGTTTGAAAAGAACATTCCCGAGATTGCTAAAATGGTTCACGAGTGCGGTGGTCTGATGTATTACGATGGAGCAAACCTCAACCCACTGTTGGGTGTTGCACGTCCCGGCGATATGGGATTTGATGTAATGCACATCAATATCCACAAGACCTTCTCTACTCCTCATGGCGGTGGCGGTCCCGGTGGTGGTCCTGTTGGAGTAAGAACAGACCTTGTTGAGTTCTTGCCAAAGCCACACGTTGTGAAAACAGATGCAGGTTTCGATGTTGAATTGCCTGAAGCAACTGCCGAATACAACCTCAACAACATGCACGTTGGGCAGTTTATGGGCAACTTCCTTGTGTCTTTGCGTGCTTATACTTACATCTTGACACTGGGCAAGGAGAACTTGAAGATGATAGGTTCTTACGCTACACTCAATGCAAACTACATTAAGGAATGCTTGAAGGACGACTACGAATTGCCAATCGAAGGCATTTGCATGCACGAATTTGTATTCGATGGACTCAAAGATAAGAGCACCGGTGTTACAACGATGGACGTTGCAAAACGTTTGCTCGACTATGGCTACCATGCTCCAACGATTTATTTCCCATTACTCTTCCACGAAGCAATGATGATTGAGCCTACAGAGAACGAAAGCAAGAAGACACTTGACGGTTTCATTGATATTATGCACACCATCGCACGTGAAGCGCGCGAAACTCCGCAGGAAGTTTTGGAAGCACCACATAGCACTCCTATCGGTCGTGTTGATGACGTGTTGGCTGCGAAAGAGCCTATCCTTAACTACCGTCAGGCAATGATGAAACAGTAATCTTATAGATTTTATATTATGGAAAAGACCGATTTAATTATAATCGGTGCTGGTCCCGGAGGCTATCATACAGCTGTGCATGCGGCAAAAGATGGCCTCAAGGTTACCATCATCGAGAAACGAAATCCCGGGGGTACGTGTCTGAACGAAGGTTGTATACCTACGAAGAGCTTTGCTCACGATGCTGACCTCTATCGCAACCCTCTGTTGTCTTGCGTGGGGGGCGGCAGTGTTAATTTCGCTCGCATACAAGAGCGTAAGAACAATGTTATCGCTCAACTGCGCGAAGGCGTAAAGGGGCTGATGTCGATGCCCGGCATCACCTATATAGAAGGTGAAGCAAAGTTTGTGGATAAGAAAGTAATAGAAGTGAACGGCATACAGATGACAGCCGATAACATTATTATCGCCACAGGTTCGCACGCTCGTTTGCTTCCGTTTATCCCTGCTTTCGATACACCTGAAGGTGAACCGTTGAAAGACAAGGTTATGACTTCTACCGAGTTGCTCGATATAGACCACGTTCCACAGACAATGGCTATTATCGGTGCGGGTGTTATCGGGCTTGAATTGGCTTCTGCCTTTGAAACATTCGGCAGTTCGGTTACAGTCATCGAGTTCTTGAAAGAATGTTTGCCTACTATCGACTCTGATATTGCAAAGCGTTTGCGCAAGACATTGGAGAAACGTGGCATCAACTTCAACATGAATAGCGGCGTCAAGAGTATCGTTGCCACCGACGACAAGAAGCAAGCGATTGTTACTTTTGAACAAAAGGGACAGGAGAAGCAAGTGGTTGCCGATGTTGTGCTTGTTGCAACAGGACGTGCTGCCAACGTTGAAGGGCTCGGACTTGAAGCAGCGGGTATTAACTGCATCAAGCAAGGCATTGAAACCAACGAACATTACGAAACCAATGTTCCCGGTGTTTATGCCGTTGGCGATGTCAATGGCAAGCAGATGCTTGCACATGCTGCAAGTTTCCAAGGAACACACGTCATTAACCGCATACTTGGAAAGGACGATAAAATACGCTTCGACATTATGCCGGCAGCAGTATTTACCTATCCCGAAGCCGGTTCGGTAGGACTATCGGAAGATGCTTGCAAGAAAGAGAGCATAAGCTACACCGTTAAGAAAGGTTTCTATCGCTCTAATGGTAAAGCGTTGGCAATGGAAGAAACCGAAGGAATGGTGAAGGTAATGGCAGACGAGAATGGAAAAATACTGGGTTGCCACGTCTTTGGTGCCCACTCTGCCGACATCACACAAGAGGTAGCCGTTCTTATGAACAACGATACAACACTTGCCGACCTTGCCGACATGATTCACATACACCCAACCATTGGCGAGGTACTTTATGAAACAATAATTTAGTGCAAATGTTTGGTACATCGAAAAAAAGTGCTACCTTTGTGCTTAGAAAGGAAAAGCTATAGTCGTATCGATTCGATTGGGATAGTCATCAAATAAATCTGAAAACCGAGAAGACTTCTCTTGACAATGGCGGGCCACATAAAACGCATTTCAGCGACTAAACCTTCGGGTCGGTGGATTACAAAAGCAGAGAGCTCTCTTATCATAGATACTCGGACTTTTCATCACATCATCGATACGGCTTTCTCAAATCCTCTCAATACGAGGACTACAAAAAAGGTGGAGTTCCAAAGGAGTTCCACCTTATTTTTTGTGAGTAAAAGCATTCCTGCAAGTTTAATAAAGTTTTTAATAATAAGGAATTATGTTCTCCGGAATTGTAGAAGAAATGGCACAAGTGGTTGCCATTGAGCGTTATCAAGAAAATATAAACTTCGTTTTAAAGTGTTCGTTTACGAGTGAATTGAAGATAGACCAAAGCATTGCACACAATGGCGTGTGTCTTACGGTAGTCCGCCTGCAAGGCGAAACCTATACCGTAACAGCCATGAAAGAAACTTTGGACAGGTCGAACCTTGGTTTGCTGAAAGTGGGCGACCGTGTAAACGTAGAACGTTCCATGCTGATGAATGGTCGTTTAGATGGTCATATCGTTCAAGGGCATGTAGATGAAACTGCTCGTTGCATTGCTATGGAAAATGCAAATGGCAGTACCTATTTCACCTTTGAGTACAAGGGCGATGTAGAAATGGCACAGCGAGGCTACTTCACTGTGGATAAAGGTTCGGTTACAGTCAATGGCGTATCGCTGACAGTGTGCGAACCCACTGCCAACACTTTCAAAGTGGCAATTATTCCCTACACGCTCGAAAATACAAACTTTGCCGAGATACAAGTAGGGACGGTTGTAAATATTGAGTTCGACATACTTGGCAAGTATATAGCAAGGCTCAATAGTTTGTCAAAGTAGATATTTCGTAAAAGTAAAAACCTATGTTCTGCCCCCTAAGAACATAGGTTTTTTAAATATACAATCTGCTTAACAGACAATATTGATGATGGTTCGGCAGGGGGTTATTTCAGCGAATGATTTTCTTTTCACAGCTGAAAGATAGTCTTTAAAGTATCGATAATTTTGTAAAGATAATTCTCTTAAAAAGTGATAAAAGCACTTTGGCGTTGCGAAACCGTAGGTTTTGCAACGCAAAACCTACGGTTTTACCGTGCAAAACAGCCGCTTTTGCATTGCAAAACAATAGGTTTTACAATGCATTGATAACGAGATAGTTACACAAGATGTATCGTTGCTAAAAATCTTTACATATTTTCCGTCTTTTCTCCGCTTATATAAGAAGGAATATTGCTGTATTTTGAGTTTTATCGGACGGCAAATAACAGCTTGTTTTAAATGTCTCTGCCTTTAATGCAATTGTAGCATATCGAGTGCGTTGAGTGTGTCGTACTGAAGGTTCAGATAAGGTTACGCCTATTTTAAGTTTAGCAAACAGCAATATTTCCCTGACAGAATAGGGCGCAGATACCTTATAAAGAAAAAGCTGAATTTTCCTTATTGTGTTTTATCTGTTCTCGTTAAAAGTTTGTACCTTTGCAGAAATAAACAATAAAAAAGTAGAGAAGATATGTATCGGACTAAGACTTGTGGTGAACTTCGCTTAACAGACGCAGGTAAGGAAGTGGTACTTGCGGGCTGGGTTCAACGCTCACGTAAAATGGGTGGTATGACCTTTGTCGATTTGCGCGACCGTTATGGTATTACACAACTTGTATTTAACGAAGCTGAAGATGCTGGTCTTTGCGATGAAGCTAACAAATTGGGGCGCGAATATTGCATTCGTGTGAAAGGTATTGTAAGCGAACGTCAAAGTAAGAATAATAAGATAGCAACAGGCGATATAGAGATTATTGCCAAGGAACTGACGGTGCTGAGCAGCTCGCTCACCCCTCCATTCACGATAGAAGACAATACAGACGGTGGCGACGACCTCCGAATGAAATACAGATATTTGGATTTGCGACGCCCTGCGGTGCGCAGCAACTTGGAATTGCGCCATAGAATGACAATTCTTATTCGTAACTTCCTCGACAATCTGAACTTCATCGAAGTTGAAACACCTATTCTTATAGGTTCTACTCCTGAAGGAGCACGCGACTTTGTGGTGCCTTCTCGTATGAATCCGGGTCAGTTTTATGCACTTCCACAAAGTCCGCAAACACTGAAACAGCTACTGATGGTGGCTGGTTTCGACCGCTATTTCCAAATAGCAAAGTGTTTCCGTGACGAAGACTTGCGTGCCGACCGTCAGCCGGAGTTTACCCAAATCGACTGCGAAATGTCGTACGTGCATCAAGAAGACGTTCTTCAGGTGTTCGAAGATATGGCTCGCTATCTGTTCAAGGAAATCAGAGGATTGGAACTTCCTGCTAAATTGGAACAGATGACGTGGCACGATGCCATGAAGCGTTATGGTTCTGACAAGCCTGATGTGCGTTTCGGAATGGAGTTTGTAGAACTTATGGACGATTTGAAAGGTACGAGCGAGTTCTCTGTATTCAACGAAGCAAACTACATTGGAGGTATCGTAGTGCCGAATTGCGCTGATTATAGCCGCAAGCAACTGAACGAACTTACCGATTTCGTGAAGCGTCCGCAAGTTGGTGCAAAGGGATTGGTTTATATCAAGTACGACGAGAACGGCGAAGCAAAAAGCTCTGTCGATAAGTTCTTTACACAAGAGCAGCTGCAAAAGGTAAAGGAAACAACGGGAGCAAACAATGGCGACCTTGTTCTGATACTTTCGGGCGACAATGTAAATAAAACAAGAGTTCAGCTGTGCTCGCTTCGTTTAGAGATGGGTAATCGTTTGGGCTTACGCGATAAGAATGTTTTCAAGTGCCTGTGGATAGTCGATTTCCCACTCTTTGAATGGAGCGACGAAGAACAACGCCTCATGGCTACCCACCACCCATTCACTATGCCAAACCCGGAAGACTTGCATTTGCTCGACGAACACCCCGAGCAAGTAAGAGCATTGGCTTACGATTTTGTATGCAATGGCATTGAAGTTGGTGGCGGTTCTATTCGTATTCACGACACTGAATTGCAGGAAAGAATGTTTGAAGTGCTTGGATTTACGAAGCAACAGGCAGAAGAGCAGTTTGGTTTCTTGATGAATGCTTTCCGCTACGGTGCTCCTCCTCACGCAGGTATTGCATTCGGACTCGACCGATACGTAAGTATCATGGCAGGACTCGACACAATCCGCGATGTAATAGCGTTCCCTAAGAACAACAGCGGACGCGATGTGATGCTTGACGCGCCGTCGGTTATTGCACCAAAACAGCTCGATGAATTGCAGATAAAATTAGACTTGAAAGAGTGATATATGTTGATGTAAATCAATAAAACTCAACTCTTGGGTCGTTATGGCTTCGAAGTTGTTGTTTTTTTATCAATAAATTAGTTTCATTGAGATATTTAACGTATATTTGCAGCAAATAATAGCGTTTGTTATTATCTACTTCAGTAGTATTTAAATAAGTGATGAATGATTATGGTAGAAAAGAAAGAAGTTGCTAAAGCGGCAACCAAACGGACAACAACAAAGAAAACCAGTGCAAAGAAAGTTGCAGCGAAGGTAGATTTAAGCTCAGAAAATGTAGGCTTTAAAGCCGGCGATGTGTACAATGCACTTGCAGCAGATAACAAAGGACTTACTGTTTCTGAAATTGCAAAGGCAGCAAAAATCACCATTGAAGAGACTTATCTTGGTATAGGTTGGCTTCTAAAGGAAGGAAAAATAAATAGCGAAGACGACAAAATAGTCTTGGCTTAATAAGAGAAACAAAATTAAGAGGGGAGTCTGTATTTATGGTATAGACTCCTTTTTTATGCGATACGAGAAAGAAATATTGTTGTTGTTGATAGAAGCTGGCGAGAAAGGATTGTCAGTTGGTAAGATTTCGCGCCATATATTCAACACGCACAATTCGTTCTTTCTGCCTTTAGACGTTGAAGAAGTGCACCAAGAAGTGCAGCAAAGCCTCATAAAGATGAGCAGACGCACAGACTCTATGTTGGGAAAAGTAAAGAAAGGAGTTTATTGTATTAATACTGAAAACCAACAAATTAAACAGTTGAGGTTAAAATTCTTGGACGAACAGAATGAAACAAAGGAAGTAAAACCTCAAGCCGACCCAAGTTTGAATTTGTTCGAGTAAGGTAGAAAGATAAATATAAAGCTTGTCTTTTCAAATATTTATTTGTATATTTGCACTTATTCTATTTACAAATAAGCTAAGCCTAAAGAAGTTATGATACATACAAACAACCATCTTGTGATAATGGCAGGAGGAGTCGGCAGCCGATTCTGGCCTATGAGTACGATTGATAAGCCCAAACAGTTCATCGATGTGTTGGGTGTCGGCAGGTCGTTAATGCAACTTACATACGACCGTTTGAAAGGTATCACGAAGCCTGAAAACGTTTGGGTGGTTACGAACGAAAAATATTGCGAGCTGGTTCACGAACAATTGCCCGACATTCCTGTTGGTAACATCTTGAGCGAGCCGTGCAGAAGGAACACAGCACCTTGCATAGCATACGTTAGTTGGCGCATAAAGAAGTCCGACCCTAAAGCAAACATCATCGTAACTCCAAGCGACCATATCGTAACCAATCAAGATGAGTTCCGTCGTGTTGTAACAAATTGCTTGAAGTTTACCTCTGAAACCGATGCTATCGTTACGTTGGGAATGAAGCCTTCGCGCCCTGAAACGGGGTACGGATATATACAAGCCGATTTAACAGCACCTTCTGTACGCAACAAGGAGATATTCCGCGTAGACCAATTCCGCGAAAAACCCGATGTAGAAACGGCAAAGAAGTACATCAGTATGAATAATTTCTTTTGGAACGCAGGTATCTTCATCTGGAATGTATCTACCATCGTGAACGCTTTCCGTATATACCAACCCGGCATTGCCCGTATCTTTGAACGTATTTTTGATGTGTTAGGCACTTCCGAAGAACAGAAATACATTGATGAGGTTTATCCGGAATGCGAGGGAATATCGGTCGATTACGCTATTATGGAGAAGGCTGAAGAAATCTTTGTTTGCCCTGCCGACTTCGGTTGGAGCGACCTTGGCACATGGGGTTCGCTGCACTTGCAGTCTCAGCACGACCTTTACGGCAACGCAGTGATAGGCGATAACATACAAATGTATGATAGTAAGAACTGCATAGTCCACGCAACCGATGCAAAAAAGGTTGTAGTTCAAGGTCTTGAAGGCTATATCGTAGCCGAAAAAGATGGCATGTTGCTTATCTGCAAACTTGACGAGGAGCAGCGTATAAAGCAATTTTCAGAAAACGATTGATGAATTAAAATAAACTTCTTAAATAGCCGTTTAAAGTTTAAAACGGAATAATAAATGAGTAAGAATATAGCATTAATAACAGGAATTACGGGTCAAGACGGAAGCTACTTGGCAGAATTTTTGATAGAAAAAGGTTATGAAGTACACGGACTGTTGCGCCGTAGTTCTTCTTTTAATACGGGACGCATTGAGCATTTGTATTTAGACGAATGGGTTCGCGATATGAAGAAAGACCGTTTGATTAATCTGCATTGGGCAGATATGACCGATTCGTCTTCTTTAATCCGTATTATTGGCGAAGTAAAGCTACCGAAATCTACAACCTTGCAGCACAAAGCCATGTTAAAGTCAGCTTTGATGTGCCCGAATATACAGCCGATACCGATGCGGTTGGCGTACTCCGGCTCTTGGAAGCCGTACGTATTTGTGGCTTGGAAAAGGTTTGTAAGATTTATCAGGCATCAACTTCAGAACTGTTTGGTAAGGTTCAGGAAGTTCCACAGAAAGAAACAACACCTTTCTATCCGCGTTCTCCATACGCTGTTGCAAAGCTCTATGGCTACTGGATAATGAAAAACTATCGCGAATCGTACGGAATGTACTGTTGCAACGGTATTCTTTTCAACCATGAAAGCGAACGCCGTGGCGAGAATTTCGTTACGCGCAAAATCACTTTAGCAGCTTCTCGCATTGCTCAAGGTATGCAAGATAAACTTTATCTTGGCAATCTTAGCGCACAACGCGACTGGGGATACGCTAAGGATTATGTTGAATGTATGTGGCTAATACTGCAGCAAGACGAGCCGGACGACTTCGTTATCGCTACCGGAGAGATGTACACGGTGCGTGCTTTCTGCATGGCTGCGTTTAAAGAAGTTGGTATAGAACTTGAATGGAGAGGCGAAGGCATCGACGAAAAAGGATATAACAAAGCCACTGGCGAAGCGATTGTGGAGGTAGACCCTAAATATTTCCGTCCTGCCGAAGTGGAACAACTGCTTGGCGACCCTACGAAAGCAAGAACAAAGTTGGGTTGGAACCCTCGCAAAACCACCTTTGAACAGTTGGTTAAGATAATGGTTGAACACGATATGAAGTTCGTTAAGAAACTATATCTAAAGGCACAGTTGCCTGAATAAATGGAAAATAGATGATAAAGACATATTAGGTGGTTTTCGTTTCTAATGAAAATCACCTTTTATTAATTCAAGTTCGGTATAGGAAAATTCTTAAAAAGTTGAAGCATGAAATATTTTTTGGTAACTTTATATGCGATAATCAAATCCATATCCGTCGTTTTCAACACTTCAAATCATTTCGTTTCATAGTATATATGGAGTTCGACAGAAAGTTATGGGTGAAGGAACGATTTTCTTGTTGTTGCTTAAGCGAAATACCAAAAAATAGCTTTACTTTTGTAAAAACAATTCCGTTAAAAAGCGATAACTGCGATTTGACGTTGCGAAAGTGTAGGTTTTGCTTACCAAAACATATAAATAGCATTTCAATGAAGTTACTTTTTGCTTTATTTCTTGCCCTTATTTCGGCATCAACGTTTGGACAAAACTATCCTAAACCGGTAGCTTTGAATGCACAACACCATTTTAAGGCAACAGTTCCAAAGGGTAATTACAGTGGAATAACATGGCTGGGAGGTAACCGTTATGCAGTTGTTTCCGATAAAACAGAGCGCAGTGGCTTTTATATTTTCACGTTAGATATAGATTTAAACACAGGTGATATTAAGCAAGTGGTGTCTGATGGTTTCTTTGGTTCGCTTGCGTCAAATGCCGATGAAGAAGGTATTGCCTTTCATTCGGATAGAAATAGCCTCTTTATAGCACATGAAGCCGACAATACAATTTATGAATACGATTTGTCGGGCAACCTTACAGGAAAGGCATTGGTTGTACCGGCTGCTTTTCGTAATGCTTCGCACATCTATGGATTGGAGTCCTTAACCTACAATGCTGCTACACATTTGTTTTGGACTACTACCGAATCTACATTGGAAACCGATGGCAAACAGGCAGCACCCATGCAGTTGTTGGAAAACCGTTTGCGGCTTCAAGCTTTCGACGAAAGCCTCCAACCCGTAGCGCAATATGCTTACAAAATGGATAAAAGCACTGTGAACAAGCCTGCAATGAACTATGCCATGGGAGTTGCCGATATGGTTGCATTAGATAATGGCATGCTTCTTGTTTTGGAAAGAGAACTTTATGTTGCACCGAAGAAGCTTGGTTCGTTTGTTAAAAACAAACTTTACAGTGTCGATACCAACACGGCGCAGCAAATAGACAGCGACAATCCGCTCACAGACGCAAGTCCCTATATGCAGAAACAGCTGCTTGCAGAATGGAAAACATCATTAACCTTGTTTCGTCAGGACTTCGCCAACTACGAAGGAATGTGCCTTGGACCTAAGCTGAACGATGGTTCGCAAGTTCTAATCCTGTGTGCCGACAGTCAAAATCAGTATGGAGGCATACTGCGCGATTGGTTTCGCACAATCGTTTTCCGTTACTAATGCCTTCCATCTGATACCTTTATTTCAGCCGTTTTTGTAGTTTGCGCAATGCCTTGTTGCGTATTTGGCGCACACGTTCACGCTTTATTCCCATTTCTTTGGCTATCTCTTCCATAGTATAACGTTGGCCATTCTGCAGTCCGTAGATAAGCGTGATGACTTTCTGCTGCCTTTCGTCCAGTACGTCCATGCCTTTTGAAATTTCGGCAGCAATAATCCGGCGTGTTAAATCCTCGTCGGCTTGTGGCGAGTTCTTGTTTTCCAAGACACTTTGCAAGGTGAAGTTGCCGTTGCTGCCAACAGGTACGGGCTGGTCGATAGATAGCGTGCGGGCTTTCCGACTGCGTTGCTTTTCTTCCCCGACATTCTGTACCTTATAGGTATCGAGCTGTTCTCTTATCGCTTCTTCCATTGCTTTGCGTATGTAGGTAGCAGCAAACTTGACGAACCGTGTACCTTTTGTACCGTCAAACTTCTGTGCTGCGTGCATCATACCAATATTTCCTTCGCTTATCAGGTCGTCTTCGCCAAGCCCGCGATTTCTGTATTGGTGAGCCAATGATACGACAAACTTCAGGTTAGCTTTCGTTAGTGCCTCCAAAGCCTTTGCATCTCCAAGTTTAATCTTGGCTGCAAGTTCGCGCTCTTCAGCATCGGTAAGTAGTTGCTGATTGGCAATTTCTTCTATGTATTTACTGTTTGTAGCCATAATATCTAATGTTTAGTGTTATTCTATTATTAAAATGGTAGCGTGTTGTTGCTTGCCTTTCCTTTTCTCGGTGTAGGTTTAAGCAGTGGATATGCCTCCGGTTTGCTGTCTTCGGGATATAAATCGGCCAGTAAATCTTTTGTTTCTACCAAGTTCTTCTTGATGGCAACGTCTAAAATTCTGTTGTATTCGTCCATCAATCCAAGTTCGTAACAGCATCGTGCATAATGCGCATAGCCTATGTTCCAGTCCTCTGATACTCTTTGCAGATTAGCAGAAAACAGCTTATAGGCATCGCTCATATAGCCGTTACCCATCAGCGAAATAGCCATTTGTATGTATGTTTCCTCTTTTGCTTCTGAGTTTTCAATTGCTTTTTCGAAGTACTTAAACGCCTCTTCTATCTTCTTTTGGTTCAAATAAATATCTGCAATCGTAATGTTCACGAAGTTTTGCCTTGCTCCGACAGTAACTTTCTGAAAGCGTTTGTAATAGTTTATCGCTTCATCACCGTTGCCGATGCTGTATAAGGCATTGGCTTTGTTTACGAGAGCGTCTTCGTCTTCGGGGTCGATAGCCAAGGCATATTCGCTCGCCGTGATAGATTTGTTGTATTCGCCACGAACGAAATGGCATTCAGCCAATTCGTTCCAATAAGTAGTAGAGTAGGGGTTGCTGTCGATTAGCTCGTTCAGCACATCTTCGCTTTCATTGCTTTTCCCCGTCCATAAAAGTATCTTTGCTTTTAGTTCCTTGTAGTCTTTCGCTTCTGTATCTTCATATTGGCTTAGCCATTTTTGCGCAAGTTCTGCTAAACCGTAGTCGTAAAAGAGCGAAGCAACATCGAAAATATAGTCTTGTTGTTCGTCTGCTGCAATTTCGTCGAAGTGTTCCGAAAGATACTTGTTGGCTTCTTCGTGCTTGTTCTGCATCATCATTATCTCTGCAATCAGATAATAATAGTCTAAATCTGTTTTGTCTATAATCTCCTCTGCAAGCAGTTCAGCCTTTACAGGGTCTTTGTCTACAAACAGTGCAGTGCGTGCCAAAAAGCAAAGAGGGGCAGTAGCACCCGGAAAAACATTTACTGCGTATGTTGCTGCTGCCCTTGCTTCTTCCTCCTTACCTATTATATGATAATACTCGGCAATATCGGCAAGATTCTCAGAGTCGAGGAAACTGCCGGCATTCTGCTTACATAACTCTTCGTATTCGTGAAGAATATGTTGGAATTTATTGCTTTTAAAATATTCGTTCAATCGTTTTATCCTTTATTTTGTGTTTTAGCCCATGCGTCTTTCAGGCCTACTGTCTTGTTGAAAACAAGTTTTTCGGCTGTAGAATCGGGGTCGAGCATAAAGTAACCCGTGCGCTGGAACTGCAAGTAATCGCCCGGTTTCTTTTCCAAAAGATATTTTTCAACGTAGCAATTGTTGTACACCTTCAAGCTGTCGGGGTTCAGAAGCTCTCTGAAATCGCGCTCGTCGGCAGATGGATTTTCTACGTTGAAGAGTCTGTCGTATTCACGAACTTCCGCCTTCAGGCAATGTTCTGCGCTCACCCAGTGCAGTGTTCCCTTCACTTTACGGTTGGCTCCTTCCATTCCGCTCTTACTTGTTGGGTCGTATTCCGCTTGAATTTCCACAATGTTTCCTTGCCCGTCTTTGGTACAGCCTGTACATTTAACGATGTATGCACTCTTCAAACGCACTTCTTTACCCGGTGTCATACGGAAGAATTTCTTAGGTGCGTCTTCCATAAAGTCGGCACGTTCTATCCATAAATTCTTAGAGAAGGTAATCGTGTGTGCGCCTTCTGCCTCGTTTTCGGGATTGTTTATGCTTTCCATTTCCTCGGTCTGACCTTCCGGATAGTTGGTTATCACCAGCTTCACAGGGTCGAGCACTGCACTTACACGTGTTGCTTTCTTGTTCAAATCGTTGCGTACGGCAGCTTCGAGCAATGCCATGTCGTTCAGTGCATCGAACTTTGTATAACCGATAGAGTCGATGAAAGCACGGATAGATTCAGGAGAATAGCCGCGACGACGCATTCCGCAGAGGGTAGGCATGCGAGGGTCGTCCCAGCCACTTACAAGTTTTTCGTCTACAAGTGTGTGCAATTTTCTCTTCGACATCACGGTGTAGGTCAGGTTCAGACGGTTAAACTCAATCTGTCGTGGGCGGTTGTCGTTCAGCACATCAGCCGTATTGTCCGACTCTTTCAGGAAGTCGATGAGCTTATCGTAGAGCGGACGGTGGGGCACAAACTCCAATGTGCAGATGGAATGTGTTACTCCTTCAAAGTAGTCGCTTTGTCCGTGTGCAAAGTCGTACATCGGATAGCAGTTCCACTTTGTGCCTGTGCGATGGTGTGGCGTATGTATAATACGGTATATGATGGGGTCGCGGAAGTGCATGTTGGGGTTTGCCATATCCAATTTCGCACGCAGCACCATGCTACCTTCGGCAACTTCGGGTGTATTCATCTTCTCGAAGAGAGCAAGGCTTTCCTCTATGGGTCGGTCTCTGTATGGCGACGGCGTGCCGGGCTCGGTTGGTGTACCTTTCTGAGCTGCTATTTGCTCAGAGCTTTGCTCATCAACGTATGCCAGTCCTTTCTTGATGAGCCATACCGCAAAGTCCCAAAGCTTTTCAAAATAGTCGCTTGCGTAGTATATGTTTCCCCACTTGAAGCCAAGCCAGCTAATATCGTGGAGAATGTTTTCTACATATTCGTTGTTTTCTTTCGATGGGTTTGTATCGTCGAAGCGCAGGTTGCAAATGCCGTTATACTTTTCTGCTACACCAAAATCCATGCAAATAGCCTTTGCATGCCCTATATGCAAGTAGCCGTTAGGCTCCGGCGGGAAGCGGGTTTGTATGCGTCCTCCGTTCTTTCCTTCGGCAATATCTTCTTCTACCAATTGTTCTACAAAGCTCAAACTACGTTTTTCTTCGTTCGTGTTACTTTCTATTGTATTCATAATCTATAATATTTCTTTTGCAAAGATAGCTATTTTTTTCTTCTTATATATACATTTTCATTATTAATAATGTAATTCGATAGCCATAAAGCGTTGCATAATGCTTCTTTTGACGTAAATCTTAAAGCACTTTTATACTTACATTGAATATTTTTGAAAAATAATAATAAAAAAATTTGGTAGGTATTAGAAATTAAACTATCTTTGCACTCGTTATCCTGAATACAATCTTTTTACCTTAAATGACTAATACCTATTGAGGTTGAGTGCCCGTCGCTGCGAAGCGTTGGGCATTTTTATTTTCTTATCGAACCGTTCTGTTCACACGCCGGAAATGTAACGAAAATACGATAGAAGCCGAAATCCGGTGGAGAAAACAGACTGAAAAGCGGCAATAATTTTGTAAATATTTCTCCAAGCTTTAGCTCTTGCCTAACTTTCTCGTTACCAGCGTTTTACAAAACCTATTGTTTTGCATTCTAAAAGCGGCTGTTTTGCACGGTAAAACCGTAGGTTTTACATCGCAAAACCTACGGTTTCGCAACGTCAAATCGCAATTATCACTTTTTAAGAGAATTATTTTTACAAAATCAAAGAGTTTTCGGGGCATTTTCATCAAGCAACGGAAAGAATGTTTTACAAAAAGAAAGAATCAATTTAACATTTGTTGTTGATAAATTTTCCTATAAAAATACGAACTTATTTAAAAAGATGTGAATAAATTTTGAATTATGGATTTTAATGCCTAAATTCGACACAAATACTAACATTGTTGTAGTTACTAACCATTTAAAGAAAGGAGTTTAACATGAAAAATTATTTACTCATCAGTATTATCGGACTATGTATGCTCTCAATACCTGCCTATGCCGACGGCGATGAAACCTTAACGCCGACGAAGTGCAGTATTGAGAACAAACTCGTATATGAGCCTATAAACGAGGCTCACATCACGTTTGCGAGCCATATCGGCATAGCCCAAGGTGCGAAAGCAACGATAACGTGCAACGGTAATACAATGGCAACCGGCGCAATCAGCTCTTATACTTATAAGGAAGAGGGCATTGCAACCGTCGCTTTCGACAATATTGTTCTTCCCAAAGGCAATTCATATAAGTTGGAAATACCGGCGGGAGCTATCTATTTGGAAGCTGCGCCCACTGTGAAAATAGGAAATCTGAAGTTCGACTTTACTGTTCCCGAGAAGATTACAGATGCTGAATGTACGGTGGAGAACGGTTCTGTGGTTGTAACGGAACGGTCTATATGGTTCTATTATAAAACAGAAACAGAGCCAATCGGCAATCCAACCATGACGTTGTATCGTGAAGGCGTTCCCGTAAGGACGCTTAAGGCGCACGTAGGCTGGGATTGGGATTTAGGACAGGTATATGCTGACTTTGGAAAAGGAATGAACTTCGAGAAAGGTGTGCACTTTTCGCTTGTGTTACCCGAAGGTAGTCTGAGTCCGAGGTTCCGCACAGACATCACCAACGAGGAGGCAAGGGTAGACTTCATCGGAGGATATACGAAGCCACTGGAGTCGATAAGCTATGTATGGTGCAGTCTTTTTAACAACCATAATATCGACGTGATTGACGAAGTTCGCTTCTTCTACAACCAAGCCGTCGTGCTTTCGCCCAATCCGAAGATACAATTGCTGAACATAGACCAAACACTTATTAAGGAGGTAACGCCGGTATTGACCGAAGAAAACGGGCAATGGGTGGTATCTTGCAACTTCGGAGGCGTGAAGGTTCCGGAGAAAGGCTGTTGCATAACCATTCCTGAAGGAACTGTCATCTCGGCTAATGGTGATGTGGTAGTTAATGCCAAGAACACTTTTGACGTGAACGTAGCCACCAAGATAGGTAATGTATCGAACCGAAACATTGAGGTCAAGGCGTCTGACGGAAGAGTTGTCATCGATAACGCACCTATAGGAGAAACACTGTATGTATATTCTGCAGAAGGAAAGAAAGTTGCCGAGCGACTTGTTTCTTCGCCACGCACCGCTTTGGATTTGCCGTCGAAAGGCATCTATATTGTTGCCATTAATGGCAAGGCATACAAAGTCAATATACGATAAATGCTTTGTCTGAAACTGTCAGCGCACAATTGCGATGCCGACAGTATGGCAGAAAGAACTTAAAATCGTCGTAATTGACAGAAAACAAATAGCGTAAAGTATTGTTTGTAAATGCTTTACGCTATACCAATAAACTTCACTTCTTCTTCATTATAAGCATATTAAATCATAAAAAACTCTTTCTTTAAGCGTCTTAATAAGTAATATACCGGCATAATTTTTATATCGAACTCACGTTAGAGTATCAGATGTGGAAGCATAATGAATAACAATGAATAGCGAAAAATAGAAATATGGAACAGGTTAAGCGTCTTCGCCCGGTGTGCGAACATAATGCAGGCATACTGTGTCCTTGCCCGAAAGAATGTCCGCGTCATGGCAAATGTTGTGCCTGCGTGGCACATCATCGTCAGCAAGGAGTATTACCTTTATGTTTAAAAGGTTTGGCATAATAATTGCTCACCTTATTATAAAGGAACAACATCGATGGCGAAACAATATAGCGACACAGAATAAGATTGAAATAAGAACAAAAGAAACAGAATATGAAAAGCTTTGGTAAGAAAGCGTGGATACTTCCACAGCCCGTGCTGATAATCGGCACATACGACGAAAACGGTAAGCCTAACGCTATGAATGCAGCGTGGGCAGGTCAATGGGACAACCATGAAATTATGATTTCGATGGGAAAGCATCAGACAACCGAGAATTTAAAACTTAAAGGAGAGTTCACGGTGGCTTTCGCAACGGCAGAAACGATGGTCGCTGCCGACTTTGTCGGCATTGTAAGTCAGAAGAACGACCCTGACAAGATGGCAAAATCGGGTTGGACTGTTGTGGCTTCTGAAAATGTAAATGCCCCTGTATTCACCGATTTTCCAATGACAATGGAGTGTCGCATCAAAGAAAAGCAGAAAGAATCAGCGTCAGGTTGCTACATCATTGCAGAGATTGTGAATATCCTTTGCGACGAGAACTATCTTGCAGAAGACGGCAAACCCGATGTCGAAAAGATGAACCTCATCACCTTCGACCCTATCCACATGGGATATATTCAGTTGGGTAAGCATGCAGGCAATGCGTTCTCAGACGGTAAAGCCCTGAAGTAAACAGCGTGGGTATGGCAATATAGTCTACCCGCAGCAGTTGGTGAAGGCGAACATCGCTCCCGATGTGCAGGAATACAACGTATCTATGCCAAAGGCTTTTCCTGTTGATGAGAACGGCGAAGGGTCGCCCCATAGGCTTTTCATGGGCGAAATCGTTGAGGAAAAAACGAAGTAGTATATTTTATCAGACAAACAACAACATGAGAAGACTATTTTTAGGCTTAATGGTTATGATGGCAATAAACTCGTCTGATGCGCAGACAATAAACAGCGCAATGGAGCAAAACCCGGTGTTGAAGACTATTATGGAACGCCGTTCCATTCGTAAATACATGGATAAACCTGTGGAACACGAGAAGCTGGAAATACTTGCTATGGCGGGAATCAACGCTCCAAGCTCGCACAATGGACAGCAATGGCAGGTGCGCGTGATAGAAGACAAGAAGCTAATGGCAGAGTATAAGAGTATGTTTTACGATGCTCCGAACGTTATTTGCATCTGCACACCAAAAGAAAACAGCGAGTACAACGCCGGTCTGCTGAGCGAAAACATCATGATAGCAGCCCAATCAATGGGCTTGGGTACCGTTTGCCTTGCTGCTTCGGTAAGGTTAATCAATTCAGATGCGCAGTACAAGTCGTTCCTCGACCGTCTGGAAATTTCGGAAGACTATAAGTTAAGCTACGTTATTGCCGTGGGTTATCCTGCCGAACAGCCACAGGCAAAGCCACGCGATGTATCGAAAGTGAAGTTTATTAAATAAACTTGATGGTTATGAAGAAGATATTTGCATTCGCCCTGATAGCGAGTTTGCTGACAATACCGGCGTTTGCACACAAGAAAACAGCCAAGGTAGCAAAGAAAGAACGCACCGCCATTACGTGGATAGAGGATAAACCGGGTCCTACTTTTCAGGCAAGGAAGATATTCTCAACGGTGCCTGACTCGCTTTGGGCATCGCTTGGACTGGGCGACGGTGTACCTTCGAGCGTGAGTTGCTTCCTTTTGCAGACGGAAGGAAAAACCATCTTGCTCGATACCGGCTATGGTGCTCCATTCAGTCAGTTGCAGAAAAAGCTGTCGGAAAAGGGGCTGAAGTCTCGCGACATCAGGCTTATCTATCTTACGCACATGCACCGAGACCACATCGGAGGACTGCTGAAAGACGACAAGGCTGCATTCCCGAATGCAGATATATATATCAACCGCATTGAAGTTGAGGCATGGAAGAACATGCCCGACACGGAAAATGTCCTGCAAAGAAAGGTTTTGGCAGCCTACAAGAACCATCTGCACCTCTTTGAAGCGGGCGAAACGCTTGCCGGCGGTGTGAAGACGATAGATGCCTACGGACATACTCCGGGGCATACGGTATTTCAAAAAGGCACCATACTTGTGATAGGCGACCTTATCCACGGTGCTGCCATTCAGCTGGAACACCCCGAATACTGCCCATCTTACGATATGGACCCTGCCACTGCCACTGCTTCGCGTATCCGTATTATGGAGTATGCACGCAAAAACCACCTCACCATGTATGGCATGCACCTGCCGGAACCCGGATATATTAAGTAGTTTGCACGATAAAAAACAAAGACCGAACTTCCGCAAATGGGAGTTCGGTCTTTTGTTTTGCCTTTGTTTTCGAGCGTGGGACAGCGTTGTGCTACAGCTATATAGACCTTTGTGCAGACCATTTCGGCTTGTAGCAGACGGCATTAAAGTCCATACAAATGTTAAATATCGCATCTGTTCCGTTGATTCTATTCCACAACCTATCATAAAATGAATATAAATGACTACTTTTGTGCTTGTAATAAAAGGTTGGGTTATGGTTAAAACAACGATGGGAACAAAGCTTCCTCGCAAATTGGAACAGAAGATGCAGACTGTAGGCGAGCAGATACGGCTTGCCCGTCTGCGCCGTAATCTTAGCATAGCGCAGGTCGCTGAACGGGCAACTTGTTCTCCCGTAACCATCAATAGGGTGGAGAAGGGTGCTCCCACGGTTGCCATCGGCATATACCTCCGTGTGCTTTATGCCTTGCAGTTGGACGACGACATCTTGCTTCTGGCACAGAAAGACGAGATGGGACGCACCTTGCAAGACCTTGCTCTCAAGCATCGTGAACGGGCATCTAAGAAGAAGTAGCAGATGAACAGATTATTTGTATATGGCGATTTCGATTGGCTGGAGCACCCACTCCTGATAGGTGAGCTTAGCTATGAGTCTCTTCGTGGTGCAGATTCCTATGCCTTCATGTTTGATAAGGACCGGTTTGCCAAGTATGGCTATATCTTCTTGAGTGCGATATTAACAACTATCCGGGTCAGCAGTACACGCAACCGGGAAGAGACATCTTTGGTTGTTTCAGCGATGCATTGCCCGAACCATCGTTAATGAGGTTGTGCAAGGCGTCAGCAAATGGAAGTCTCTCGCTGTAAGGTTGGGCATTAGCAATCGTGAAATCGACCTCTTTGCACATGTATATGGTAGGTCGGCGGATAGCTTATAGGTCGGTATGGATTCTTCTCACATAGAAATAATTTCTTAAAAGTAAATAAAAAAAGATTATGTTTGAACACATTGCAGACTTCACGGCATGGCCAATACTGACAGGTTTCCTCATCGGCTATATTGCCAACCGCATTATGAGTGGCGAAGGAAAAGGGTGTTGTATGAATCTTATAGTAGGTATCATCGGTAGTTATGCCGGAACTTTCATCAGTCATCTGCTTGATATAAACTTGTTTGGTAAGGGTTATCTCACCAATTTCGTATTCTGCGTGCTTGGTGCAGTGTCGGTATTGTGGATTTGGAAGAAACTTTTCGATTAGTATGATAACCATTGACACAGCCAATATGTGCTCGCATTTGCAGCAGAAACTGTTTGATGAACATGGTGTTTACCATCATATTTGGACAGCTATGCAAGGTGAGGACAACCTGACGGCAGTTGTTCGTTCTCGTCAATTGCACATCTACCGCAATGGAAAGAAAGTGCTGGTGCTGGCAGGAAAGGCAAAACCGAAGATTATAAGAGAAGACAAGCTGTGCGAAATGATTTCTAAGGATATGCCGAAATGAAGCTGACGTATATTTTTCATAGCGGTTTTGCCATTGAAACAGAAACTTGTGTGCTTATTTTCGATTGCTGGAGAGACCCGGCCGGAGTTGTTTCAAAGGTTCTTTCTGCCACAAAGCCGGTCTATGTCTTCGCCAGCCATTTCCATGAGGACCACTTTTCAAAGGAGATATTGAAGTGGCGAAATGCGTATCCTTCGCTTTCTTTCACCTATATTCTTTCCAAGGATATACTGAAGCATAGGAGAGCTGTCAAGGAAGATGCAGATGCGTGGCTGGCAAAGGGGGCTGAATGGGAAGACGGGCACGTTAAAGTCTATGCGATGGGTAGCAACGACAGTGGCGTTTCGTGGATAGTGGAAGTTGATGGCAGGCGTATTTTCCATGCAGGCGACCTCAACAACTGGTATGCACGCTTTCTGACAGACGACTATAAGGGTGGTACTATCTTCAGCGAGGAGTTCGGGAAAGTTAATCCGATGCAAGATGAGAAACGCTTTCTTGGCGAGTTGAAGGATATTAAGAAGATTGCAGACTCCTTTGACGTTGCGATGTTCCCGATAGATGGCAGAATAGGGAACGGATATACACGTGGCGGCAGACAGTTCATAGAACGGTTTAAGGTAGGCTTGTTCGTGCCGATGCACTTCGTGGCAAGCGGATTTGAAAGTGCTTGGCGCATGAAAGAGTTTACCGACGAGTGCAACATTCCTTTCTGGAGCATTGCCTATGAAGGCGAAACAATGGAACTATAAACGAAGAAGTATAATATGAATACAGTCGCTTTACGCCTTCTTAATCAGCAACTTATATCTCCGCAGTTCACGAGCGTTGAGGAAGTGGCAGACTATATGTGCGCCATGCAGGCGCAAGACTATCGCATGATGCGTTGGGCAATGGCGATGCGCACAAAAAATCCATCGGCAAAGACATTCAAAAAGGCGTTCGACGATGGTCGCATCGTCAGGCTTCACCTGATGCGCGGCACGTGGCAGATAGTCTCGGCTGCGAACTATTGGTGGCTGTTGGAACTGTGCGCGCCACGGGCTATCAGCCTTATCAAAGGATTCATAAGCAGCAACAAGATTACTATTTCTGATGAAGAACTGTTGCGTGTGCGCGAAATCATTGCCCAAACGGCAGCCGATAAGGGCAGCGCAACGAAGGAAGACTTTGTGCAAGCATTGGTAGAGAGGGGCATTGTGATGGACGCCCACCGATTGAACTACCATATTCGCATGGCTGAAATGGAAGGCGTTATCTGCAGCGGAGCCTTGTTGCCAACGAAAACAACGTATGCTCTCGCTGCCAATAGAATAACCCCGGCTACGCCAATAGACAGAGATGAGGCACTGATGCGTATGGCACGGCTCTACTTTAACAGCCGCCAGCCTGCCACTTTGGACGACTTTGTATGGTGGTCGGGCTTGACTTTGCGCGACTGTCGCAAAGGCATTGCGCTGTTAGGTGATGGCATTCATAAGGAAAACTACTTCGGGCGGGAGTTCTACCTTACCGATGACTGCCGCTCAAGGGGTTTCCGAAAAGGCAAGTATCTGCTGGTGCCACCTTACGACGAATACCTGATTAGCTACAAGAGTCGCGACATTGTGCTGCCACCAGAATACAAACACAAAGCCCATAACAACAATGGCATCTTCCAACCCATCATCGTTCGTGATGGCATCGTTTGCGGAAATTGGACTCCATATAAGGAAAATCCGCAGCCATCGTTCTTCCTTGGCGACCACGATACGGATTTGCAAGCCGAATGGGACGCCTACAAGAAATTCCTTTAACTTTACCGGTACGTGTTTGTGAAAGACAAAAGATGGTAACAAATGTGCCCTTTGTCAGTGTGTCAGCCATGTTGCAGTGTACAAATGTTATCAAAAGTGTATGCTAAAAATGCCGTGGCACAAGTTTTGCACGTTAGCTAACAAACAACATTAGTAACGAAATTAAAAGCGATAGATTATGAAATTCGAGAAAGGAAAAGTATTTGTAGCAAGTGAGTTGGCAGACTATACGGAAGGTGGTGTAGTAAGCAAGGAATTGGTTCACAGCAATGCAGGTAGCGTTACACTCTTCAGTTTCGATGCCGGTCAGGGACTTTCGCAGCACACTGCACCCTTCGATGCGTTTATTCAGGTAGTAGACGGCGAGATGATTCTCAATGTGGAGGGTACAGACTATCGTATTAAAGCAGGCGAAAGTTTCATTATCCCAAGTGGCGCACTCCATTCTGTGAAGGCAGAACAGCGTTTTAAGATGATAATAACGATGATAAGAGGATAGAATATCATTGCTGTCCGATAAGAACTTTTATATTACGAAACAGTTGCGGGATTGCCTTTAAGTAGGCAATCCCGTTTCTTTTGCAACAATCTTATTAACCTCAATCGGTTATTAGGGCGCATTTGTTTAGATTTGTTATTACCGTCATGCTCCCTTACTGCTTTCGTCCGCTTGCCGACATTTGCGCAGCCATTCCATCTCGCCGTAGTCCGCTACGCCTTTGATGAAATATCAGCATATCTGCTCACCAATCGAACAAAACCGGTCAAGGACGCTAACGACCGATTTGGGTTAATGGAGTAACAAGAACTTTTCGCTTTGATTTTGTAAAAACAATTCTCTTAAAAGGTGATAACTGCCGAATAAGTAAGTCATCAGTTCCGTTATGTCCCGCATCCGACCAAGTGTCTACCTTTACAGCAGAACCTTTCAGCTTGTGTCCATCTATCCGGAATACCCCGAAAGATGTATCTATTGAGTTATCTAAAGAGGAAAAGAAGGTACAAGAAATGCTGAAAAAGTCGTCCAAAATCTTTGTTTCTTAAATTATTTACACGTAAAGAAATATTTCTTTACGTGTAAGAAAATATTTATTTACATGTAAAGAAGAAATTATTTACGTGTAAGTAATTTGATAAATCCTTGCTAAAGTGGGCACAAATCATAGTCAAAGACAAGGGAACAGATAAGAACAACGCTGCCAAACCTACATAACGATGAGGTTTGGCAGCGTTGAAAGCACGTATATACTACTGATATACTGAAAATAAAACGAGGGTATGTCAGGATAAAAGTTTCTGACATACCCTCGTTTATATTTAGTTTTTCTACTTCGCTACTTTTTCAAGTTTACCCATTACTGCAAACATGAAGATAGCAGAAAGGATACAAAGCACGATGAATACGCTCCATACAACAGTCAATGGAAGGTCGCCCCAAAGGAAACCACCGACACTAACGAGGAGGTTACCTAAGGCTGTTGCTACGAACCAACCACCCATCATTGCGCCCTTGTACTTCGGAGGAGCAACCTTTGATACGAATGATATACCCATAGGCTGAGCAACAACTCGCCGAAGGTAAGAACAAGGTAAGTACCGATGAGCCAGTTTGGAGATGCAAATGTCTTTGCACCTTCTGCAGCTGCCTTCTGTGCGTCAGGAGTGTTGAGCCCCATAGAAGCGAGCAACATTACCAAGAAACCGCAACCGGCAATCAACATACCGTAAGCAATCTTACGAGGAGCTGTTGGCTCTTTGCCCTTGCGAGCAAGCGCACCGAAGATAGCCATGCTGACAGGTGTGAGGGCTACAACATAGAATGGGTTGAATTGCTGGAAAATAGGAGCACTAACAGATACGCTGCCCTCTACAGCACTGTACTTATAGGCTATTACTGCCAATGCACCGAGGATAACGAGAGCTGAAATACCTTTGGTTTTACCGGTCTTAGCACCGAAGAATGCAAATCCGGCATAGACAATGACAATCACCATAAAGAGGTTAATTACATCGAATACCATGCTCTGAGCACCTTCTGCAGTAGGTTGCACAAACTCGTCGGCAAAGTAAGTAAGCGTAAGACCGTTCTGGTGGAATGCCATCCAAAAGAAGATAACTACGGCAAATACAAGGCAAAGCGCAATGATGCGTTCTTTTGTTTCTGCCGGAGAAATTTCTTCTGCTTCAGTTGCAGCACCTGATTTCTCGTCTTTTTTCTTTGAATTGCCTTCCAAATGCTTAAATCCCGGGCGGAAAGTGTAATAGATAGCAATAGAAAGAATTAAAGAAACACAAGCTACGGCAAATGCCAAGTGGTAAGCTGCGTTAGGGTCCATGTGCAACGAGGTTACAGCCCAATCGTGAATTTTCACGGCAGCTGTCGGAGCAAACAATGCACCGATGTTGATAGCCATGTAGAAGATAGAGAAACCGGAGTCGCGTTTGCTTTCCATTCCGGGGGCATCGTAAAGGTTACCTACCATTACTTGCAGGTTGCCTTTGAACAGACCTGTACCCAGCGAAATCAAGAGTAGGGCTGCAAGCATGCTTGAGAAAGCAACGGTGCCTGTTCCCAATGGGATAGCCAAACAGAGGTATCCGATGAACATAATCATGATACCTGTTGTTACCATCTTTCCGTAACCGAACTTGTCTGCCATGATACCACCAACTAGTGGCAAGAAGTAGACTAATCCAAGGAAAGTACTGTAAATAGCCCCTGCGGCACCCGGATCAAGTCCAAAGTTTCCTCTGAGGAAAAGGGCAAAAACTGCAATCATGGTGTAATAACCAAATCGCTCTCCTGTGTTGGCTAATGCCAATGCATAAAGACTTTTAGGTTGTCCTTCGAACATAATTTTAAACTTTTAATTTTGTTATTAATTGATTTTATCTATTGTTTTTACTTTTTGTTATATCGAACAGGTAGGTTGCCTTGACAATTATATTGCTGTTGTTGGATTTCCCAAAGAAATCTTCTTTTGTGTTGCCGTATATATTGCCCAACCCGTAGTAATAGCGTGCCTCTACAAGGAAATGTCCTAAGTGGCGAATACTCCATTCTGCACCTAAACCGGCTGCAATGCCATAATCGAACTTCTTTTGTGCGGGCATAGATTCCTGTTCTACGATGGTGTTGCTTCTTCCTGTGCCGTCTTTCGATAGGTTTGGTGTTTCGTAGTTCTTAGCTGTTGTCTCGTTCAGTAAAATACCAATCTGTGGTCCTGCCTGAACAAAGAAGTTGAAACCGTTCTGCTCTCGTCCCCATGCCAAATGTGCAAAAACGGGGATTTGAAGATAGTTCAAGGTACGTGAATATTCCTCTGCTGCGCCATTGGCATTGATAACAGGCTCATCTCTCGATGTCCGTATGTCTTGTTTCCACCCCATCGAAGCATAGTTTATTTCGCCATAAATGGAGCAGATGGTGTTGAAATATTTTTCGCACACATATTTAATGCTCAATCCGGCAGTAATTCCACCATGCATCGATTGCGATACTTTAGGGTCGAAACCTATATTTGAAAGCACATAGCCGGCATTGCCACCTATGGAAAGGTCGCTGCGATGGTCTCCTACTTGTGCGTATGTACACAGTGGAAGTATCATCAACAGTGCTGTAAGTATCTTTCTATGCATGTTTTTAGTATCCGTTGTTTTTATCTGTCAGGTTATTGGAAAATTAGTAGACTAAGTTCTCCATCGTCTGGTCGGCTTTGAAGTGTACCAACTGGAAATGATTATTGATATATCCGCCATCTCCTACACGTTCAAAGTTGTATCTTGTCTGTAGCGGAGCGTAGCTAACCTCTGCACTTGTGCCTTTAAAATTCTTGCCTTTATTCTTAATTCCTCTGACGAAGAATTGCGCTTGGTCGTATCCTACTATCGCAAAGCGTGGTATATAGGTATTTTTCATAGGTTCACCATATTTGCTGATATATAGTTTTTCCAATGCTTCTGTTTTCTTTGCCACCTTACTATAATAATAGGTAGAAGGGATATACACTCCGTATTTAAAGTAATTGGATAGGTTGTAGTCCTGATACATAAACCATTCGTTGTAGCCGTATGTTGAAATAGCTATGCCGGGATTTGTTCTTTTGAGCGAATCCAATTTTGCAAATACTTTATTTAGATAAGGACTCTTTTCAGAGTTTATAACTATCACATTAGGTTGCGAAGAGCTAAACTGCTTCACAAAGTTTATTTGCGGTGTGTTTATGTTCGTTACATTGTAGCGAATGTTTGCAAGTCCGAGTTGTTTTCTCAGTTCACTTGTGAAGCTGCCTACTTGGCTACCTTGGTCATTGCAATTAATAAAGACAGGGTGATGCGTCTTCTGAAAACGTTCAAAGAAACAAGCTATTGCCTTTTTTGTTAAACGATTGTAGTCTTGATAGACTTGGAAAATGTTAGGATTGGTGGCAACTTCTTTTGCTTCGATAGAGAAAGGTATCACCAGCTTTATGCCATAGCGTTGGCAAAAGTCGCCCAATGGTTTTACTTGATTAGAGTAAAGCGGTCCAAAGATAATGTCTAAGTTAGAAGCATTCTTATCAACCAAAGTGGTTCTGATGTCAGCATCTTTAGGTACATTCCACGCATGCACATCGGTATTAATGCCTTCTTGCTTCATTTGTTCGAGTGCAAGCAAGATTCCTCTATAATATTCCACCATTCTCAAACCGTCGCCATCTTCTCTGTGAAGTGGAAGCATCACACCGATGCGAACAGTATTCGTAACAGGTGTGTTGGCTGTTATCGGCTTTTTAGCTGTATTGCTTGTTGTATTGGTCTCCGTGTTGGCTGCATACTTCTTGTCGCCCCCTTTTGCAAAAGGCACAAAAATCCAATTCCCCTTTTTAAGCTCGTATCCTTCTTGCTTCATTTCAGGGTTTGCGTTGATAAGTTCTTGTATGCTGACACCATATTCCTTGGCTATACCAAAGAGTGTTTCCTTTTTCTTTACCTTATGAAGGTCTCTCCATACCGTGGTTTGTGCAACGACGTGGACGGAGAAAACCAAAACAACTAATAAAAGTAAATACTTATAATAATGTTTCATAATTGTACGTTGTGAGTTTAACACCTTGCAAAGATAACAAAAAGTATTCACTATTTGCTTTTCGTCAATAGTTTTTTTGTATTTTTGCAGAAATAAGAAGATTATGCAGTCATATTTCAATAAAATATCCTTAATAGTGGTATTGTTTTTATTTACCACGAATGTTTTTTCCCAATCGTGCGAACCATACGGAACGTACATTGGTGAAAACGGAAGTTCAGAAACCATTAATTCTGCGCAAGGCTTTTCCGGCTCTGCTCCATTGACGGTCGATTTCATTGCTAATCCTGTTGTCGATTATCCCAATGGCACTCAATTTGAGTGGCATTTCTTTGAGCAAGGTAATCGCAAAAATGCGTTTTTAATACGTTATGAGCAGAATACGCAATACACTTTTACGACAGCAGGCTCGTTTCAAATTTGTTTGTACGAAATCTTAGGTAGCGATACAATTAATATCTATGACCCGATAACTGTTTCAATAAGCGAGAGCGAAATATCTTTCCCGAATGCTTTTTCGCCTAACGGTGATGGTATAAACGATGTCTACAAGGCTAAAAAAGGATTTAAGAGTATTGTAGAGTTTCGTGCAATTATTTTCAACCGATGGGGACAGAAATTGTTTGAGTGGACCGACCCTAATGAAGGCTGGGACGGAACATTCAATGGAAAACCTGTTGCGCAAGGCGTTTATTTTGTGAATGTAAAGGCAAAAGGTGCCGACGGTAGAAGGTTTCACATCAGAAAAGATGTGAATTTATTGCGTGGATACAATGAAACCACTACGCAGATGCCTTAGTGGTTTTGTAAATTAACTAACACTGATTAATTAATGAACGATAAAATAGAAGTATTAGGGGCACGTGTGCACAATTTAAAAGGTGTAGACGTAACAATGCCTCGCAATGCACTGATTGTTTTTACAGGATTATCGGGTTCAGGTAAAAGTTCTTTGGCGTTCGACACTATATTTGCTGAAGGGCAAAGACGATATATCGAAACATTTTCTGCTTATGCCCGCAACTTTCTTGGTGGTATGGAACGCCCGGATGTTGATAAGATAACAGGACTTTCGCCTGTTATTTCCATCGAGCAAAAAACAACCGGCAAGAACCCACGTTCAACAGTTGGAACTACTACGGAGATATACGATTATCTTCGTTTGCTGTATGCACGCGCGGGAACTGCTTATTCTTATATGAGTGGCGAAGCAATGGTGAAGTACACAGAAGAACGTGTTGTGGAAATGATTCTTCACGATTATGCCGACAAAAGCATCTATGTGCTTGCTCCCTTGGTGCGAAATCGTAAAGGGCATTACCGTGAATTGTTCGAACAAATGCGTCGTAAAGGTTATCTTTACATTCGTGTTGATGGCGAAATCTTTGAAATCACGCGTGGCATGAAGGTTGATAGATACAAGAACCACAACATAGAAGTTGTGATAGACAGGCTCAAACTCGGTGCTGATGATGATGAAACGTTTAAAAACCGATTAACCAAAACAGTGTCGGTTGCCATGAAACAAGGCGATTCGCTTATTATGATAATGGATAAAGACAGCGGGTCGGCTAAATATTTCTCCAAGCGATTGATGGACCCGGTTACGGGAATAGCCTATAAAGACCCCGCTCCGAACGTCTTTTCATTTAATTCTCCTGAAGGGGCGTGCCCCCATTGCAAAGGCTTGGGCAAGATTAGCGAAATAGATTTAAACAAGGTGATACCCGATACTTCGCTGAGTGTCCATGAAGGTGCTATTGTTCCTTTAGGCAAATACAAGAACCAAATGATATTCTGGCAGATAGCTGCCATTCTTGAGAAGAGCGAATGCACTTTAAAAACACCTATTAAAGATATTCCAAAAGAAGTGCTCGACGAAATACTCTATGGTTCTTTGGACAAGGTTCGTATATCGAAAGAACTTGTTCATACCAATTCCGACTATTTTTCAGCCTTCGATGGTGTTATAAAATATTTGCGTTCGGTAATGGAAAACGATGAAACTGCAGCAGGGAAAAAGTGGGTTGACCAGTTTATTGCCGAGCGAGAATGTCCCGAATGTAATGGGCAGCGTCTTAATCGTGAAGCACTTTCTTATCGTATATGGGACAAGAACATTGCCGAACTTTCGGCAATGGACATTACCGACCTTAAAGTGTGGATTGAAGAAGTAGAACAACACATTAGCGAGAAGCAGCAATTCATTGCAAAAGAGATACTAAAGGAAATTCGTAAACGTATAAACTTCTTGCTTGATGTAGGTCTTGACTATCTTTCGTTAAACCGTCAGAGTGCAACACTTTCGGGTGGAGAAAGTCAGCGTATAAGGTTGGCGACGCAGATAGGTTCTCAGCTTGTGAATGTGCTTTATATTCTCGACGAACCTTCCATCGGTTTGCATCAGCGCGACAACAACCGCTTGATAAAGTCGTTGCGCGAACTACGCGACCTTGGCAATACTGTCATTGTTGTGGAGCACGACGAAGATATGATGCGTGCTGCCGATTGGATTGTCGATATTGGACCAAAGGCAGGGCGAAAGGGTGGCGAAGTTGTTTTCCAAGGTACATACGAGCAAATGCTCAAGACACATACGCTTACGGCGCAGTATCTCAATGGCGAGCAGACCATTGCGCTTCCCGAAGTGCATCGCAAAGGAAATGGCAAATCGATATGGCTGTATGGCTGCAAAGGAAACAATCTGAAGAATGTCGATGTAGAGTTTCCGTTGGGTAAACTTATCGTTGTTACGGGTGTATCCGGCTCCGGTAAGAGTACGTTAGTAAACGAAACCCTGCAGCCAATACTTTCACAACACTTCTATCGTTCGCTGAAACTTCCTATGGAATATGCCAAGATAGAAGGCATAGACAATGTAGACAAGGTGGTGAATGTAGACCAAAGTCCCATCGGGCGTACCCCACGCAGCAATCCTGCCACCTATACTGGCGTGTTTTCGGATATTCGCAATCTTTTCGTAAACCTTCCGGAAGCTAAAATCCGAGGTTATAAACCCGGACGTTTTTCGTTCAATGTAAAAGGCGGACGTTGTGAAGCCTGCAGCGGTAATGGTTACAAGACAATAGAAATGAATTTCTTACCCGATGTAATGGTTCCGTGCGAGGTATGCCACGGAAAGCGTTACAACCGCGAAACGCTTGAGGTACGCTTCAAGGGAAAGTCTATTGCAGACGTCTTGGATATGACGGTTAATATGGCTGTGGAGTTTTTCGAGAACGTCCCGCTTATTCTTCCGAAAATAAAGGCTTTGCAAGATGTCGGCTTAGGTTACATCAAATTAGGGCAAAGCTCTACGACTTTATCGGGCGGAGAAAGTCAGCGCGTGAAGTTGGCTACCGAACTTTCCAAGCGTGATACCGGCAAAACGCTCTATATTCTCGACGAACCTACTACCGGTTTGCACTTTGAAGACATTCGTGTTCTTATGGGTGTGTTGCAGAAACTCGTAGACCGCGGCAACACAGTTGTCATTATCGAGCACAATCTTGATGTAATAAAACAGGCTGATTACATTATCGATATGGGGCCTGAAGGCGGACGCGGCGGAGGAAAAGTTGTTGTAACGGGCACTCCGGAAGAGGTAGCAAAGAACCAAGAGAGCTATACTTCGCCTTTTATCAGGAAGTTCTTTGAAGGCAACAAAGATTAACTTCACCCCCCAAAAACAAGTAAATTCAGTTACGTAGCTTTGTCGGTATTCTCCGTTTCATAAGCGAAAAACAGATGGAAATACTGTAAATATTTTTCGTAAGAATATCTGTCGTGTAACTATCTTGTTATCAGCGTATTGCAAAACCTATTGTTTTGCATTCCAAAAGCGGCTGTTTTGCACGGTAAAACCGTAGGTTTTGCGTTGCAAAACCTACGGTTTCGCGTTGCAAAACCTACGGTTTCGCAACGCAAAAGCGATTATATCACTTTTTAAGAGAATTATCTTTACAAAATTAAGGCGATTTTCTGCATTTGCTTTGGACGATAAAACGGAAATCGTTACCCTAATAAATCTTTGCGGTGCACCATGTTTCATCTGCGTTGCAGACCGGTTTGTAGTCCGTTTTTGATAGGTGCGGAATACCGTGAACCTTATTTTTGTCTTGTAGATTTGTCTGTTTCCTTTTTTTTTTCTACTTTTGTACTTCTCTATTGGTTATAAGAAAATGATACAACAAGAAGATATTAAGAAGGCTGTTGAAGTGTTGCGAAAGGGTGGGGTGATACTCTATCCTACCGATACCGTATGGGGAATTGGCTGCGATGCCACCAATCCCGAAGCCGTGGCTAAGGTTTACGAAATAAAACGACGCGATGATTCCAAGGCATTGGTCTGCCTTGTCGATTCCGATGCACGCTTGCAGCGATATGTGCGCAACGTTCCCGATGTGGCATGGCAACTTATTGATGCTGTGGTGAAGCCGACAACATTGATACTTGACGAAGCTGTAAACCTTGCGCCCAACCTTATAGGCGAAGATGGTTCTATCGGTATAAGAATAACCAACGAGCCTTTCTCGAAAGAGTTGTGTTACCGTTTCCAGAAAGCAATAGTCAGCACATCGGCAAATATAAGCGGCGAACCCGCTGCACAGAACTATCGCGACATTTCGGAAGAAATATTGTCGGCTGTAGACTACGTCTGTACTTCTCGCCGACAAGAGCATAAGCCTCACCAACCTTCTACGATAATAAAGATTGGTGGAGCAGGCGAAGTGAACATAATAAGAAAATAAATCATCGCAGCAGCCTTATATATACATATCTATATAGAGGAGCAGGCTTGAAAAATGGCAAACGAAAATAATAGCAATATAATAAATCGGATAGACGAATGGCGGAAGAAGAATATTTCCGACCGCCAGTTTGTATTGGTGCTTGCGTTTATTGTTGGCTTCTTGGCTGCTGTGGCAGCATACGTGCTTCATATTATTATTGGCGAAATAGAGAAACTCATTACGTCCGGCTTTCGTATGACTACCATCAACTGGCTGTATCTTCTTTATCCGGTTATTGGTATTTGGCTCACCAGTTTGTTTGTCAAGTATGTTGTCCGCGACCGTATTTCGCATGGAATTACGCGTGTATTGTATGCAATTTCCACCAAGCGTTCCAAACTGAAGGCGCACAATACGTGGACTTCCATAGTAGCATCGGCAATTACAATCGGTTTTGGTGGCTCGGTAGGAGCAGAGGCTCCTATTGTATTAACGGGTTCTGCCATTGGCAGCAACCTCGGCAGACTTTTCGATATGGACCGTCGGACGCTGATGCTGTTGGTGGGTTGCGGTGCGACAGCTGCTGTTTCGGGTATTTTCAAAGCACCCATAGCAGGTTTGGTGTTTACTTTGGAAATACTTATGGTAGACCTTACCATGGCAGCCCTGTTGCCCATCTTGATAGCTTCGGTTACGGCAACTTGCTTCTCATACTTCTTTACGGGTGGCGAGCCTATGTATAACTTCAAGATGGACTATTTTTGGAGTCTTAGCAAAGTGCCGCCAACCATACTTTTAGGAATTGCCTGCGGTTTTCTTTCACTCTATTTCATGCGTGTCATGTCGTGGTGCGAAGACAGATATGCGAGTCTTTCCAATCGTCCTTACCTTAAATTGTTGGCAGGTGGCTTGGTTTTGTCATCCCTTATTTTTCTTTTTCCTTCCCTTTATGGCGAAGGTTACAGCAGTTTGCGCCTTTTTATAGAAGGTAATGGCGAAGCCGATTGGAATCAGGTGCTGCGCGGTTCGATGTTTGCAGGGCAGGCAAAATTCTTGTTACTGTATGTTGGATTGGTAGCATTGACAAAGGTTTTTGCCACCAGTGCGACCAATGGAGCAGGTGGCTGTGGCGGTACGTTTGCACCGTCATTGTTTATTGGCGGATTTGGAGGCTTCTTTTTTGCACGATTTTGGAATGTTCAACAGATAGGCGAATATATTCCTGAAAAGAATTTCACGCTTTATGGCATGGCAGCAGTAATGGCAGCAGTTATGCATGCCCCATTGACAGGCGTGTTCTTGATAGCCGAACTTACAGGCGGATACCATCTTTTCATTCCTTTAATTATTGTAACCATTAGTTCGTATCTGACCATAAACATTTTTGAACAGCACAGTATTTATGCCGTTCGCTTGGCTCGACAAGGGAAACTCTTGACGCATCACACCGATAAAGCTGTGATGACAATGATGAACATGCAGAGTATTATCGACCGCGACTATACGTCGGTAGACCCAAACATGGAAATGGGAAAACTCGTACACGCCATTAGTTCAAGCCGCAACAACTATATTCCGGTTCTTAACGATGCCGGAATACTGTTAGGAGAAATTGATATTACAAAACTTCGACATATAATCTTCCGCACCGAACTGTATCATCGGTTCTTGGTAGAGCAGCTTATGACACCGCCACCGGCAACAATTGGCGTGAACGACCCGATGGAGAGCGTTATGAAAGTGTTTGAAAAGACGGGAGCACAGGTATTGCCTGTAACCGAAATTGACGGCAGACTGGTTGGCTATATATCGCGTGCACGACTGTATAACCTGTATCGACAGCTCGTAGCCGACTTTAGTGAAGAGTAGTTTGCAGTTTGTTTTCACAATATCAAGATAGACATTATGGATAAAAAAGATATGAGAATCGTTTTTATGGGTACGCCGGAGTTTGCCGTAGAGTCGCTGAAGGCTTTGGTAGAAAACGGTTATAATGTTGTGGGAGTAGTAACACAACCCGACAAACCCGTAGGACGACATCAGGAAAAGCTCCAACCACCTGCCGTAAAGGTATATGCCCAGTCGGTGGGATTGCCGGTATTGCAACCTATTAAGATGAAAGATGCTGAGTTCTTAGAGCAGTTGCGTGCTTTGAAAGCTGATTTGCAAGTGGTTGTAGCGTTTCGTATGCTTCCCGAAGTGTATGGTCGATGCCACGTTTCGGAACATTTAATGTTCATGCTGCCTTGTTGCCTCAATATCGGGGCGCAGCACCTATAAACTGGGCAGTGATAAATGGTGAAACCGAAACAGGAGTAACAACTTTCTTTCTTGATAAAGACATTGACACAGGACGGATTATAAAGCGGAAGTATTTACCTATTCCGGATGATGCAAATGCAGAATATGTTTACGATGGGCTGATGCGGTTAGGAGCAGAGTTAGCCATTGAAACGATAAACCTTCTGTGTGAAAAAGTTGCAGATGATTTTGATGCTGATAAAATCTTATCGGTGATGAACGAAATAACCGAAGCACAAGACGAAACACCGGATTTGCGCCATGCACCGAAGATATTTAAAGAAACTTGCGAAATAGATTGGCGACAGAAAGCAAAAGCCATTTACGACTTCGTTCGTGGACTTTCGCCTTATCCCGGAGCATGGTCAAAGATGGTATCGTTAGACAATGTTGCTGCCCCAACTGCTGAAATGGTTTTGAAGATATTTGAAGTTGCCAAGACAGACAAGGCTGTAGTAGCCGAACCGGGCACGTTTATAGTAGAAAATAAAAAGGTATATGTAAATACAAACGATTTTCTATTGGAATTGAAAGAACTGCAGCTTTCAGGCAAAAAACGTATGGACAGCCGTTCATTCTTGAATGGCTTTAAGCAGATTGAAGAGTATAGATTAGAGAAAGAATAATTAAAGGGGCATTCATTATAATTTTATAAAAGTATGTATTAGTAAGATTTTTTTTGTACTTTTGCATTATTATAAGCGATAACGGATTAATTATTTGACAGATTAGTAAAGTATGAAAGTTATAAATAAGATTTTCGAATGGTATTTTACAAAGAATGCTCTGCCTTATTGGGTAGTGTTGGCAATCGATATTTTTATTTGTTATTTATCTGGAATACTTGTGTTTTGGTTCTATTATCATGGAGCCGTTGAACTTTCCAATCTGTCTATACTTACGAGAACTATATTTGTTTATATGGTTTTCGTGCTTGTGGGGTTCCGAGTTTTTAAGACCTATTCCGGTATAATACGTTATTCTTCCTTTGTAGACTTACAGCGTGTCGGTCTTGCTATGCTTTTATCGCTGTCCATAGCAGAAGTAATGCACTATGTAATATATTCTTGGGACATTAAATTTGTGCGTCTTCAAGGTCGCCAAATTGCGGTTATGTATCTTGTTGCTACCATCGGATTGGTTGTTTTCCGTATTTTAGTGAAGACCATCTATGATGCATATTTAAATCCAAACAGGCGAATAAGGACGCTGATATATGGTGTTAAGGAAGGCGGAATAGGCATTGCAAACAACATTTGCAACGATAGGAATAGCAATTTCTTGTTGAAAGGTTTTATTTCTCACGACGATTTATATTCAGGAAACACACTGTTGGGTGAGAAAATATACACAATAAATGACCAACTGGAAGAAACAATAAAGGCAATTGATATAAGGGCTGTGCTTGTTTCGCCCTTGCAAGTAGACAGATTTCGAGCTGATACAAGATTGCAGGACATACTTATTAATGCCAATGTCAAGATATACCTGACGGAACATACAAAAGAATGGAAGGGCGACAACAGCTTTGAACATGTACAGTTCAAGGAAATAAACATCGAAGACTTATTGCCACGCGATGAAATAGTTGTAGATATGGACGCTATTGGCAACTTGCTGAACGATAAATGTATTATGATTACAGGCTCGGCAGGTTCTATTGGTTCGGAAATAGTGCGGCAGATTTCTATTTATAAACCTGCAAAACTCATTCTTATCGACCAAGCAGAAACACCACAGCACGATATTAGATTAATGATGGGCTTTGATTATCCCAACATTAAGGTTGAAACCATTGTCGCAAACATAACCAATCTTGATAGAATGGAAGCCATTTTTAAGCAGTATAAGCCCGAATACGTCTTTCATGCAGCTGCTTATAAGCACGTTCCGATGATGGAAAACAATCCTTCGGAAAGCATTCAGAACAATGTTTGGGGAACAAAAGTCATTGCAGATTTAAGTGTAAAGTATGGCGTAAGAAAGTTTGTTATGGTTTCTACCGACAAGGCTGTGAACCCAACGAATGTGATGGGCTGTTCAAAACGCATCTGCGAAATATATTGTCAGAGCTTGAATAAAAAGATAAATCAGGCTAATAGTAAAGAAGCACCTACGCAATTTGTTACCACCCGCTTCGGTAATGTGTTAGGTTCAAATGGTTCGGTTATCCCATTATTTGAGAAACAAATAAAGAATGGTGGTCCTGTAACAGTAACCGACCCTAATATAATTCGCTTTTTCATGCTTATTCCGGAGGCTTGCAAGCTGGTACTTGAGGCCGGAACGCACGGAAAAGGTGGAGAAATATTTGTGTTTGACATGGGTAAACCTGTCAGAATAGCCGACCTTGCTAAAAGAATGATTAAGCTTTCCGGGGCAGAGAATGTTAAAATAGAGTACACCGGACTACGTGCAGGCGAGAAGCTTTACGAGGAAGTGTTGAGCACAACAGAGAACACACTGCCAAGTTTCATGAAAAGTAAGAATAGCACAAGTGCAAGAATATGACTATGATGTTGTAAACCGACAAATCGAAGAACTTTTGCAAGTAAGCCATACATACGATAGCATGCAAATTGTAAAGATGATGAAGAACATAGTTCCCGAATATGTCAGCAACAACAGTGTTTATTCAGTATTAGATAAGTAGTAAAATGCTAAACGAGAGTGTCTTTATTCACTCTCGTTTTTCATTTTATAGAACCATATACCCAAATCTTTAGTTTCAATACGCATTCATTATCATCAGCATGATAATGGATTATCATGAACGTTAGTTCGGCATAAAAAAGCAGGTTTTCAAAGAAACAATATGCAGCCAATGCCCGAGTATAGGCTTATAATGAAATAGTGTATCTATCTCTTTGCGAAAAACGATAGTACTTTTTGGGCAAAACAATAGTACTTTTTACTGAAAAAGTACGTACTTTTTAGTGGAAGGTGTATTCTTTTTGCGGAAAAACGTCTATTTATAGAAGTCTTTTGTTATTTCTTTGTACCATTCCGATTTGTTGCCTGCACTGTCTTGTAGGTATTCTGTCGTTGAAAAATATTGGTCCGGGGCTTTGCTTAATTCTACTAAAATGCGTTTCGGTTGCTTGGAAGGAGTGGTTTTTATGAATACTTTCTTTGTAACCGAAAAGCCTTTTAGAATGGCTTCCGGCTCTAAAATGCGGTACGATTCAACGGGAAGTACTAATGAAAAATGCCCATCGGGGGCAAGTAGTTGGTATGCGCATTTTATTAATTCGTTGAAAGGTAACGCATCTGTGTGCCGTGCAATGGTTCTGTTATTATCGTTGCTTTTCAATGAATCTACGAAATAGGGGGGATTGCAGACAATGGAATCGTACTGTTTTTTGTTTTCTGAATAGGTTTGTAGCGAACAATGTTTCACTGTTACTTGTTTGGCAAATGGTGAGCACAATACGTTTTCGGTTGCTTGTGAAACAGCATTTTCGTCTATTTCAATGGCATCTATGTTGGCATCGGGAAACCGCTGCGCCATCATTAAAGCTATCAGCCCTGTTCCTGTGCCTATGTCAAGAATGCGTTTGCCGCCTTTTGCCCAGCTTCCTAATAAAACTCCGTCGGTGCCAACTTTCATTGCGCACTTGTCTTGCTCTATATGGAATTGTTTAAAAGTAAAGCCCATTTAAATATTAAGCTTTCTTAGAATGGTTTTGTTTAATGCCTGCACTTTTCTGCTTTGTTTGTTTATGTTGCAGCGTATCAGGTCGATGTTCGAGAATAACTGTGAAAATGATGTCTGTATCATATTGGGTTGTTGTTGCTTTTTATGTTTGTTGGGGTTTACAACAACCTTAATTCCTTTGCGGATAAGTTTAATATCGACATCGGTTCCTGCCATAATAGGGTCGCCATCGAAATGTATTACCCCTTCTTCCTTTCGGTGAATGTGTATGTGTTTCGCTTTGAATGTTTTTATTTTTGAGTTTTTATCAAGTGTTTTGTTGAACATTTCTATCGCTACTTGCGGTGCTTCGAGTATGTCGAAAGGCTCCATAATGATAATATCCAGCAGTCCGTCGCTCATAGAGGCTTGTGGTGCAATGTAGCATTGTTGCCATATTGCGAGGCATTTGCTACCGATATAAGAAATGCTTTATAATGATGTATTCCCTCATCGTCCTCAATATCGTATGTCTGTGGCTCATACTTTAATCCTTCTTCCAATACTTTCTGAACGTAGGTAATAACGCCACGCTTGCCTGCTTCTGCGAACTTCATCGATATGAAAGCATCGAACCCCATTCCGCAAGTACAGAAAAACGGAATGTCGTTAATCGTACCGTAATCCAATTCGTGGATACATGCTTGATTTAATATTTGAAGACTTTTCTTTATATTTACAGGAATAGCCAGATGGCGTGCCAATCCGTTGCCCGACCCGGTAGGTATGATGCCGATAGCCGTATCCGTATTAACAAGTGCTTTGCCCACTTCGTTCACAGTTCCGTCGCCGCCTATCGCTGCCACAATGTCGATTTTATCCTGTGTTGCCTGTTGCGCCAACTCCGTAGCATGGCCGGCATATTCTGTGTTTGCTATTTGGTAATCGAATAAATCTTTATCAATATACTTGTCGATTAATTCGGGAATGGAATCCTTTCTACCAACTCCCGATTTAGGGTTCATTATGAATAGAATTTTCGTCTTCATATATCACTCTTTGTTTCCTTTGAGGGAATTAACAAACAAAATTACATATTTATCAATATTTCGTCATTATTTTATAGTGAAAAAACTTTAATTAGTTAATCAATTAATAATTAATGCCATATTTCAACAAAAAATTGTATCTTTGCAGCCTAAAGAAAAACGTAGCTTATGCTACACCTAATTTATATATGGGACAGTTACAAGAAAAGTACAAAAGTTACCGTGAGCCGCAAAAATTTATGGAAATGGGAGTATATCCATATTTCGCGAAATCACAAGCAAGCAAGGCACGGAGGTTACTGATGTCGATGGGCATAAAATTTTAATGTTCGGTTCTAATGCCTACACAGGTTTGCCAAACGACCCAAGGGTTATAGAGGCTGGCAAGAAAGCCTTAGACAAATATGGTTCAGGTTGTGCCGGTAGCCGATTTCTGAATGGAACACTTGATTTACACGTACAATTGGAGAGAGAACTCGCAGAGTATATGCACAAAGACGATGTTCTTTGTTTCTCAACAGGGTTTTCTGTAAATTCGGGTGTTTTGGCATCGGTAGTAGGCCGTGGTGATTATATTATCTGCGACGACCGCGACCACGCAAGTATTGTAGACGGAAGACGATTAAGTTTTGCCACACAGCTCCATTACAAGCACAACGATATGGAAGACCTTGAGCGGGTATTGCAGAAGTTGCCTCAAGAAGCCATTAAGCTCATCGTGGTCGATGGCGTCTTCTCGATGGAGGGCGACCTTGCAAATCTTCCTGAAATCGTAAGGTTGAAGCATAAGTATAACTGCTCTGTCATGGTAGACGAGGCTCACGGATTGGGCGTTTTCGGCAAGCAGGGTAGAGGAGTTTGCGAGCATTTCGGCTTAACCGACGATATAGACCTTATCATGGGAACTTTCTCAAAGAGCCTTGCTTCCATTGGCGGTTTCATCGCAGGCGACAAGGATACCATCAACTTCTTGCGCCACACGTGCAGAACTTATATCTTCTCTGCAAGTAACACACCGGCTGCCACAGCTGCCGCATTAGAAGCTCTACACATTATGCAGGCAGAACCCGAACGCCAAGAACACCTATGGGAAGTTACAAACTATGCCTTGCAGCGTTTCCGTGAAGAAGGTTTCGAGATTGGCGACACAGCAAGTCCGATAATCCCACTTTATGTACGCGATATTCAGAAAACATTTATTGTTACCAAAATGGCTTACGATGCCGGTGTATTCATCAATCCTGTTATTCCACCGGCCTGTGCTCCGCAAGATACACTCGTAAGATTTGCACTTATGGCAACACATACAAAAGAACAGGTTGAACGGGGTGTAGTAATCCTAAAGAAGATTTTCCAAGAACAAGGCATTATCAAATAGTTTTTATTTGATATTTGCTAAAGCCTTGTGGTGAAATATAAAAGACTTGCAATCGCTGATAAATATGCGGTTGCAAGTCTTCTTTTTTATCTTAATCTCTCGAAAGCACCATACGTTTGACCACATCTATTGGTTCTGTAGGATTTTATTGGTGAAACGACTTTCTTCTTGTTTGCTTATTGTAATTGCTAAAACACATAGAAAAGAGTAGATAGCATCTGTAAGGGCTTGTTTCTTCATCTTCCTAACCACTAAGGAAAAGTGGACTGAATATGTGAAATGCGATAAATCGCACCCCCTACGATACAACTATGATTTGTGCATCAAATCACCTTTATTTTGTAAAGATAATTCTGTTAAAAAGTGATATAATCGCTTTGGCGTTGCGAAACCGTAGGTTTTGCGTTGTAAAACCTACGCTTTTACCGTGCAAAACCTACGGTTTTGGAACGCAAAACAATAGGTTTTGTAATGCGCTGATAAATAAATAGTTACGCAACAGTTATGTTTGCGAAAAATATTTACGTTTTTATTGCCTTTTTTCCGTTCTTTTCTCGTTCCTCGAAAAGTGCTTTTTCTCGCCATAACAGTGCTTAAATAAATTTGGCATTGCTCATTTGGCGGAACGAAAACGTTCATGGATAACGTGAGGCAGGTGTAGGAATTTGAAGACGAAGATACTTCACTTCTTCGTGATTATAAGCATATTAAATCATAATCAAGTTCTTTCTTCAAGTATCTCTATGAATAGTATATTGGCGTAGTTAGCATATCGAACTCACGTTATTACAGCAAACAAAACACAAAGAGCCGATTCTCGATACGAAAGTCGGCTCTTTGTGTTTCTGAAAATTACAAGTTCTGTGGCATGAAACAGCAACCGGCTTTCCGTGCAACAGCACTTTATTTCCTTATATTTAGGGGTTGCTTGATGTTACTTTCTCTATTAGGTCGTCGGGCGAAACAAGTATCTGTTCGCCTGTATTCATATTCTTCAAAGTAAGTTTCCCTTGTTCTATTTCGTTATCGCCTGCAAGAACAACGAACGGAATGTGCTTTGCGTTTGCATAAGCCATTTGTTTTTTCATCTTTGCAGCGTCGGGGAATATCTCCGTTCTGATATTTGCCTGTCTTGCTTTTGCTACAAACGGCAACACGTAGCTTGTTTCTTTATCGCCAAAGTTAATGAATAGCAGCTGTGTATCGCTGATACTTTCTTTCGGATAAAGGTTTAACGCGTTGAGAACATCGTAGATACGGTCTGCACCAAAGCTGAAACCAACACCCGAGAGGTTAGGCATTCCGAATATTCCCGTAAGATTATCGTAGCGTCCGCCGCCTGTAATAGAACCGATTTCAACGTCCAAAGCCTTCACTTCAAATATTGCGCCTGTATAATAGTTCAGTCCGCGCGCTAAAGTTAAGTCGAGTTGTATTTCATTTTTCAGCTCTATTTGCTTCAAAACATCAAGAATATACCTTGTCTCCTCCACTCCCTTCAGTCCTGTTTCGCTGTTTTCAAGCACTTCAGCTATCGTGTTCAGCTTGTCATCGTTGCTGCCGCTTAACTGTATTATAGGTTGCAGTTTCTCTATGGAAGACTTTGACAACCCTTCCTTTTCAAGCTCGGCATTCACCGATTCAAGCCCAATCTTGTCGAGTTTGTCGATAGCTGTCGTGATTTGGACAATCTTTTCCTGCTCGCCAATTACTTCTGCGATACCCGAAAGTATCTTGCGATTGTTTATTTTAATCTGTACTCGGATACCAAACTTTGTGAAAACGGTGTCGATAATCTGCATCAACTCCACTTCGTTGAGCAGAGAATCGGAGCCGACAATGTCGGCATCGCATTGATAAAATTCACGATAACGCCCTTTTTGTGGTCGGTCAGCACGCCAAACGGGTTGTATCTGATAGCGTTTGAAAGGCATTTGCAACTCTTCGCGGTGCATTACAACGTATCGTGCAAACGGAACAGTAAGGTCGTAGCGCAATCCTTTCTCTGCAAGTTTGGTCTGCAACTTCAACGGATTGCGCGCTAAAAGCTCCTCATCGATAGTGTTTTTAAGGAAATCGCCTGAGTTTAAAATCTTAAAAAGCAACTTGTCGCCCTCTTCTCCATACTTTCCCATCAGGGTTTGGAGGGTTTCCATTGCAGGCGTTTCTATCTGTTGGAAGCCATAAAGCGCATACACGCTCTTTATCGTGTCGAATATATAATTTCGTTTTGCCATCTCATCGGGACCGAAATCGCGCGTTCCCTTTGGGATAGAAGGTTTATTTGCCATCGTCGTTATTTTCTTATTATAGTTTGTTCTCGGTCCGGACCTATTGAGATAACACCTATTCGTGTTTCCAAGAAGTCTTCAAGGAACTTCACATAATCGCTGAATTCTTTCGGGAATTGTGCTTCGTCGGTGAGTTGTGTCATATCTGTATGCCAACCTTTCAGCTCTTTGTAAATTGGCTTCACGTTACTAATATCGTATGGCAACTCTTCGGTTGTTTCGCCGTTCGGCAGTTCGTAGCCAACACAAACCTTAATTGTGTCGAACGTATCGAGCACGTCGCTCTTCATCATGATGAGTTCTGTTACACCATTCACCATTATCGAATAGCGCAGTTGCACCAAGTCTATCCAGCCACAACGGCGTTTTCTGCCTGTAACGGCACCGTATTCGTGTCCTAAGTCGCACAGTTTTTCGCCTGTTTCATCGAAGAGTTCGGTTGGGAAAGGCCCTGAACCAACTCGGGTACAGTAGGCTTTCATAATGCCAAACACATTGCCTATCTTGTTAGGTCCTATGCCCAGACCCGTACAAGCACCTGCGGAAATGGTGTTCGATGAAGTAACAAAAGGATAAGAACCGAAGTCTATGTCGAGCATCGTGCCTTGTGCGCCTTCGCAAAGAATGCGTTTGCCTGCACGAAGTGTATGGTTTATTTCGTGTTCCGAATCAACAAAGCGGAAGTTCTTCATATATTCCACGCCCTCCAACCATTGCTTTTCGGTTTCCTCAAAGCCGTCAAAGTCTGTCCAACCCATTGAGTTCAACTGTTTAAGGTGGCGTTCCTTGTGCTTCTGATATTTGCTTTCAAAGTCGTTCAGTATATCGCCTACACGCAAACCGTTCCTGCTTGTCTTGTCTGTATAGGTAGGACCGATGCCTTTACCGGTAGTTCCCACCAGCTCTTTTCCCTTTGCAGCTTCGCTTGCCTTATCCAATATTCTGTGTGTAGGCATAATAAGGTGTGCCTTTTTGGAAATGTAAAGCCGTTCAAAGAGCGGGTGTCCCGATGCCGCCAAGTCTTCTGCTTCTTTCATAAACAAGTCCGGCGCAAGCACAACTCCATTGCCAATGATGTTTATCTTTCCACCTTGGAAGATGCCGGAGGGGATAGAGCGCAGCACATACTTCTCTCCTTCAAACTCTAAAGTATGCCCTGCATTGGGTCCTCCCTGAAAGCGTGCCACAACATCGTAGTGCGGTGTAAGCACATCGACTATCTTTCCCTTTCCTTCGTCGCCCCACTGTAATCCCAATAGGACATCAACTTTACCTGTTTCCATTCGTCTTTATCTTGTTTTTTACTTTGTTACGTTCGCGTGAGAGTTTTGCCTGACAACGTGAACAGACGCCATATATATATAAGGAGAAGCCATCTTTGCGAAAACGCGTAAACTTTGTTTCGGCAATAGCTCCGTTATCGGTGTCGATTCTATCTCCGTTACAACTCCACAAACGGTACATATCTGATGTATATGGTCGTCATTATTATAGCAAGCCTCGTATTTGGTTTGCCCTATAAAACGATGACGCACAACCAAGCGCAGCTCTATGAAGAGCCGCATTGTATTATAAAGTGTGGCACGCGATACTCTGAAGCTCTCTTCCAACATCTTTTCGCCCAATTCTTCTAGCGAAAAATGCCCTTGCATATCATAAACCGCATCAAGAATGGCAAATCTTTCCGTGGTCTTTCTGTGATTATTCATCTCAAGATAGCCATCGAGTATGTTCCTAACTTTTTCTTTGACTATATCTTTAGTCACGATTCACTGATTAAATTTCCACAAAGTTAAGGTTTTTTTCCGAACAAATATAAATAAGGGAAATAAAAAAAAAGTTAAAGATAAAGGCAAGATGGAAGAATAGAAACTTTATGAAGGCTTATCATTCGGTTTAAACCTCCGGAATGGAAAAGGCTTTCCAATCGCTATGCTGCTGCTCGTTCGTTCCTTATTTCAAGAATGCAAAGAAAGCCGCAAAAGTGCAAATGTTTTTCACGGACGCAACTATTGTATAACCATCTTGTTATCAACGCATTGCAAAACCTATTGTTTTGCGTTTCAAAAGCGGCTGTTTTGCACGGTAAAACCTACGGTTTCGCAACGCCAAAACGCAATTGTCGGTTTTCAAGAGAATTATCTTTACAGAAAAGAGGCACCGACTTGTTGATACAGCCGATACCTCTTTATGGTGTTGCAATATTTATTTGCTTACAATATATCGAACTTCTTCAATGCCTTTTTGGCTATGGTTTCGTATTCGTCGCCTAAATCGCAGAAGCGCATTACGCAGCGATAAGCGGCTTGTTTTGCAGCCAAATCGTTACCATCGAGGGCTGTTTCCGCTTGGTCGAGGAACTCATTCATACCTCGTTCGTTGGGTTCTTTACCGTCAGAAAACAGACAAGCCAACGTCTGAAAGCCACACGTTTGGTACAAACTCTTATCGGACGCAAGGCATTGATAAGCCAACGATGGAGCAAAGTCTAAATATCGAAGCAGATTGAACGAAAGAAGTTCTGCGATTTCCTGCGTCGGTATTTGTTCCAACCAGATGTCTGCAATTTCCGGCAACATTTTCTCGGCCGGCATTATGTAGGTTGCAAGTATCTTACACTCGCGGCTGTTCTCTTTCCAAAGTGCAATCGCCAAGTCGTAATCCTTGCCATATTCTTTTGCTATTTTCCGCAGATTAACTAAGTCTATTCCCCAATTTACTTTGTATTCTGCCCCTTTCTCACGCATCGACTGAGCAGTAACACCATTCATGAACAAGCGAAACGATTGCTTTATCTGCTTTAGTTTATCGTGCGTTTCTTCTGTCATCATAAACTATAGTCTTTTGAATATCTCATCATTTGGTCTGTGTAGGTCTCGTTATAATCCAACTTTACATCAACTATTTGGTTATCAGAGCCATACTTTAAACTCATTACAGGATTTATAAAACCTTTGTAAGGGGCTATATTCAATCGTTCATAGCGTTGCAGAACTTCGGTATGAAGCGTCTTGTCTACCTTTATGGCGTAGCCTTCTACCAGTTCCCGCGCCTTATCGAAATCGCCCATGCCCTTTATTCGTTGTATTTCTGCAAGCTGTTGAGCAAATATCCGGCGCAACGCTGTATAGTCGTTGATGCGCACAAAGGTCTTTAGCTCGTTCGTCACACTATCGGACAGCTTCACAAACTCTATTACATTCTCCTCCTTACCCAATTCGTATGCCCACCATGCTATTAAGGCACGGTTCTGCATGTGCGATTCTTCTATCTGTTTATCGGGTTTGATGCGAGCTAACTGCGTCATCAAGCCATTCATTATATAGCTGTAATATTGCGCTTTGAAGGCTTCTTCCGATTGCAACAGCCCCAATTCCAACAGCTTTTTGTCTGCCATATAGTAAAGCCCGAACAAGTCTGCCCTTGCCTCTTCTATGGTATTGCCATAATTCTTGAGCGAATCGGGGTCGGTTTCGGGAAGCAATTTGCCGCTACCATGCCCCAAACATTCGTGCAAATCCGTATGCAGTTCATCGGTTAAGTTGCCATAGGTATCTATCAACTCACGTGTTTGCGCATCAATAACAAACTCTTCTATGAACATTGCCTTTTGCTGCCATATCGTAAGCATGCGTAAGATTGGATATGGTAACACTTTTTGAACCATATTCTGCCCTTATCCAATCGGCATTGGGCAGATTTATGCCAATAGCCGACGCAGGATATTCGTCGCCTCCAAGCATTGCCGCACAAACAACATTGGCAGTTACTCCCTTCACCACTTCTTTCTTGAAACGCTTATCCACAGGAGAATGGTTCTCAAACCACTGTGCGTTAGCCGAAATAGTTTGCGTTCGCTTTGTCGCTTCCAAGTTCTTGTAGTGCACTATGCCCTCCCATGAGCCTTTTAAGCCAAGCGCATCGCCATAAACTTCGATAAATCCGTTGATGAAATCCACTTGTCCGTTACATTCGGTAACCCATTTAATGGAGTATTTGTCAAAGTCTGCAAGGTCGCCCGAGGTATAATAAGCGATAAGTAAACGTATTATTTCTTTCTGGTCATCATTCTCACAATAGGCAATTGCCTTGTTCAGCCAATGGATAATCTGCTCTATGGTTTTGCCATAACGTCCGTTCAGCTTCCAAACAACTTCTTCGAGCGTGTCCCCGCGCTTCACTAAAGTAGAGTTCAAACCAAACGACAACCGCTTATCGTCGGCAGTTTCTTTCTTCTCCGCATAGAAACGCTCCACCTCTTTTTGGCTGACACCCTCGTAATAATTGTTTGCCGATGTTTTTATTACGTCTGCTCCCTCTGCCTTGTTTACCCGTTTGGGCATACATACAGGGTTGAATATTACTTCGCTTAATGTATTTATATGGTCTGTAAGAGATTCTTCTGCGCCAAGACCTAACTTTTCTTTGCCAACCGAACCCAACGCTTCGGCGAAATAACTGCGCGAGAAAGCGGGCACAAACTTGTCCATTGCATAATGATGATGGATACCACCGGCAAACCAAACTTTTTTCAAGTACAGTTCCAAAGCTTTAAAATCGTCGCTATCCTGCTTGTATCTTTCTGTAACGATACATTCTAAAGCCTTTCTTATCGGCAAGTTGTACTTACCGAACTGATGGAAAGTGATGTCGCGTCCCCACAAAGTAGCTTGTGCAAGACAGTATATATAGAGTTTTTTCTTTAGGGTAAGGTCTTCAAATCCATCTAAACGATAGCGCAACATCTGTATGTCGGCAAATCGTTCAGATGAATATCTAAAAGAATCTTCATTCATTTGCATTGTCGTTTTATTCACTTTTACTTGCTTCGCCCTTGCCGGCAGCGTCCTTGTTTGCCGACTTCCGAGCGTTCAATTTGTACTCACGGGGTGTCATTCCGTTTATACGATAGAAAGAAGCATAGAACGACTGGCGATTAGCAAAGCCGACCATATCGCTAACATCTTCCATATTCAAGTCCTTGTACTTTTCCGATGAAAGAATATTCATAGCCTCTTCTATTCTGAATTTATTTACAAATGAAGTATAGTTCATATTGAACTTTACGTTCACCACAGCAGAGATGTATCTTGTGTTGGTATTCAAATCTTCCGCAAGTTGCTTTGCAGAATAGCTCTTATCCCGATACTTCTGTTGAAAGAGTATTACATTGAGAATTTGATCCTTCAACTCTTCCATTAACCTTTGACTTACAAGACCGCGATAGGCAGCCGTTTTCGCCTTCTTTTCTGTTATATTATACTTTCCCATAATAGTTAAGCTTTAGATAAGTTACTGCTCAAATTGTTTCTTTTGCAAATATAAATATTTTTTTTTACAAAGTCAATTATTAATCAAACTTTTTTCTAAAATATACTAATTCATAAGTTAAAAAGAGATAAACGAAGCATTTAGGTCTCACAATAACCGATTTTCCGGTAATTAAAAAGAAAGAAAAGTAACTTCATTTTAAACACGGAAAAGAGGCACTGAAAGTGTAAATATTCTTCGCAAGGCTACCTTTTGATTAACTACCTATCTATCAAAGCGTTGTAAAACCTATTGTTTTGCATTGCGAAAGCGGCTGTTTTGCACGGTAAAAGCGTAGGTTTTACATCGCAAAAGAGCCGCTTTCGCAATCCTAAATCGAAATTACCGTTTCCTCTTAGAATTACTTTTACAAAACTGCCTTGCAACTATAACGATACAAAACCAACAAAATCTCCTCGCACAAGCAATTCCAAGTGAGGGGATTTCCGTTAGTTCGTTCTTCCCTGTAAAAGGAAAAAAGAGTTTATTGCTACATCGTTTTCCGTCCATATACGCCGGAAATGCCTTATTTTACCTTATAAAACTTGCTGCATATAAAAAATATTTATAATATTGCAGTAGAATAAGAACATCTAACAAAATAATAGTTAATACATGAAGAAAAAAGCACTGACAGCTGTTTGCCTATTGATAGCATTGATTGCTAATGCGCAAAACTTCTCGTCAGATATAAACAGGAAAAACAAAGGCTTGGGTGCAAAGCCCGGTACGGACGCCTATCGGCACTCAAGCGCAGGCGGACAGAAAAGCAACAACAACAATCCGTTGATAGATTTTAAAACATATTCTAACGATTTTCTGCTCAAAGAGGCGTCTGCCTATATATACAAAAAGAATTATATGGACAGTGCGCTGATGTGTTACAGCATTATTTACAAGCGATATGCAGAGAATAAGGAAACTGTAAGCGACACAATGCTGACGAAAACGCTCAACGGCTTGTGGTACATTTACTTCTTTCATTATTACGATTACATAAAATCGAACGAGATATTGAAGGAAAGTCTGAATGTCTGCAAAGAAAGAAAGCTGAACAGTGCTTGGGTTTATCTGGATTTCGGATTTATGTATCAGATGATTGCCGAACAGAGTATGGAAAAGAGTTTGTACCGTAAAGCATTCGAGTATTACAAATCAGCTTTCCATGAAGCACGGAAATACAAGGACTGGGGAATTATGCTGAATGCTTTTGGCAACATCGTGATGGTTTCAACCGAATTGCAGGGTTTGCGTTCCATTCATTCAGAGGTGGCTGCCTTCAAGCAAATTCCTAAGGATTTTAATGCTTTGGAATATGAATATGACTCCTTGCTCTATTCCGGCGTCATGGCTTTGGAAAGGAATGATATAGAAACGGCTTTGAAATGCTTCAAGAAACAGCTGCTGTTGTTCAAGAACTTCGCTCTTGATTACGCCCGTTATGCCTATTTGGCACATATCAATCTGGCGAAAGGTTACAACCTACAAGGCAACTACGAGAAAGCTTTGCAGGAATTGAAGATAGGAGTACGCATCAGTGCAGACTTTGAAACGAAGGATACAAAGCTGGAGGCTTACAAGCTTTTACACGAAACTTACACCAAGATTGGCGATGCACGGCAAGCAACAACCTATCAGAATAAATATGTATTGCTGAAAGATTCGCTGCTGAACTATCGGCTTATTGCGGGCATCAATGAAATGGAATTCGAGAATAAGATGAAAGATGTAGAGCTTCATCTGAAACAATTAGAGCATCAAAAGGAAATTCAGAGGATTGTTATTTTCCTGTTTATGATTATCGGAGGCATCGTTGCCGTCTCATTACTTTTGATAACTTCCAAGAATAAAAAGCTAAACCAATCTAATCAAGCCCTTTTCCGGAAAAACATAGAGCTTTTTCAGTCGGAAGAGAAAGAACGTTTGCGCAGACAAGAACTTGAGGAACAGATTGCGGAAAACAAGCAGGAGAGGAAGTATAAATCCAGTAATCTCAGCGACCGGCGCAAGGAGGAGTTGCTTCAGAAGGTGCTTACGCTGATGGATAACGACGATTGTATTTATCTTTGCGACTTCTCGGCAAACCAGTTGGCAGCAAAGGTCGGGGTAAACTATAAATATATTTCTCAAGTTATCAACGAAATGATGCATTGCAGCTTCTCCAATCTGCTGAACAAGTACAGAATTAAGGAAGCCTGCAAGCGGATTGAAGACAAGGAACGATATAGCGGTTTCACTTTGGAAGCTATCGGAAACAGCGTCGGATTTAAGTCGCGCTCATCATTCATAGCGGCATTCAAGCAGATAACCGGCTTAACACCGTTCGACTTTCAGAGAAATATTGATGCAAAAGCAAAGGTGATTTCAAAATAAGAAAGTAGGTTCAGCACGCCATCTCGCAGATGTTTTCAAGCAAGTTCACCAATGAAACAGTGAGAGATTTTCGGTTCAATTTTGTAAAGATAATTCTGTTAAAAAGTGATATAATCGCTTTGACGTTGCGAAACCGTAGGTTTTGCAATGCAAAACCTACGGTTTTACCGTGCAAAACAGCCGCTTTTGGAACGCAAAACAATAGGTTTTGCAATGCACTGATGATGAGATAGTTAAGCGATAGATATTGTTGCGAAAAATATTTACGTTTTTATTGCCTTATTTTCGTTCTTTTCTCGTTCCTCGAAAAGTGCGTTTTCTCGCCATGGCAATGCTCAAATAAATTTGGCATTGTCCATTTGGCTGAACGAAAACGTTCATAAATAACGTGAGTTCGGTATAGGAATTTGAGGACGAAAATACTTCACCTCTTTTTAATATAAGCACATTAAATCATAGCCAACTCTTTTTTAAAAGTATCTTATAAATAACATACCGGCGTAATTCTTATATAGAACTCACGCTAAAGCAAAGGAAAAGCGTTCCGATTTTGTCTGAATTCAAGAATTCAAACAAACCAAACCCCTGAATAACTTGTTTTTTTCGGCAATAGTTTCTAACTTTGTGGAAAACAATCTGATAATATTTACCTCAAAAAGTACAGAATTATGAAACATCTATCTTTTTACATTTCGTTGATTAGTGCAGCGTTTGCTGTGCAAGTTTCTGCTCAAACTCAGACAGAAAGCAATCCGCAAGTTATTTTTACAGGAACGTCTGTGAACGTAAAAGGCATATCCAACAACGGCAGATACATCTGTGGAGCTCGCATGTATACAGAGGCTTATCGCTTCGATATAGAGAAAAAGGAGCTTATAACCATACCTGCTGCCGACTCCTATTCGGATATGGCGGCTTTAGATGTTATGGACGACGGCACCTTGGTCGGCAAGAACGACAAGAAAGAACCCGGCATCTATCGCGACAGCGAAGTAGGTTGGGAATCACTGCCCTACCCTAATGGAGATTGGAAAGAAGGTTCTTGTACGCAATGTACAGGTGATGGGAAATATATTACAGGATATATTATGGGAAAAGGAGATGCCACCAGCCCTTACAAGACATTCCCCGCTTTATGGGAAAAACAGGAAGATGACAATTATAAATATGTGGGATTGCCCAATCCTCAAACAGATTTCTTGGGCGGAAAAACACAATTCGTTTCTCCTCGTACCATATCGCCGGACGGTAAGACCATCATCGGCGTTATGATGGAACAACGCGGTTTCTATTCTCAACCTATCGTCTACCATAAGAAAGATAACGGTGAATGGGAATATGAAACACCTTTCGTTGCCCTATCTTATAATATGGACGTTTATAAAACGTGGATGGATAAAGAGCCTCAAATGAAAGATTACATTACTGCCCACCCGGGCGAAAGTGGTTATATCGAACAAGTAAAAACCTACCAGAGAGCCTATGCCAAATGGCAATTTGAATTTTTCAAAGCTTGGAAGAAAGGTCCGGAGTTTACTTCTGTACCTGTTATAATGAGCGAAAACGGAAAATTCCTTGCACCAACCACAGTTATAAATGAATATTCCTACACCGAAGGAGCTACCGACATCGAACTTGTTTCACAGTTGGTTTACCCTTGCCGTTACAATACTGCTACGAAAGAAGTGGAAATCATAAAGACAGTTCCCGACTTTGTGCCTGTGGCTGTTTCCAATTATGGCGACATGCTATCGTCTGATGGCGAAAAGATATTCCTTTTACTACACGAGAACAACGAAAAAATCGAACTTAGCGAATGGCTTAATAAGAAGTACGGCTTTAATCTATACGATAAACTGCCTTCAAATACAGAATATTTAGATTGCCAGACAGTTGGTGGAAGCCTCGATTTGATAGTAGCTTCTTATCGCTCAGTGCTTGAAAATGGAGATTTAGATAAAAAAGAAGTGTTCTGCATAAAGCTCCCTATCGTCAATAATATTATGCAAACACTCAACACGCCTTCTTCAGCTACCATATATATTAAGGACAATATGCTGATGCTGACTTCTTCTGAAAAGGTTGAAAAGGTAAGCATTTACGACTTGGCCGGTGGGAAAGTCTTTGAATCTGCATCAAACCAAGATTGCTATGATATAAGCAGCCTGCCTAAGGGAGTTTATATTGTGGCAGCGAAAGTCAATGGGCAGACCGTCAAGGCTAAAGTTTACAAGGAAAGCGGAATATAAACTTAAAAGTGTATCAACTATGAGGAAATTATTTTCTATACTCTTTTCTTTCTCTGCACTTCTGTTATCGGCACAGCCACAGGCAATGCTGAAGAAAGAAAAGATTGAAACCTACCGCATAAAGTTCCAACAATCTCCCGACGGCACACCAATAAAGACGGAGGAGAAAAAGAACTTGGAACGTTATTTCTACGATTATCAAGGTCGTTTGGCACAAAGCAGCAAATATAATTACACACAAGATGGCAAGTTGCAACCTCCGCTAAACACAGTTTATGTTTATGATGCACAGTCGCGTTTGCTTTCCGATAGTACAGATAGAGTAAAATCCTGCTACTTCTATAACGCAAACGGAATGTTGGATTATTCTACCCAATACAACTACAAATCCAATCTGCCTCGCCGCATAGACTCTGTCGTATGCGCGTACGACCAGTCAAACCGATTGGCTTCCATTACCCATTATAAAAATAAGGGTGAAAAGAATACCGAGGAACAATATACTTATGACGACAAAGGCAGAACTGCATCAATAACCTATTTATCGTACAGCAATGGAGCAAGCACACCCAAAAAGCAACGTCAGACCATCTTCGCCTATAATGCCGATGACCTGTTAAGCGAAACAAAGCTTATCAGATTTACTTCGACGAGCGAAGAACTGCAAGAAAGAAAAGTGTTCGCTTATGATGAACAGAAACGTCTGCTGTGTGATACATTATATAAAAAGGTTACCGACCGAATGGGTCTTCCAATTTCAGTTTGTATCAGAAACACGACTATATTTACACACTTACAGATACCATTCCCTCTGAAGTGGACGAATACAGGTTCAATACCACCTCGCAACAGTTCTTGCAAACATACAAGTTTGCTTATCTGAATTATCTATACAAACAGGAAAGAACACCGCAAGCAAGCATAACAGCTCAGGAAGGAACACCCGGGGATATAGTATTTCAAGTAACTCCTCCTGCAGATGCCACAGGCTTGCAAGGTTATATGGTGCTTGCAGATTATACTTTGCAAGACGAACTGTTTACCGATGTACGTTTCACATTGCACAACCAGCCGCGTGGTATCCACTACTATCGCGTAGTTCCCGTCTACGAACAGGGAACAATGGGCAACTGCAGCGAGCTTCTCACGCATACAATCAAGATAAACTTGCCTGCTCCTACCAAGCCGGAACTGGTTTATAAAGAGTATTATACTAAATGGAATGTCAAGTTTAAGTTCTCTGCACCTCAATACCAAGGTCTTACACTAAAAGGTTATAGGTGGGCTGTATCGGGCAATGGGCACCAAACAACAGGTAAAACAGACTCCCCAAATCAGCTTTTTGGAACTTTCACTTATTACAACAAGGAAAAAGTAAAGGTTGAACTCTATGCTGTTTACGAAGAAGGTGAATCCGACCCATTGACATTTGAGATTGATTTAACTGATGTTACTGATATGATTACCGAGCATTGGAGAAATCAATACTCTACAGTTAAAGACGAGACCGGCAACATTAAACAAACCAACAAGTTCTATTATACAAGCGACTCGATGGGCGAAACGTTTTCTTTCAGTGTCGGTTACGATTCTTCGGGGCAACCGAAAGAGCGCACAACAACAACCTTACGCAAGTATTCTTCCAAGATCGAATCGGAAGAGATTGACCTCTACGACCCGACAAAAAAGAACTGGGAAGGACACCGGAAGATACTTTATACTTACAACTCTGCAAGCTCTTTATCCGGCAAGCAGGTTCTTGTCTTCAACAAAGACCAACAAACCTTCATCAAAGACAAAGCAGAATACTATTTCATGGACCCCAAAGTTTCTTATCAATATCCAATTGAAACAACTGCCTACACATTCGATACACAGGGCGACTCCACCGTTACAGCTTTCACAAACAGCACGTTAGAATTTACCGGCAAGTATCTTTCTCACCAGATAGACAGCGTCTACGCATCGTTAGATACAACTCTTCCGGCAGTCGCATGTATAGAAAAGACTTTTGACGATAAGGGAAAGATAAAGACGTCGGTAGAATCTCGCCGCATAAATGGAAAGCTCACGCCTCATCAGCGCATACAGTACGACTACTCTGCGGATACCGAACTTCCGACACGCATCACCCATTCAGCTTTCCGCAACAACGATTGGCAAACCGATTCTATTGAAGATTTCGTTGCGTCGAAGGAGTATCACTTCACCCACATGGCAAAATCGCTGACACTGACAAAAGACTCTTTGCGTTGGAAAGCACCGGACCGCATTCAAGACCTCACCGGTTATAAGGTATTGGTAAACGGCATCGAGACTGCCTTTGCAGACACCTGTTGCTGGTCGGCTATGTCTCTTCCCAATGGCGTCTATACCTTCCAAGTCGTACCTGTGTATAACGACAGGGAAGCCGGCATCTCTGAAACACTCAAAATCAGATACAAGAACAGAACCATTCTTGCCGATGTTGCAGCTTTGCGCAAAGCCAAGCCAAACGTAGATTACCCCTACACCCTGACGGGCGAAGTTCTTGTTACAGGCCAGGCCGGTGCAAACCCCGCTTACACCTTCTTCGAAGACGAGACAAGCGGCATTGCGTTAGACACAAAGGAGCTTGCAGGCTATGGCATCAAGGTTGGCGACAAGATTGGCAAACTTAAAGGAAAGTTAGTGAAAGAAGCAAACGGCTTACTGCTCTTTAAGCCCACATACCTTTCTATTCTTTCTTCCGGAAATGCCGTTACAGCCAAACCGTCAGACTTCAAGACGCTCTTGGAGAACACCGAAACGCTCGAAGCACGTTTCATCGGCTTGGAAGGCATCACCTTCAAGCAAGGCGACGCAGGCACAATGCTTATAAGCGATGCCGACAAGGAACTTCCTATTCTCATTCCGAACGACACCGACGAACAGCCGGTTGCCGGTGCTAAGGGAAACGTTGAAGGTTTCCTGAGCCGTTCGGGCGAAGGTTTCATCTTCTTACCAACACGCATCTTCAACGTTACGGGCATTCAAGCAATCAGCGAAAACGAATATCCCGTTGTTATCAATGGTCAATTGGTGCTGAAACAGGCGCAGGAAATTCGTGTCTACGATTTACAAGGAAGCCTTCTGAGCGTTACGAATACGAACCATATAGACCTGTCGGCAATGCCTAAAGGCACCATCTTGTTGCAAGTCTACTACAAAAACGGTTCAAAGCAAGCCTTTAAAATCCTACATTAATAAGTAATAACGGTTATTCGCACTCTCATCTATGTCTTGACTGACATACGATGAGAGTGCTTTTTATAATTTGGTAGACTGGCAATTTCAGCCTACCAAATTGTCCATTACGCCTATTCTTCTATCGCTCTATATGTTCAGCGTATAGCCTGCTATACGTTGAACGTCTATCATCGAGACACTTGACCGTCCGTTATCGAATATCCGAATAGTCTACATTGGACAAGCGCGTCCAATATTATAAGTATTATAGGAATGGATAATGACCTCTTATAGAAGAACCTATGGCACAAGAGAAAGTCGCTGTTCCTGCAACTTCTTTATGACGGAAAATACAGAGAAAATAGGAAAATGAGCCTTGTGGAGAAACCTAAAAAACAAGATTGGGAGATAGAAAATAAACAAATCGGAATGCAGCAGATATATTAGAAAAGTATGGGAGAATAGTAAATGCTCTTACTTTCTTCCCTATTCCTTATGCTTTCATTGCCATTTTAGTATTCTTTCAACTTCTCTACAAGGTACTTTCCCGTTAAGCTGTTCTTATTGTCGGCTACTTCTTCGGGGGTGCCAAATGCAACGAGCTTGCCGCCATTATCGCCTCCGTCGGGTCCGATGTCGAGAATGTAGTCTGCACACTTTATTACATCAAGGTTGTGTTCAATAACAAGCACCGAATGTCCCTTTGCTATAAGTGCATCAAAGGCTTTCAGCAAGCGTTTTATATCGTGGAAATGCAAACCTGTTGTTGGCTCGTCGAAAATGAACAACGATGGTTCTTGCCGTTCCTTTCCTATAAAATAAGCAAGTTTTACACGTTGATTTTCGCCACCCGAAAGTGTAGAAGAACTTTGCCCCAATTTAATATAGCCCAACCCGACGTCTTCCAATGGTTGCAAGCGAGTAACGATTGTTTTCTGCTTATTGGCGGTAAAGAACTGTATTGCTTCGGAAACCGTCATATCCAACACGTCGTTAATGTTCTTCCCTGCAAAGGTAACGTCAAGTATTTCTCGCTTAAAGCGTTTGCCATGACATTCTTCACATTCCAAAACCAAGTCTGCCATAAACTGCATTTCGATGGTTATAACACCCGCACCCTTGCACTCTTCGCATCGTCCGCCATCTGCATTGAACGAGAAGAACTGGGGCGAATAGCCCATTTGCTTCGAAAGTTGCTGTTCAGAAAAGAGCTTTCTTATTTCGTCGTATGCCTTCACGTAGGTTGCAGGATTGGAACGCGAACTCTTCCCAATCGGGTTCTGGTCTACAAATTCTACGTGCTCTATCTGCTCGAAATCGCCTGTAAGGGAAGTATATTCACCGGGCAAATCGGATACTTCATCGAGATGACGCTTCAATGCAGGATAGAGTGTTCCCTTTATAAGCGACGACTTTCCGCTTCCACTGACACCCGTTACGACCGTAAAGACGTTAAGCGGTATTTTGGCATCTAATCCTTTCAGGTTGTTCATTCGGCAACCTTTTATTTCTACAGAAAGATTCCAAGGGCGGCGACTCTGCGGCACTTCAATGGTTTCTGCGGCGGTAAGATACTTTATTGTGTACGAGTCGGGGTGAAATGCCAACAAGTCAGCTTTGTTTGCATCGTTTATTTCGGGCACGATACCATTATATACTATATGTCCGCCCAATCGCCCTGCATCGGGACCGACATCGATAAGATAGTCTGCCGAACGTATTATCTCTTCGTCGTGTTCCACTACAATTACAGTATTTCCGATGGCTTGCAGCTCTTTCAGAACGTGAATAAGACGGTCGGTGTCGCGACTATGCAGCCCGATGCTTGGTTCGTCCAAGATGTAAAGCGAACCTACCAACGACGAACCTAACGATGTTGTAAGATTGATGCGCTGACTTTCGCCGCCACTGAGACTGTTTGATTGGCGATTTAGTGTAAGATAGCCAAGTCCGACATCCAAAAGAAACTGAATACGGTTGGTTATTTCCAACATCAAACGTTTACTAATGTTTCTTTCTTGCTCCGTCAGTTCTATATTGTCGAACCATTCTTTCAGGTTTATAATCGGCATTTCCACCAAGTCGGTAATGGCTTTTCCGGCTATTTTCACCCATGTTGCCTCCTTTTTCAATCGCCGTCCATGGCAATCGGGGCAGATAGTCTTGCCTCTATATCGGCTCAATAGGACACGATACTGTATTTTATATTGGTTGTCTTTCACCATTTGGAAGAAAGAATCAATACAGATACGGTCGGAAAGCGGATTGACGGCTTCACTTGGCAGTCCGTGCCACAGCTGGTCTTTCTCTGTTTGCGACAATTCAAAATACGGTTTGAAGATGGGGAAATTATCTTTTGCAGCCCGACGGCAGAACTCATCGTTCCATACTTTCATCTTTTCGCCGTGCCAACATTGCACACAACCCTCGTAAACAGAAAGCGAACTGTTTGGTATTACCAAACGTTCGTCGATGCCCATAATACGCCCAAACCCTTCGCAAGTAGGACAAGCACCCAACGGCGAGTTGAACGAAAACATATTGTCGTTAGGGTCTTCAAACTTAATACCATCAGCCTCAAAGCGTGTAGAAAAGTCGTAAGAGAGTTTCGATGGGAAGAACATCAGCCTCAACATGCCATCGCCCTCAAAGAAAGCCGTTTCGCAAGAGTCGGTAAGGCGTGATATTGTTTCCTTGCTATCATCGACCGAAAGACGGTCGATAACAAGATAAATGTTCTCTACTTCTTCCATGCTCTTCTCGTCGTGCGCTTCTATCCAATCTTCAATGCGCACAATCTCGCCATCTGCATAAATGCGCGCATAGCCTTCCTGCACTTCCATCTCGAGCTGCGCCATGATACTTCTGCCCTCACGAATGTGCAACGGGGCAAGAATACAGAATTTTGTACCGGCGGAATAGCTTTGCACTTTCTGTATAACATCTTCCACGGTGTGGCGTTTCACCTCTTCTCCCGTCGCAGGATTGATGGTTCTGCCTATTCGTGCATAAAGCAATCGCAGATATTCGTATATCTCTGTCGAAGTACCAACCGTAGAACGAGGATTTCGCGATATTACCTTTTGCTCTATTGCAATGGCAGGTGGAAGTCCTTTTATAAAGTCTACTTCCGGCTTTGCCATTCTGCCTAAGAACTGGCGGGCGTATGCCGACAAGCTCTCAACATACCTGCGCTGCCCTTCTGCATAAAGCGTATCGAAAGCCAACGAAGACTTACCGGAGCCAGAAACACCGGCTATGATAACGAATTTTCCGCGTGGAATCTTCACGTTTACATTCGCCAAGTTGTTTACTCTTGCGCCTTTTACTTCTATATAACCGTCTTCTTGTTTATTCTTTTTGTCCATCTGCTTGGGTAAGTCTATCTTTTTTGCCGTACAAAAATACAAAAAACTTTTGGTATCTTCCTTAAAATCTCGTATATTTGCAATATGTTGATTTCGAAATAAAATAACTACGGTTATATATAATAAGGAATAAAGAGAGAACAAACGCAATGTCTGACTTACATAATGATAAGGAGAGATAGATATGAAAAAGCAGAATAACATCATACACAACTTCGCTGACCCTGTTGAAGAACGACAGATTAGACATTTCGCTTGCAAGGAAATGGGCAGACAAATACACCGTTACATAAAAGGTATGCGCGGTTCGAAAGCGCAAATGCTGCGTTTTGAAGAATCGTTGGAGAACCTTTCGTTGGAAGAAAGAGAAAAGGCAATAGCACTTTACTTGGACTTAAATCGGAAAGCACTGAAGGGACTCGATATGAAAATGGTATTGGTGCGTTCGGTTGCCAACTATTCCGACACTTTTGAATACCTTGTTACATTGGTGAATGATAAGCGTAAGATGGCAAATTACCTGAACTTACTGAAAGATACATACATTCAATACCACCAAGTAATCGAAGAAAACGGTAAGTTCGGTATCGTGGATTATCAAGGAAACACCATACTAAGTCCGAAATATGACTTTGTCCGCACCTGCTACGTGTATGTCGATGACTTGCGCACAATGCCGATTATAGCACAGTTAGACGGAAAACTGGGACTTGTATTGCCCGACGGAAAAGAAACATTGGTTACACCTTTCAAATACGACCGCATTTCGCTCAGAGAAGAACCGCCCTACTTTGAAGCCGAATACGACGGTAAAAAAATACTCTTAACAACAGATGGTGTAGAGAAATAAAAAGAGCAAGCACATCAAGAACCGAGAAGTTCAAGATGTGCTTGCTTTTTTATAACAACATTTTAACCCCAATTCATTAGAAAATTTTATCATCAAAGTGCAAGCAAACTTCGTCTCCATTTTCACCGTTTTGGCCGTCAACACTTTCTTATTGCCTGAATAGCACCTGTCACCAAGCAAAAAGACAGTATTTTTTCTAATGAACCGATTGGGGGGAGTATTTGTGCCACAATGAGTAATTAATGAGTAATTAAGGGGAATTTAAAAGAAATTCCCCTTAATTATTCGAAGAATTCATATAAATGAACTATCTTTGCAACATCATTCAGTAATGTTCAAGAATATGATAGAGAGTACGCCCAAATTACAGAAAAACGATATTCTATCGGCTTTTAAATTGTTTAAGGATCAAAAGTATAAGGATCTTTTCACCAAAATCGATGACAATTATTTATACTGGGACAAGGTAAAGTATCTATCTCCAAACGATATAAAACCTAAAATACTATGGAGTGCCGTAAAGATAAAACGTTCTATGAATGTTATTAACTTAGAATTTGATAAGTATGTTTTCCATTTTACGATTACAGGGAGAATGCAAGCGTTACTCCATGAATTTGATATGAACTTTGGTGGCAATCTCGGTGCAGAGAGTATTATACCCGATAAGGATAGAAAACAGTACCTTGTAAGTTCTATAATGGAAGAAGCAATTGCTTCAAGCCAAATGGAAGGAGCTTCTACTACAAGAAAAATAGCCAAAGAGATATTGAGACAGCAGAAAAACCCGGTAAATAAGAGTCAACAAATGATAGTGAATAACTATGCAACCATTAGGTATCTGCTTGACCATAAAACAGAGACGATGACCCTTGACTATTTGAAAAAGATTCACCAATTAATCTCAAGCAAGACGCTGGATAATCCTGAAAACGAGGGGAAGTTCAGAAACGACAACAATATCTATGTGATGGATAATATCACAGGTGAGATAGCTCATACTCCCCCTGACGCCAGTAACCTTTCTGAACTTCTAAAAGAATTATGTGATTTTGCCAATGACGAATCGGATTCGCCCTTCATACACCCGATAGTAAAAGGCATTATCATACATTTTATGTTGGCGTTTTTTCATCCATTCGTAGATGGCAATGGCAGAACCTCAAGAGCACTGGTTTATTGGTATTTGCTGAAAAAAGGCTATTGGCTAACAGAATATTTGTCAATATCAAGAATTATTTGCAGGAGTAAAAGTCAATACGAAAAGGCGTTTCTCTATACAGAGAATGACGATTTAGATTTGTCGTACTTCATAAACTACAATCTTGTAGTAATGAAGAAAGCTTATGAAGAATTGAAAATGTATTTACAGAAAAAGATGAGAGAACAAAAGGAGTTTTTTACTTTCAGAAAAATCACAGAAATCAACGAGCGTCAAGCGCAAATAATTAAGATTTTAAACGAAAGACCTACCTCCATCTTTACTGTTAAAGAATTGACTAATAGATTTGGGGTTACCTCTAAGACTGCTAGAACTGATCTTCAGGGATTGGTTACGATTGGTTTAATGGCTAAGTCGCCTATGAATAAGAGAAAGGTGGGGTACATTCGTTCAGAGAAGTTTGATGAGGAATTACAGAAATTAACCAATGAATGAAAAATAAGATTCATAGCGATTGATAGAATAAAGAAGTATCTAAAGTTTAACCCAAATCGGTTCATTAGGACGCATTTGCTTAGATTTGTTATTAGTGTCATGCTCTTCCTTACTGCTTTCGTATGCTTGCCGGCATCTGCGCAGCCATTCCATCTCGCCGTAGCCCACTATGCCTTCGATGAAATGCCGGCACATCTGCTTCGACAATCGAACAAAATCGGTCAAGGACGCTAATGACCAATTGGGATTTAAAGCAATTCAATGCTCGTTGATACGCTGTTTGGAGAAGCATATAATTTCACTTTTCCGAGTAGAAAGAATTCTTTAGCTCTCTACATCGCTACCCCTCCATTCCTCATTTTATAAACGGAAAACAAGCAATAAAAGTGTAAATATTTTTCATAAGTATATCCGTTGCATAACGCTCTCATTATTAAGGCGTTGCAGAACCTATTGTTTCGCATTCCAAAACCGTAGGTTTTGCACGGTAAAAGCGTAGGTTTTACATTGCAAAACCTACGGTTTCGCAACGCCAAAGCGATTATATCACTTTTTAACAGAATTATCTTTACAATATTAAACCGAAAAGCTCTTGCTGTTTCATTAGCGGACTTGCTTAAAAACATCTGCGAGATTACCTTTCTAATCTGCTGTCTTCGTACCGAATTCACGTTAAGTGAAGGAGTACAAAGTGCTGTTGCACGGAAAGCCGTCTGATGTTTCGTACCGCAGAACTTGTAATTTTCAGAAACACAAAGAGCCGATTCTCAATACGAGAGTCGGCTCTTTGTGTTCTGTTTGCTAAAATAGCAACAAACACATTCAAAGGAAAATGGAAGGAAAATCAGATAGATTTATATCCTCTGGTATAGTTTTTTTTCAGCAAGTCTTTCAACGACAGCTCCTTGCCGCCATCGTGTTCGTATGCTTCGCGCATCTCTTCGTACCCCTCTTCTTCCTCCTTAGAGTGTGTAAATTCTATTGCTTTGCTTTTTGCTTCTGCTATTGCCCAACCGATTATTGCAATTACGAGTAAGGCAATCAATCCTATCATAGGTGTTGTCATAATGCTACGTGTTTGTTATTTATAGTGCAAAAGTACGTTAAGTTTGCCAAAACACCAAATTTTCAATAACTTTTTGTACCTTTGTCTCGCATTAGAAAGAAATGATAAACGACAAGATGACAAGAAAAGAACGCTACGACTATATATTAGATTACTTCAGGAAGAACGTTGGCGAAGTATCTACCGAACTTATGTTCGGTTCGGCTTTCCAGTTATTATGTGCCACTTTGCTTTCAGCCCAATGCACCGACAAACGCATAAATGCCATTACTCCCGCTTTGTTTGCCAAGTTTCCCGATGCGAAAACTATGGCTGCTGCCGAGGTTGAAGACGTTTTCGAACTTGTGCGCAGCGTTTCTTACCCAAATTCCAAGGCAAAACACTTGGTTGAAATGGCGCGTATGGTTGTAGACGAATATGGCGGCGAAATACCTTCAGACCCCGACGAACTGGTGAAACTGCCCGGAGTAGGGAGAAAAACCGCAAATGTGTTGCAGGCAGTATGGTTCGGAAAGCCGACTTTGGCAGTAGATACGCACGTCTACCGTGTCAGTCATCGGTTGGGATTGGTGCCTGCCAATGCCAACACGCCACGTAAAGTAGAAGACTGTTTGATGCGTAATATCCCTTTGAACGAGGTGTCTTCGGCTCACCATTGGATACTCTTGCACGGTCGGTATATCTGCAAGAGCCTGCGTCCGATGTGCGAAAAATGCCCGTTTGAGTTCTTCTGCCCCAAGAATATGGATAATAGCAAACTAAATAAGTAGATAAAAATGAACACGAAAATCATATTGGCATTTTTAAAGAACATAGCTGCCAACAATAATAGAGAGTGGTTTCAAGAACATAAACCCGAATACGAAACCGTAAGAAAAGAGTTCGAAGCAGGCGTTGAAGAAGCCATAACAACTTTAACGGCAATCGACAGCGAAATAGCCCACTTGAAAGTAAAAGACTGCACCTATCGTTTCTATCGTGATACACGTTTCTCGCCCGACAAGAGTCCGTACAAACGACATTTTGGTGCTTATATTTGTGCAAAGGGACGAAAGGCGTTGCGGGGCGGCTATTATATTCATTTAGAGCCGAACAACTGCTTGGTTGCAGTGGGTTCTTATTGGTTGCCAACCAATATTCTTACTTCTTGCCGCAACGAGATAATGGCGAATATCGACCAATGGCGCAAGATTGTTGAAGACGGAAAGTTTATAAAGACCTTCGGTTATCCTAACGACGGACAATGGGAGGACAACGCTGTTTCTGAAAAAGGTTTTGGTTTGGCAGCTTTGAAAACCATTCCGAAAGGCTTTCCGCGCGACTATGAGTTTGCTCAATATCTTCGTATGAAAGATTATTGCTGCTGGGTGAAAGTCCCCGACAATTTCTTTGAAGGCAACAAATGGAAGGAGAAGCTAATCGAAATAGCTAAAACCGGAAAGCCGATGATGGATATGATGAACAACGTAATAGACGATTACGAGTAGAACAGCAACGCACTGTCGGAGAAGCAGGGGTTCGGTATGCGAGATATAGTATCGCCCGACCATTCCATAAACAGAAAGATTTCTTCTTGTTTTGTGGACAGAAATAAGGCGATGGAATTGTAAATATTCTTCACAGACATATCTGTCGTGTAACCTTTTTACTATCAACGCATTGCAAAACAGCCGCTTTCGCAACGTCAAAGTGCAGTTATCGCTTTTTAAAGAAAATATCTTTACTAAATCGTCTTGTTTACACAAGAGGAAGAAATGTGCCCCACTGGTAAATTGCTGAGTTGTTTTGTTGGTGCGCAGGCATGTTCATCGAAAACAAAGAGACGTTATTCTTCTATTTCAGAAAGTCCTCTGATAAAGCCGTTAATGAAGTTGCTGGTTGTTTCCAATGGCGCATAGTTTATGTATTTGTAGCTTCTGCGAAGGTTTCTGCGCAACATCTTGCCATTGTTTTGCACGAAACCTGCAGAGTTCTGCCTGAAATGCCATTCACCCGCAGTGTCTTTAACAAGGTTCGAGATTATCTTTATTGTCAGCTTGTAAGCTATCGGTTCTTCTTTTTTCACGAAGTCGATTTCGTCTTTTTCAAATCCAAACACGGCAATGAGAATGCTGCCTTGGAGTTGTGCCATACGCTGTAGATGGAGCGAAGACAGCCAACCTTCCAACTTTAAGAAGTCTACTTTGTCGCCTTTCTTCCTTAAATATTGCCCCAATCTTATGATGCTGTCAAGATTAATGCCGTGATTGAGCATTGCGTTTGTGTTGGAAACGATGAGTTTCAAAATTTCTAACGTTTCAACAGATGTGTCAATGCTGTGCAATTCATTGTGTATTATCTTGTGATACTTTTTGTTCAGCAATCCGTTGCTAAGGTTTATGCCGTTTTCGGTTGTCTTTTTTTCTTCTTGTTCGTCTAACTTTTTCTGAATTTCCTCGATAAGTGCGGCCGGCAAGTTCAAGTTCTTGTCGTTAGCGTGGTTATTTACGCCACGCACAAAATAGTCGAGCACGTTTTGAAACAGCACAATTTCGTAGAGTCTTCTCCATTTAAACGGCGACATAACTTCAATAACCGACTTGTCGTCGAAAGCCCCCGAACGGATAAGTTTAAAGAAATTGCGTTGTATGATGTCCATTTTTATTCTCTCGGTTTATATCATTCGGTTAGAAATCCTAAATTCGTGTGCGGTGATAGAAGTCCATGTTTTCTTTCGATAAGAGTTCTATCGACATATAGTTGATGGGTCGGACTTCTTTCTTCAATACTATTTTCTGAAACAATGTGTCCACGCTTGAAAAGCCTTGCTGGTAAGCGTGTTGTGCGATAAGGAAGGAGATGCTGCCTTTTCGCATACATTCTGCATTTCTGGGAACCATGTCGTAGCCCATAATCTGCACGTTCTTCCTGTTTGTTTCTAAAATGAAATCGCCTACAATGTATGCTTTTGAATTGATGGTGAAGCAATGACGGACGTCCGGATTGGCAGTGAAAAAGTCTTCCAACATCGCATTGTAGGTTGCTTTGTCTTCCCCCATAGGCAAGTCCAGTACCTTTATTTCAACTTTCGGATAGAACTTTTCCATGTAATTGCGAAATCCTACCTCGCGGTTTTCTTGCTGTCGGCTCGTAACTTTCCCCTCGAAGGTCTGCCTCATCAGCATTATCGACTTTTCTTTTTGTGCTATCAGCATTAGCATCTTTGCAGCAAAATATCCGCTTTGAAACGAATCTTGCCCGTAAAACGACAGTGGCTTCAAGTCGGGCATATATGAATCTAACAAAACAAAGGGAGTATTGCGCTTGTGAAGTTCATCGGCAAAAGCCCTTGTAGCCTCTAATGTTGTTGGAACCAATATGACGCCGTCGGGCTTTTCTTCCAAACATGTCCGGCAAGCCTCTAAGTACGACTCCGGTTGGAGGCGGCTAAAATACTTTAACTTTATATTCAAATGAAAGTCGCATCTGAATTCAACAGCCTTTATAGCCCCTATTTCAATCTCTTGCCAGTAGGCTTCGCTGGTGTGTTTGGGCAATATGCAGTATAAAGTATAGCTTTTGTTGTATGCCAATGCGCTTGCGTAAACATTGGGTTGGTAGTTTATTTCCTTCAGAACCTTCTCTACTTTTTCCAATGCAGACTTAGATACGTTAGGGCGTTTGTGCAGAACTCTGTCCACAGTACCAACGCTCACGCCCGCTTTTGCAGCTATATCTTTTATTCTTATTCTATCACCCATACGGCGTTTTCTTATTTTATTTCCTGCAAAAATAATAATAATAGTTGGGAATTAAGGTGTATTGACGACTCTTTTTCAGTCAAAACAATATAAAAATGAAACTATTTGGTATTTTATCCGATTATCTTTTGTATTTTTGTATCAAATATAAAAGTTATCTTACAAACGACGAAACATAAACCAAGAACATACCTTATAATTATATTTATATTGGTTTTATGTTCTTTTCTTTCGGCTTGTTCACGGGTAGACAGAGCTAAAGTGGATAGGTTGAATAGCATTTCCTATTCTTTCCACTATCGAAATATAGACACGGCATACGTGTATGCCAAACGTGCTTTGGAACTTTCAAAAGGCTATGATGCCGGAAAGGCGGAGGCATTGAACAATCTTGCTTTTGTTGATATGGTAAGAATGAACTATAAAAGTGCTTACGAGAAGTTAGATAGTGTTCTTTCCATAACGGATAATCAGGTAGAACTGCTGATTGCCGACGTTCAGTTGATGCGTCTGTGTCAAAGAGAATCGAAGAATAAAGACTTCTATGACTTTAGAGAAAAGGCGATTAGAAGGCAGAAACGCATTGCCGAAGAGGAGAAACTGCTTACCGAACATCAGCGAAAACGAATGGTTTATGCCAATTCCGAATTTAGTATTGTGTCTTCCACCTATTATTATTATGTGGGCTTGCGAGCACAATCGGCGCAAGCTATGGAAGATATAAACGAAGACTGATAGCTCGCGACGACACGGCACAATATCTTAATTATCTTTATAACGTTGGTGCCGGTGGTGTTTTAAGCAAGGGGACGCAGCAAGAAGTCAGCCAGCAAGAGTTTGAATATTTAATGCGATGCTTCATGGCAGCACAACAACACGGCTATATATATTGGCAGGCAAACTCGTTGCAAGGTTTAAGCGAACACCTTATTATACCTGAAATGCGTGATAAGCTAATAGAAGACAACCATGCTTCTATTCGCTTTATCAATACAGACAATGTTTCTGACAGCTTATTGGCAGGAAACTTAGCCGAAAGAGCTGCCGATTTGTTTATAAGATATGGTGATGTGTATCAAATAGCAGGTGCTTTTAGAACGTTGGCATCGTGTTATTGGCAAATCAACAATTATCCGTCTGCCATTATTTGTTTGCAAGATGCATTGGAAAAGAACAAGGCTATCAATCAAGCACCCGATTTGGTTGCTTCCATTCGCGAACAATTGAGCGTGGTTTATGCAGCTGTAAACGACAAGCAAGGCAGCGACTTTAACCGCAATATCTATCTCGACTTGCAGGAACAAACACGTCAAGACAGGTATTTGGAGTCGCGTGCGGGAATCCTTGAATCAACTTCGCAACAGCTGAATCTTATGATAGTTGCCGTCTTATTAATGATAGCATTGGTATTGGGCTTGCTTTTGCTGTTCCATTATTTAAAGAAAAGAAATCCAAACGGCAACTCTTTAGACGATTTACTGCTACCGTTGAAAGAGTGGCAAGTAAGAAACGAGAAAGAACTTGACGACCTTGAGGAAGAATATCAAGAGGTTCAAGAAGCATCTTATATAACGCACACCAACGTAGTAAAGAATAAAAAGCGGAACATAGAGAAGCGTGCGAAGTTATTTCTCGTCAATACACTGAATCCTTTGATTGATAGAATGATTCACGAAATCAATCAATTGAAAACCAACAATGGGACAGAAGCATTAAGAAACGAACGGTATGCCTATATTGCAGAACTTACAGACGACATCAATAAATATAATAATGTATTGACGCAGTGGATTCAATTGCAACAAGGAGAACTCTCTTTGCACATTGAGAGCTTCTCGTTGCAACAAGTTTTTGATGTTGTTGCAAAGTCGAGAAAGGCTTTTGAACTGAAAGGAATAACATTAAACATAGAGCCAACGCAGAACATTGTAAAAGCCGATAGGGTACTTACGTTGTTCATGATAAACACACTGGCAGAAAATGCTCGCAAGTTTACGCCTGAAGGGGGAACGGTTTCCATATCGTCAAAGGAAGAAACAGATTTTATTGAAATATCTGTGGAAGATACGGGGATAGGGATTGAGCCTGAAGCATTGCATCATATCTTCGACCGAAAGGTAATCGTGGACAACAAGGAAACAAACTCGCACGGCTTTGGGCTTATGAATTGCAATGGCATCATTAATAAATATAAGAAAGTAAGCAAGCTGTTTGCCGTATGTTCGATAGGTGCAGAAAGCAGATTGGGCAAAGGCAGCAGGTTCTATTTCCGTCTTCCGAAAGGAATTGTCCGCATTTTGGCATTGCTCTGCCTGCTCTCTACCTCTTTACTTTCGTATGCAAATAAACCTGATACGCCTGTAAATGCAAATGCAAACGGGCAAAACAGTTCTTTAAGAGAGCTGGATATAGCCAATATGTATGCCGATTCGGCTTACTTCAGTAATATTAAAGGAGATTATAAACGAACTTTAGACTTTGCCGATACCTGTCGTTACTACTTGAATAAGTATTATTTACGGTTAAATCCCAATGGCAGACATCTGATGAAACGTATTGCCGACGACAATATTACACCTGCCGAAGTGCAATGGTTGTACGATGATGTGCCTACAAACTTCAGCATTATACTCGACATTCGTAACGAGAGCGCAGTCGCAGCATTGGCACTTCACGACTGGGCGTTGTACAGATACAACAACAATGTATATACATTATTATTTAAAGAAAACTCTGCCGACAAGAATTTGGGCGAATATTGTCGTATGATGCAACGTTCGGAATCGAACAAAAACGTAGCAATTGTTTTGTTGATATTGCTTCTTTTATCCATATTTCCGCTGTATTATTTTATGTATTATCGACAACGATTTCGTTTCCAATCGTATGTTGAGAATATTCGGCAAATAAACGCAATACTTTTAAGCAACGGAACGCCCGTTGAAAAGCAAAAAGCGATAAGTGCCATTGCAACCAACAAATTCCCGGAGAGTTTGAAAGAGATAACAAAGAAGATTAACGAGGCACTGAAAAAGTCTATTGAAAGTTATAATACAAGCTCGACAAACATAGAATTGGCGCAAGACGAATTGCGCAGAATGGAGTTTGAGAACAACAAACTGCACGTAAGTAACAATATTTTGGATAATTGTCTTTCTACGTTGAAGCACGAAACAATGTACTATCCTTCAAGAATAAGTCAGCTTGTTTCCGAGAAAGACGCCGAATTGGAAACGATTGACCAGCTGTCAGTATATTATAAGGAACTCTATTCCATGTTGAGTATGCAGGCTATGCACCAAGTTTCGGTAATTAAACCATCGTATGGGCGCATAGAAGTAGGCAAACTGCTTGCCAAAAACATGGAACTCTCATCGCCGGAAATGGGAAAATTTGCCGTCTTGGGCGATGCAGATTTGCTGAAATACCTATTTGAATTGTTGCAGAAACAAGATGCAAGCGAGCGCATCAAAGTAGATGTGGAAAGCTTATCGCCCGAATATTTAACCCTCCATTTGTATATGTCGCAACTGCAACTGTCCGACGAAGCCTGTGCAAACTTATTTGTTCCAAGCATAGAGCATGCACCTTATATGATATGCAGGCAGATTGTACGCGAGAACGGAGAATTTTTCAATCGCCATCGTTGTGGTATCGTCGCCCACAATACCGACAAGGGAACTACATTAAGTATAACATTATCAAGAGCAAAGAAAGAATAATAAAGGATATGGAAGATTTTAAAGTAATCATTGTTGAGGACGTGCCTTTGGAACTTAAAGGAACAGAAGGCATATTTCGTAACGAAATACCGGAAGCGCATATTATTGGCACTGCCGAAAACGAAGTGGCTTATTGGAAACTGATGAAGGCAGAGTTGCCCGACTTGGTATTGCTGGATTTGGGTTTGGGTGGTTCGACGACAATCGGCGTGGAGATTTGCCGTCAGACAAAAGAGCTGTATCCCAACGTAAAGGTATTGATTTTCACGGGCGAAATATTGAACGAGAAACTATGGGTAGACGTTTTAGATGCTGGAGCTGATGGAATTTGCCTCAAAAGTGGCGAACTTCTTACGCGAGGCGATGTCTCAAGCGTAATGAGCGGAAAGCGTTTGGTTTTCAATCAGCCTATTTTGCAAAAGATAGTAGAGAAGTTTAAATACAGTATCAACAATCAATTGATGCGCCAAGAGGCATTAATCGATTACGAGATAGACGAGTACGACGAGCGATTTCTGCGCCATTTGGCCTTGGGTTACACCAAGGAACAGATTACAAATCTGCGCGGTATGCCTTTCGGAGTAAAGAGTCTGGAAAAACGCCAGAACGAACTCGTGCAGAAACTGTTCGGCAACGACCGTAGAGGACAGGGTGTTAATGCCACTCGTTTGGTGGTGCGTGCATTGGAATTACGAATAATAGACATAGACAACTTGTATTCAGATGAAGAATAAGTATGGAATTATAGCGTTGGGCTTAATGGTGCTGCAGTTGCTAATCGTGTTCGGTTCATGGTTGGTAACTGCTGCTTTCCCCGATGTCAATATTAATTCTTTACTGAGTGGCAGAGGTTTTCGATGGTTTGTAGGGCAGTTCACGAACAATCTGAAGAGCGATATACTTATATGGCTGTTGCTTCTTTCGATTGCTTGGGGCGTCTATAGAACAAGCGGACTCCACAATATATTATGTAAATTGATAGACAGGAATAACAAGTTTGCCGATTTCCGTTATAGAGAGAGGGTAGGGATAAGGCTTGCATTGTTCGATTTCGTGTGCTTCATAGCATTGAGCATCATCTTCGCGATGTTGCCTGAATCTCCTTTGCTGAGTGTTACGGGAAGTTTGTTTCCCAGCAGTTTCTCCTTAGGACTTGTTCCGGCTCTGTCTTTCATCGTCATTGTTTCTTCTTTATCGTACGGCATTGCGTGCGGAAAACTAAAGACAGTGTCGGAAGTGTACAACTCTATTTCAAGCGGTTTGGTTTTTTGCAGCAAACTGTTTCCTATGTATATTTTAGTCGTCCAGCTGTTTTATACGATAGCTTACGTGTTCAATTTAAATCTGTCGATACATTAATGTGGTCTGAACGGTTGCATTTCCAATAGACAGTAATATTTGTCAGCACTTGTCCTTCCGGTCTTTTTACTTCTTGGTTCATACACCGTTATCCCCCCCACTTATGAAATAATATACATTCGTTTAGACGGTGTTGATGCTTCCTTTTTAGCTTAATGCAGAGGCTGAATACGGTGCCTGTATTGTAAAGATAATTCTGAAGAAAAACGATAATTTCGGTTTGGCGTTGCGAAAGCGTAGGTTTTGCGATGCAAAACAATAGGTTTTACCGTGCAAAACCTACGGTTTTAGAATGCAAAACAATAGGTTTTGCAATGCGTTGATAACAAGATGGTTACGCAATAGTTTTTCTTGCGAAAAATGTTTACGATTTTTCTGCCTTCTTTTCCTCCTTTCACGAAGTTATCTGCTAAAGTTCTACGCTCCCTTGTCTGTCCGTTTCTCCGTAACATAAACTCTTCTGCGCTTTCGGTGCGACGAAGCCATGGAAAGACAGCAGAAATGCTAAAATGAAGGCAAGGCGAGGATAGAACGCGAAGTTTTTGTATTTGTATAACTTCCTCAAAACTACCAATATAGTTGAGCAAGCAACTTTTATTAATAAAGAAAGTATGAAAAAAAGCATAGTAAAATTTGGAGGAATAAAAAGAATACAGTACCTTTGCACTCGCAAATCGGGAATAGAGCAGTCTATGAAGATAGCAGCGGGGTGTAGCGCAGCCCGGTAGCGCGCCTGGTTTGGGACCAGGTGGTCGCAGGTTCGAATCCTGTCGCCCCGACTTTTAAAGCATTTGGTGAAATGTTTGTTTTGCGGAAATAGCTCAGTTGGTAGAGCACAACCTTGCCAAGGTTGGGGTCGCGAGTTCGAGTCTCGTTTTCCGCTCTTTTTGAAATATTGGTATAAGTAGATAGAGACCTGTTCTCGAATGCCCAGGTGGCGGAATTGGTAGACGCGCACGTTTCAGGTGCGTGTGTTTATACGTGCAGGTTCGAGTCCTGTTCTGGGCACTACTACTTATATGGCAGAATACTTGGAGAGGTGGCGGAATTGGTAGACGCGCTACTTTGAGGGGGTAGTGAAAATTGCTTCGTGGGAGTTCGAGTCTCCTCCTCTTCACTTAATAAGAGAAGGTCTTATTTGTTTTGCGGAAATAGCTCAGTTGGTAGAGCACAACCTTGCCAAGGTTGGGGTCGCGAGTTCGAGTCTCGTTTTCCGCTCTTAGTTTTAGAGAAACATACTAACACCGACTAAATGAATTTATACTTAAGATATTTCGATAACGAAACATTAGCATATAGTGTTGAAGAAGCTTTAGATTTTTTAGCATCAATACCCGATATTCAGCTTACACCTGAATTGGAAGACGATATACGTTTGTATGCCGAAAGCGATGTTTATTATCCAAAGCGATACAAAGTACGCCCACGTATTTATTTCATTATCATAAAGACCGAGGCTGAAACAATGCTCGATTTCAAGCAGAAAAAAGCTGTAAGAACAGCCGGCGTGGCATTGAAGAAAGACAATCCGACCATAATGCATCTTAATGAAGAGCGCGATGGCTGGTACGAAGGCTCTCTTAGTTTCAAGCGGGTGGTTTACATTGCAGCAACAGGAAAGCACGAATATCGTGATACCACATTTGTTGCACAGTGCAAATCGGTGTCCGGTATCGACTGCTATAACCGCATTGTCGATTACCTTAAGGACCGTGTAGATTCTCGTAGCCAGTTCCCGTCTGCCAAAGGCAAGAACTTCAGCTTCAGATACCTTGGTATGTGGAAGTAATTTCCACTATCGGGTAAACAATAAAACAACAGCCATGAACAAGGTTATGTTAATAGGTCATGTAGGAAAAGACCCTGAAGTGCATTACTATGATGCCGACCAGTGTGTGGCATCTTTCCCTTTGGCAACTACCGAAAGGGGCTACACTTTGGCAAATGGGACGAAAGTACCCGACCATACCGATTGGCATAACATCGTATTGTTCAAGAGTTTGGCTAAGTATGCAGAGAAATACATTCATAAGGGCGACAAGCTGTACGTGGAAGGGCGTGTCAGATACCGAAGTTACGACGATAAGAAAGGTGCACGCCGGCAAGCCACGGAGATTTATGCCGACTCTTTAGAATGGTTGGCTGCACCTAAGAAAGCGGAAAGTTCTAATGTTGAGAGTGGAGAAACATTATCGACGATGGACGAAATGGAAAATTCCAAATTACCATTTTAAATGAACGACTTAGTTACATTTGTTACTTCCTCCGTAGAAATTCATACACCAACAGTAGGAGTTGTCGTTGCAGCAATATTAGTATGCCTGCTTCTTTATGTTTCGGGCTTTGCCAGTGGCTCTGAAATCGCTTTTTTCAGTTTGTCGCCAAACGATATTGACGAACTTGAACCAACAAAAAGCAGTACCGATAAGAACATTCAAATACTGCGAGACGATAGTGAACGCACATTAGCCACTATCTTGATATTAAATAACTTGGTAAATGTAACAATCGTTATGCTTTCAGGTTTCGTGCTGAGAGAGATTGTTGAGTTTAAAGTTGCTTGGGTAGAAATATTCTGTGCTACCATTCTTCTTACCTTCCTTCTTCTTCTTTTTGGCGAAATAATGCCCAAAGTGTATAGCAGTATGAACCCTTTAAGGTTTTGTCGCCATGCTGTTGGCGGAATAATGATTGCCCGCAAACTCTTTTGGCCAATCGAAAACGTGCTGATGCGCAGTAGCGTTTTTGCCGAAAAAATGATGAAGAAGGAAAAGCGAAAGCTGTCGATGGACGAGATAGAGCAGGCATTGGAATTGACAAACAAGAACGAAATAAGCAACGAGCAGGAAATGCTTGAAGGCATTATCCGTTTTGTTGATGAAACTGCCAAGGAAGTTATGACATCGCGTCAAGACATTGTAGACCTTGATATACGTTCCAATTATGCAGAAGTATTGAAGTGTATAGTAGAAAACAACTACTCGCGAATACCCGTTTATCAAGATAACGAAGACAACATACGAGGTATTTTATACATTAAAGACCTACTGCCATACTTGAATAAGCCTGCTAATTTCAGGTGGCAGAGCTTGATACGACCACCTTATTTTGTTCCCGAAACGAAGAAAATCGATGATTTGTTGCGCGAGTTTCAAGATAATAAGGTGCACATAGCAATCGTTGTAGATGAATTTGGAGGTACGAGCGGACTTGTAACGCTTGAAGATATACTCGAAGAAATTGTGGGCGAAATCAACGACGAGTTCGATGACGACAAATCGTTTTATCGTAAGTTATCAAACGGAGTATATTTGTTTGAGGGAAAAACATCTGTCGGCGATTTTACGAAGGTACTTGATTTGGACGATGATACATTTGAAGAACTGCAGGGCGATGCCGATTCTATGGCAGGATTGTTGCTTGAATTGAAGGGCGAATTTCCTGTTCTGCACGAAAAACTAAGCTATAAGAACTTCCTTTTTGAAGTGATGGCTATTGAAAATCTTCGTATTAGCAAAATCAAAGTAACGATTCAAGATGAAAAGTAGCATCACTTATCCTGCCGAAGATATTGTTTTGGGTATTCTTGAAATCGGAAACGGCAGGGAAGCAGAAAAGCAAGGAGAGCGAGAACTGCTTAAACAAATGTTGGGCTACGACGTTATACTGAATCACAATGAAGATGGAAAACCTTTGATTGAAGGGTATAATATCAGCATTTCACACACGAAAGGCTTTCTTGCCATACTCTTGTCAGAACGTTTACAAGTAGGAATTGATATTGAATACCATTCGGACAGAATACAAAAAATAGCCCGAAGGTTTCTGCGGGCAGATGAAACATACACCACAACTTCCGATTTATTGATTGCTTGGTGTGCCAAAGAAGCTGCATTCAAGCTTTTTTCTGAAGAGCATCTCACTTATCAGGAGATGAAAGTAAATATATCCGAGAACCAATTAATAGATTTAAAGACGACCACTGCCATAGACTTTGTTCCTTTAATACATTCCGAATATGTAATTGTAATGTGTTGGGCAAATAAGTGAAAAAAGGTTTAGATTCTTGGAAAAGCCACTTGAAAAGTGTATCTTTGCAATTAAAGACAATTATAAATGCAAATGAAGAATCTGTATATCACAATAATATTTTCAGTAATGCCATTCTTTGCTATGGCGCAAAGTGGAGAAATAAAATCTATTGTTTCAAAAACAGGCGACCGATATAAGGGAAATGTTGCAAACGGCAAACCATCGGGACGTGGCAAAACAACTTATAAGAATGGTGATGTTTACGAAGGTGAATTTGTAAAAGGAAAACGTCAGGGCGAAGGAACTTATACTTTCTCAGACGGAGAAAAATATATAGGGCAGTGGTTTCAAGACCAACAACACGGCAAAGGTGTATTTACGTTTAAGAACGGAAATGTATATGACGGACTTTGGTACAAGGATTATCAGCAAGGACGTGGCATAATGCGCTATTACAATGGCGACGTATATAATGGTGAGTGGGATATGGACAAACGAAATGGTATGGGACGTTACACATTTGCCAATGGAGCGTATTATGATGGAATGTGGAAGAACGATGTTAAAAGCGGACACGGCCGCTTTGTATGGAGCGATGGCACAACCTATGTGGGCAATTGGGTAAACAATGTCAAAGAAGGCAAAGGCGTTTACATCTACCATGGTGGCGAGGAATATAATGGCGATTGGAAGAACGACCTACGCAACGGAAAGGGAGTGTATAAGTTTAGCAACGGCGACATATACGAAGGCGACTACCTTGATGATGAACGAACAGGACAAGGTATATTGCGTTATAAGAATGGTGAGCACTATACGGGACGTTTCTTGAAGGGCTTAAGGTCCGGACTCGGAACAATGGCTTGGAACAATGGCGATGTTTATGTTGGAAACTGGGAGAATGGTTTGCAAAGTGGGCAAGGAAAGCTGACCAAAAAGAATAAAGATATTATTGAAGGGCAGTTCCGTAATGGCAAGATGGACGGTCAAATTATAATCCATTATGCAGACGGAAGCAAATTCCGTGGTATGTATCGCGATGGAAAGCGCAACGGAGCTGCCATAGAACAAGATAAAAAAGGAATACGTTTTGAAGGTTCTTACCGTGATGATGTGCGAGACGGAAAGTTTACAGAAACCGACCGCAATGGTAAAATAGTCGCGCAGGGTTATTACGAAAATGGTATTCGACACAACAATTAACAGCAAAAACGAAATGGTTATGAAGGTTCAGGGTAAAGCAACTGCTGCAAAAAGGGCAGAAGACAATACTCAGTTGATGGGTATAGTAAAGAATGATAGTTATTTGGCTCCTTTTAACGAAGCTATTTCCGGCAGACATAAGCATGCCATGGAACGCATTAAGGAACTTACCGACGGAGGGAAGCAGACCCTTTCCGAATTTGCTAACGGGTATAATTACTACGGATTGCATAACGTAAACGGCAAATGGATATTCCGTGAATGGGCACCCAATGCCACAAATTTATATTTAATAGGTGATTTTAATAATTGGGAACGCAGCGAAGATTACCAATGCAGAAGAATAGAAGGTACTGCCGGCGATTGGGAATTAGTACTTGATGAAAAGAAAATACATCATGGTGATTTGTTCAAGATGTATGTGTTATGGAATGGGGGAGAAGGAGAGCGTATCCCTGCATGGGCACAACGAGTTGTTCAAGATGAAGGAACAAAAATATTCTCTGCGCAAGTATGGTGTCCTGAAGAAGAATATCATTGGAAACATAAAACCTTTAAGCCAAACAAATCTCCACTTCTTATTTACGAATGCCACATTGGAATGGGGCAAGATGCAGAGAAAGTGGGCACTTATGTTGAATTTAAAGAGAACGTATTGCCTCGAATTGTAGAAGAAGGCTACAATGCCATTCAGATTATGGCAATTCAAGAACACCCTTATTATGGAAGTTTTGGCTATCATGTAAGTTCGTTTTTTGCACCCAGCTCTCGCTTTGGCACACCGGAAGAACTTAAGGAACTTATCGATGAAGCACATTCCAACGGCATTGCGGTTATTATGGACATTGTTCATTCGCATGCTGTAAAGAACGAAATAGAAGGATTGGGAAACCTTGCCGGCGATCCTAATCAATATTTTTATCCCGGCGAACGCCACGAACACCCTGCTTGGGATTCGCTTTGTTTCGATTATGGCAAGAACGAAGTGTTACATTTCCTTCTATCGAACTGCAAATACTGGCTTGAAGAATACCATTTCGACGGTTTCCGCTTCGATGGTGTTACATCAATGCTGTATTATAGCCATGGTTTGGGCGAAGCATTTTGCAACTATGCCGATTATTTCAACGGACATCAAGACGACAATGCCATTTGCTACCTTACATTAGCGAATTGCTTAATACATGAAGTAAACAGCCACGCCATAACCATTGCCGAAGAAGTTTCGGGTATGCCGGGATTAGCAGCAAAGTTTAAAGACGGCGGTTATGGTTTCGATTACCGAATGGCAATGAATATTCCCGACTATTGGATAAAAACAATAAAGGAATTACCCGACGAAGCTTGGAAGCCCTCATCTATATTCTGGGAAGTAAAGAACAGGCGTAGCGACGAACGTACAATATCTTATTGCGAGTCGCACGACCAAGCTTTGGTCGGGGACAAGACGATTATTTTCCGCTTAATAGATGCCGATATGTACTGGCATTTCAAGAAAGGCGATGAGAACGACAGGGCAAGGCGTGGTATTGCATTGCACAAAATGATACGATTGGTTACCGCTGCCACTATCAATGGTGGATATTTAAACTTTATGGGTAACGAATTTGGACACCCGGAATGGATTGATTTCCCCCGAGAAGGCAATGGTTGGAGCTATAAGTATGCACGCCGTCAATGGAATTTAGTAGACAACAAGGAACTCTGCTATCATTTTCTTGGCGATTTTGATAAGAAAATGCTGGAAGTTATAAAGAGCGAGCCGAACTTTAACGATACGCCGCTGCAAGAAGTATGGCACGACGACCTTGACCAAATATTGGCTTTCAGTCGTAACGATTTGCTGTTTGTCTTCAACTTCTCGCCTTCACGCTCGTTTTCCGATTATGGTTTCCTCGTTCCTGATGGAGTTTACAATGTGGTATTGAATACCGATTCGTGGGAATATGGCGGTTTTGGCTTTGTTGATGAGAATGTAAAGCACGTTACTTTAGCCGATCCACTTTATGAGAAAGAAGGAAAAGGTTGGCTGAAACTGTATATTCCTGCTCGCAGTGCATTGGTTTTAAGAAAGAAGAAATAGTGCTGATGAGATTTGAAAGTAAGTTTATGCGCATTTCTTGCGCCATTGTATTTTGTGTATTCACATTCTGTTATCTGTACTTTTATCAGGCAGACATTCTTGTGCTTACACAGCATTTGGCATCAAACGGACAAACGCATTACGTGCCGTGGTTGGGTGCAATCTTAATAACATTTGTGTTGCAACTATGTCAAATTGGTATTAACTCTTTGTTGAAATTGAGCAAGCGTGGCTATGCACTTACTTACTTTCCTTCTGTTCTTTTGCTGACGATACTCACCGCCATTAGTTCAAATGTAACAACTTCGATTATTTTCGGAGTCTGGGCGTGGCTTGCTCCATTATTGTTAATTCTTTATGTCGTACTCGTGTTGTATGTACGGCGTTACGAACCATACGAACCGGAAGTGCGTGGTGTGGGGTTTACCTCTCAATTATTGTGGATAAACCTCGGTATAATGTTTGCTTTTTTCTTATTTGTGGGAATGTTCAGCAATTCCGACAAGCATTTTCACCAGAAAGTAAAGGTAGAGGTCTTGGTGCATAACCACAAGTATTGCAATGCTTTACATACTGTAAAGCAGATGCAGACAGTGGATTCTTCCACCACAATGCTTACGATATATAGTGTGGCTCGCATAGGACATCTGTCCGATAGCCTTTACGAATACCGCCTTGTTGGTGGCAGCGACGTGTTGCGTCCGGGCAAAGTACATTCGTTGCTATTGCCCGATAGCGTTATTGATAAGGCAACCAAGAAATCCGTACACTATCAATTAACAGGTTTCTTGCTTGACCGAAACTTACCGAAATTTACTCGTTTCGTAACGAAGTACTATCCTGTTGATAGTCTTCGCCCCCGATATTATGCAGAAGCCTACAAGTTGCATGCGCTATTGGCGAAAGGTTTAACACCGAAACCACCGTATGCTAAAGGCAGCTATACCCACTATTACTTTGCAAAGAGATAATGAAAGTTGTACTTGCTTTCGATTCTTTTAAAGGTTCGCTCACCGCAGAGAAAGCGGTAGAAGCAGCTGCAATGGGCGTAAAAGATGCCCTCCCGACAGCAGAAACAGTGTGTTTACCTATGTCAGATGGTGGCGAAGGTACAACCGAAACGCTTGTACGCTACACAGGTGCAGAATGGACGACGTGTAAAGTTCACAATCCTTTGATGCGCCCGCTTGTTTCTCGCTATGCTATCGGGACAAACCGACGTGTTGCATTATGGAAATGGCAGCGGCAGCAGGACTTACACTCTTGCAAGCGAAAGAGCAAAACCCGATGAAAACTACTACTTTTGGTGTAGGCGAAATGCTTCTTCATGCTGTCAGAGCCGGGGTGCAGCATATTCTTATAGGCATTGGCGGAAGTGCTACAAGCGATGGAGGCACGGGAATGCTGGCTGCCTTAGGTGCAAAGTTCTATATAAACAATTGCGTCATTGAATGTCCCAAAGGGGGCGACCTTATACATTTAACTTCCGTAGACCTTTCTTCGCTTGATGCTTTCCACAATGTTCAGATTGAAGTCCTTTGCGATGTCAGCAATCCATTGTTTGGGTTCAACGGTGCCGCATACGTTTATGCGCCTCAGAAAGGAGCAAGCTCGGAGGAGGTAAAACTGTTAGACAGCGGCTTGCGCAACCTTGCCCGCCTTTGTAAAGCAGATCCGTCTATACCTGGCAGTGGGGCAGCAGGCGGCTTGGGATATGCCTTTTGTTTGCTCGGTGCACAATTGCGGAAAGGTGTAGATGTTGTACTGGAGACGGCAGGATTGGCTACTCACTTGCACGATGCCGACCTTGTGATAACCGGCGAAGGCAAAATAGACAGTCAGACATTGAACAACAAACTTCCGTTTGGCGTAATGTCAATGGCTCGAACTTACAATATTCCCACGATAGCACTTGCCGGTTGTGTAGCCAATCAAGACCTGTTGATGTCGGCAGGTTTTCATAACGTTGTTGGAATTAACCCGTCGGACTCTCCTCTCAGCGAGGCTATGAAACCTGAAATAGCTGCTCACCGATTACGCAAAACAGCGAAAGAAGTCGTAAAAGAAATGTTGTTAAACGATAAGCATCAGGCAAAGTAAAGCTAACGAATATAGAAATAAAAACTATTAATTGTTGTTATGGCTCTTTGAAAGAAACAGAAACTTTCAAAGAGCCATATTTTTTTGATATAAACACTGCTTATTCTATTCCTCTTTCTGTTAATGCCTTGGCATATTTTTCGGCATTAACAGAATGTTCCTCGTAGGTTTCAGCAAAGTTGTGTGTACCGCTGAAATCTTCTTTTGCACACATATACAGATAGTTGTGGTGCACATAGTTTAAAACGGCATCGATAGCGGCAACGCAAGGAATGCGGATAGGGCCCGGAGGAAGTCCTTTGTACTTATAGGTATTGTACGGACTGTCGTAGCTTAACCATTTGTGATAGATGCGGTGAGCCTCGAACTTGCCGAGTGCAAACTTCACCGTAGGGTCGGCTTGCATAGCCATTTTCTTGTTTAGACGGTTGATATACATACCTGCTATCTTGGGCATTTCGCCCTCGTCGTCGGTTTCTTCGTCTACGATACTTGCCAAAGTCATTACTTCTTCTTTACTGAAACCATTGTTTTCAGCCTTTTGGGTGCGCTCGAAAGTCCAGAACTTCTTGCTTTCTTTTTCCATTTTCTTCAGGAAAGTCGAAACAGAAGTGTCCCAATAAAAGTCGTAAGTGTTGGGTATGAACATTGCAATGATGTTTTCACGGGTATATCCGTACCTTTGGCAAACGGCTTCGGAAGAGAGTGAATCCATGAGTTCCCGCTTTGAGAACATCAGCTTTTTGCTTACGTCGGTAGCCAAATCGTCAAGCGTGCGAACCGAGCGTATGGTGAGCGAGATAGAGGCTTGTCTTCCATTCTTGAAGTTGCGAAATGTCAGCAATGCGCCTGAACTGCCAATGGTGTATCTGCCGGGTTTTATATTGTCTTTATAAGAGAATACAGCTGCCATTTGCTTGAATGCCCATAGACTGTGCTTGGTAGACACTTTTTCCAACTTATGGTAAACAGAGTCTATGTTGTCATCGTGGTCGATAAAGATATACTCGGTCTTACCGCTGCTCGACATAGAAGAGAATAAAAAGAAGTAAGCAACTAAAATGCCGATACCGACGATAGTGCCAACTATCTTCAGATTTTTATGATTGTTCTTTTTGCGTTTTGATTTTGCCATATTGCTGTTTTTATAATGCGTGCAAAGGTAAGCATTTTTGTATGAAATCTGTACTAACTCACAAGCCAAAGAAGGCTATTTTTCTTCTTTTAACGTGAGTTCGGTATAAGATTTATGCCGGTATATTATGTATTAAGATACTTAAAGAAAGAAGTGATTATGATTTAATATGCTTATAATCAAGGAAAAGTAAAGTATTTCCGTCCTCGAATAGTTACACCGAACTCACGTTATTCATGAACGTTTTCGTTCAGCCAAATGAGCAATGCCAAATTTATTTAAGCATTGCCATGGCGAGAAAACGCACTTTTCGAGGAACGAGAAAAGAACGTAAATAAGACAATAAAAACGTAAATATTTTTCGCAAGTATAGCTGTTGTATAACTTTCTCTGCATCAGCGCATTACAAAACCTATTGTTTTGCGTTCCAAAAGCGGCTGTTTTGCACGGTAAAACCGTAGGTTTTGCGATGCAAAACCTACGGTTTCGCAATGCCAAAGCGCAATTATCACTTTTTAAGGGAATTTTCTTTACAGAATTAAACGGAAAATCTCTCGTTGTTTCATTCGTGGGCTTGCTTAAAAATACCTGCGAGATAGCTTGCTTAACTTTGCTTTTTATAACTAACTAACGTTATGGCGACGGTGGAAAAACGTTTTAGTGGCGTGCAAAAGCCTTTGTACTTTTGTTGCAATGGCGTTGTAACATTACTGCTGCGCATCGGCAACGCTATTGTAAACCGCTCTGCAATGTTGGTGCAGAGCGGTTTTACAGTAGGTTGGTTGCGGTAGAAGATAGGGTTATACCCACTCTTTTGCAGATGAATAACTGCTGTTTAATAGTATCGTATTCAGCGGTTTAGGTTACTTTACTTACTTTATTTGTTGAATAATCTGTGCCACTACTTCGGTAAGTGTTTCTTTTCTGCCGCTTTCTGCCATTCCCGATGCCGACCCATGTATCTCGGTTGCCCCCGTTTCTGCGAGTATCTTTTTAGCATTCAGAGGCGTAACGCCGCCGCCCGGCAAGATGGTCATACGTCCTTCGGTGTGCTTTATGTATTCTTTTAATGCCGGTATGCCTGCCTCGGCAGTGGGAGCTTGCCCCGATGTAAGTACGCGTGTGCAGTTCAAATCTGCAAGTTCGTCAAGTGCTTTCAGTGGGTTTCTGCAAACATCGAAAGCACGATGAAAGGTGAATGGCTTTCCTTCGCAGGCATTAATCAGTCGGCGTGTGGTTGCAATGTCTATGTCGCCTGTTGCGGTTAGTGCCCCGCAGACAATTGCATCGGCGTATGGAAGTACGGCTTTAATATCGGTTTCCATCGCCTTGACCTCCTCTTCGGTGTAACAGAAATCACCCTCGCGCACTCTGATAAGTACGTGAATGGTGAGTTCTGGAAACAGTGTGCGCACCGTTTTTATAAGTCCCAACGAGGGCGTTAGTCCGTCGAGCGATAGGGCAGAACAAAGTTCTATGCGTTGTGCTCCGCCCTTTACGGCATTCATAACGCTTTGCAGGCTTCCTGTGCAAACTTCTAATATCGGCATAATTGTTACTTTTCTATTTCTATTACATAGTCTACAACGTCCTTATGACTGTCAATGTGGACGGTAAGCGTTTTTGTTTTCTTGTCGTAACTGTACGAAAGTGGCTGGCGAGAAACAAAGTCGATGATGCGTTTAGGCTTTTTCGATAATACGCAGGAAACAGTTTCAGCATCTTGTTTCAACACGTGCAGGTAGGTCTTCTTTCCCTTTGATGTGCTCACACCCCAGTCGGCTTCAGCCACATCGCCTGCCATTGTTTCGTAAATGGTTTCCCCATACAGTTTCAGCCATTTGCCAATACCTTGCAAACGGTCGAGCGCAACCGCAGGAAGTTCGCCGTTAGGCTGTGGTCCGATGTTGAGCAAGAGGTTGCTACCCTTAGCCGCCGAGCGCACAAGGAGTTCTATCAGTTGGTTGGTTGATTTGTAATTGGTGTCTGCAACCTTGTATCCCCACATACCGTTCATCGTCTGGCAGGCTTCGAGCGGTAGGCGACTGATAGCCTGACCGGATAGTCCCGCCTTGTTTTCGCCGGGCAAATCGCGTTCAAACATTTGGAAATCTTCTCCGTCTATCGGCGTTATGTGGTGGTTGTTGCCTATCAGACAGGCAGGCTGAATGTCGTGAATGTAGCGGTAAAACTCTTCCATACGCCAATCAAACGGAATGCTGTCGCTGTCGTGATCCCAATAGCCGTCTAACCAAATAGCACCCACTTTTCCGTAGTTGTGGAGCAATTCGCTTACTTGTCCTTTCATAAAGTTGAAGTAAGTGTCGTAGTTGGGCTTCAAGTTTCTGCCTGTGTAAAGTCCCGTTCTACCGATGGGATAATCCTCGCGTATCCAATCGAGAATAGAATAATATATGTGCAGGTCTATATTCTGCTTATGGCAAGCATCGGCAAGTTCTTTCAGCACGTCGCGTTTGAAAGGTGTTGCGTCTACAATGTTGTAGTTGCTTTCCTTTGTTTTGAACATTGAGAAGCTGTCGTGGTGGCGCGATGTGAAAGTTATATACTTTGCTCCGGAGTCTTTAATGGCACTTACCCAAGCGTTGGCATCGAAATACGATGGATAGAAAGCCGATGCCGCCTTGGCATATTCGTCTTTGTTTATCTTGTTATTCAGATACCATTCGCCTTGTGCAAAGGTGCTGTAAACGCCCCAATGCAGGAATATTCCGAAGCGAAATCCTTCAAACCGTTTGCGTGCTGCAAGGTTTTCGGCAGTAGGAACATACTTCTCGAAAGCACTTGGAGCTGTTAATACCCGATTGTTTCTTTCTTGTTGTTGGCTGTTTGTTTGTGCAAAGATGGGTGTTGTCAATGCAATGCCTAATAACGATGTAGTAATTATTCTTTTCATGTTTATTTCTTAATGATTGTGCAAATATACTTAAAATGTTTGAAACGCGTGCAATGATAATGTCTCTTTATACTTTATAATATGACTTCAAGAAGTATTGGTTTACTCAAAAAATAGGGAAAAACCTATATTAAGTTAGGGAAAATCCGTATATTTGCACAATAAGATGTAGTATTTTTGCATTGGATAGAAAAGAAAACAAGAAGAAAACAGATATAAAACAAAGAGATGGAGGTAATAATATGAAAAAGTTTGTTCTACTTTCAGTTATGGCTCTTGCCTTACCAACAGCTTTGTTGGCGCAAGACGATGTGTATTTCACACCGTCGAAGGAGTCAGTTCGTGAGTATAAAGATGCGCAGAAAACCCACCGATACGCTTATTACAGTGGAATAAGCAAGTCGGATAGCGAATACAATCGACGGAATGAGTTAGATAAAATCTATAAAAAAATAGGTCAAGACTCGTTAGGAAACGATATTGTACAGTATAGAAGCCAAGACGGCGTATATCGAATAGATACGATTTATCAGTTCGACCGCTATTTTGAGAATACTGAAGACGACTTTGCCTATAGCCGTCGGTTAGGCAGATTTGAAGGTTTCTATGGCTATTACAACCCTTGGTACTATGATTATCCGTATTACGGATTCCGCTATTCGTACAGAAGCCGGGACCCTTGGTATTGGGGTTACTACGATCCATGGTACATGGGCTATTACGATCCTTGGTATTACCGTTACCGCGGTGGCTGGTATGACCCTTGGGGGTACGGCTATTACGGTTGGGGATACCCTTACTACTATTATGGTTTTGCAAGACCTTACGTCAGATACAACTACGCCGGAGGGCATACGGGCACAGCTAACCACTGGGGCGGTGCATACGGCGGCAGCTTTGGAAGCAGAAACTCTGTGTACAACGGACAACCTCGTAATGTCGATTCTCCACGTTCGTTCGGCAATATGAACGCACGCAGCGGTCAGTTTGGCAACTCAAGAAACCGAGTTGTGATTGAAAGAAACAACTCTTCTAACAACAGAGGCAGTAGTTTTGGCACGCTTTCTCGCGACAGAAAGCCTGAAAGCGCACCAAGAAGAGATGTTTTTGATAACAGAAACTCGTTCGACAGCCAGCGTAGTACACCACGTAACTACAATTCGGGTCCATCAAGAGGTCCTTCACACGCAGTAGGCGGTGGCAGTTTCGGTGGCTCACGCAGTGGCGGCGGTTCACATTCGGGTGGCGGCAGCTTCGGTGGTCGTAGATAATAATTCTTACTTTTTATAATAGAAAAGTTAGTTTAACAGGTCAAAAACAGACATATAATTATGAAAATACATCATTATTTGCTTGCAGCAACATTGTTTTCGTTGCCTGCAGCAGCACAGGAAACATACGAGAACGCCCGTTTGACGGGTAACGACCTTAACGGTACAGCCCGCTATGTAGGTATGGGTGGAGCAATGGAAGCCTTAGGAGCTGATATTTCTACCATAGGAAGCAACCCTGCAGGTATCGGTTTGTTTCGTCGTAACACACTTTCGGTGAGCGGTGGCTTGCTTATGCAGAGCAACGGCAAGGAGTTTGCCGATGGCAAAAAGACCAATGCAAGTTTCGACCAGATAGGTTTTGTATATTCAACACGTGCGGCTTACCGTTCAAATATAAACTTTGGATTTAATTACAGCAAAGGCAAGAACTTCGACTATATATTGAATGCAAGCGGCAGATTAGGACGTGGTTCGCAAAACAACCAGTCTTACTTGAAGCACGTACTCGGTTCGGAAAACTATGGAGGCTTTGACGTTCGTAAGAAGAATAATATATATACAGGTTTCGTAGACCCCAAGAGCAATAATGTATCGTGGACGTGGAGCCAATTAGACTATTTGTACTTCAACACGCTGTTGCCCGATGCTAATAAAGAAGGCGATTTCAAGAGCTATCTTGCCGATTCGTATGTCTTTGACAAGGCAAATACAGGTTATATAGGTAATTACGACTTCAATGTCAGTGGTAGCATTGAAGACAAAGTGTACCTTGGTATAACCTTCGGATTGAAGGACGTAAACTACGAATCGGAAAGCAGATACGACGAGAAACTCTCTAATGGAGTTGGCGACGTAACGGTTCGCGACATTCGTCGTATTACCGGTACGGGTTTCGACCTTACCGCAGGTATTATTGTCCGCCCTGTATTGGATTCTCCTTTCCGTTTGGGTGCATACGTTAAGACGCCTACTTGGTATGATTTAATTACCGAAAATACAACCCGTATCGACAGAAACACCAACACCGGCGGTAAAAACGACTGGGGAGAAGTGCCTAACAAATACGATTACAAGATGTGGACACCTTGGAAGTTCGGTGTTTCGCTCGGTCATACCGTGGGCAACTACCTTGCATTGGGTCTGACATACGAGTACGAAGACCACGCTTCAACCAACACGCGCATAAACGATGGAGGATATTACAGTGGTTATTACGACGAGTATTTTGAAACTTCGTCGCCCGATAAAGGTATGAACAGGCACACCAAACAAGCCTTGCAAGGGGTAAGTACATTGAAGGTGGGTGCCGAGTTTAAGCCAACAACCGACTTCGCACTGCGTTTAGGCTACAACTACGTTAGTCCTAAGTACAACAAGGACGCACAGAAAGACCCTACGGTTGTATCTCCCGGCAGCAGCTATTCGTCTGCAACCGACTTCGTTAATTGGGAAGCAACCAACCGATTTACGTTCGGTGTGGGCTATCAAGTGAAGAAGTTCAACATCGATTTGGCTTATCAGTACAGCGCACAGAAGGGAACTTTCTATCCGTTCTCTACGATGAACTTCGATATAAGAGACACTGCAACGGGCAAAACTACATCATATTCCAACGAAGCAGCCGGAACAAAGATTGATAACAATAAAGGACAAATCTTATTGACAGTGGGCTACCGCTTCTAAAGAAAGTATATTACACATAATATAAATAAAGGCACGACAAGTACACTTCGTATTTGTCGTGTCTTTTTTATTGGGTAGTTGCACCTTTAAATATTAATTGATTGGTAGGTGTCTGTGCTGTTCCAAACTTGCAACTGCTTGAAAGTAATGACGGAATTGAAGTAGGAGTGGGAGGCGAAGTGCCTGTTGGATTAGATTTTTTAATACAGTCTTCTTCCTTTTCTCTTTTTTATTGATTATCTTTGTGCATTGGAATGCAGAGCAAGGATAATAAGATGCGAACAATAGAACTATTGGCTCCGGCTAAGAATTTGGCTTGTGGAATAGCAGCAATAGACCACGGTGCAGATGCCGTATATATTGGTGCAGCCAAGTTTGGTGCAAGGCAATCGGCAGGCAATAGTGTAGAAGATATAGCTGCGTTGTGCGATTATGCTCACCGATTTGGTGCAAAGGTGCATGTAACGGTGAATACAATCATCTACGACAACGAGATAGACGATATGTTGCAGCTTGTTCGCGAATTGGAAAAGGCTAAGGTCAATGCCCTGTTAATTCAAGATATGGGACTGTTGAAGGTTTGCAAGGAACAGCTAAAGACTGGCATATCGCTGCATGCCAGTACACAATGCGATAGCAGAACTGCCGAAAAGGTGCGTTGGCTTGCTTCTTTGGGCTTTGAACGGGTGGTGTTGGCACGAGAGTTGTCGGTGCAAGAGATAGCCGATATACATACAGCTGTGCCCGAAGTAGAGTTGGAAGCCTTTGTGCACGGGGCACTTTGTGTGAGTTACAGCGGTATTTGCTACGCTTCCCAATATTGTTTCGACCGTTCAGCCAATCGTGGAGCATGTGCCCAATTCTGCAGAATGGCATTCGATTTGAAAGATTCCGACGGCAGAACAATAGAGCATCAGCGTTATCTTCTTTCGCTGAAAGATATGAGCCAAATAGATAATCTTGAGGCGTTGATGCGTTCGGGAGCCTGTGCTTTCAAGATAGAAGGACGGCTGAAAGATATTAATTATGTGAAGAATGTTGTGTCGGCATACAACCAACGTTTGAATGCCATCATAGCAAAGCACCCCGACGAGTTCCGACGCGCATCGTTTGGAAAAGTGGAATGTAACTTCACACCCGACCTTAACAAGACTTTCAATCGTGGATATACCCATTATTTTGCCGACGGACGGCAGCAAGGCATTTTCTCGCCCAATACGCCGAAAGCGTTGGGAGAATATGTTGGCAAGGTAAAAGAAATGCGGCGCGACTCGTTTAACGTTTCTACGACGGCAAGTTTTGCCAATGGCGACGGTCTGTGCTTCATTCATCGGCAAACCAACCGTGAAGGACGAACGGTGGAAGCATTGGAAGGGTTTCGTGTAAACAAGGCTGTGGGCAACCGGTTGTACCCTTACAAGATGCCACAAGGCTTGAAAGCGGGTATGGGTTTGTACAGAAACCAAGACCAAGCTTTCGAGAAAGAACTTGCAGGACAGTCGGCAGTACGCTCTCTGCCCATTGATATGGAGTTCGGATTAACCCCCGATGGCTATTCGCTGACGGTTCGTTTAAGCGGCAACGGTGTTCCAAAGGTAGAAGCAAAAGCTACCGTTCGGTTTGCACATCAGGAGGCCAAGAAACCCCAGCGCGACAATATCGTCCGCCAGCTCACCAAGTTGGGCAATACCATTTACACTTGCGAGGGAATGGAAATAGACAATGATGCCGACCAATATTTTGTTCCGCGCAGTGTGCTTGCCGAGTTAAGGCGCAGTGCCATTGACAGTTTTGCATGTCAGCCGTTGTTTTTTGAAGAAGCAAACACGCTGAAAGAGCACGATTTGGGCAACACCAATGGGGCAGCTTTTCAATACATAAATCCATCGCAATACAAGCGTTTCCCCTACCTTTACAACGTTTCCAACCGTGCGGCAAGGGCTTTTTACGAGCAACAGGGGGCAAACGTAAAGTCTGCTTTCGAGTGTATGGACACGAAACCGATGCACGATGAGGCTCTTATTATGCAGTGTCGCCATTGCATTCGCTATTCGTTGGGCTATTGCGTGGTGCACGGCGGCAAGAAACCAACGTGGAAAGAGCCATTGTTTTTGGAACTTGGCGACAAGAAACGCTTCCGTTTAGAGTTCGATTGCAAGGACTGTCAGATGAATATATATGCTGAATAACGACCGAATGAAACAACGATTTGAACATAGCAAGCCATTAAAGAACCTCCGAGAGATGTATGTTTATTTCGGAGCAGTGGTTTTGTTGCTTCTTCTTTCGCTTGCTTCTACAAGTTGTTACCACAAGAAAACGCCTTCAAACTTCCGTCTTCCCGACAGCGTTCAGGAGGCACAGATTTCCCGGCGTATACTTCCGAACCACGATTCGCTCGATTTGATGAAACAAACCGATAATAGTTTAGGGTGGTCCGGCAGTACGACGAAGTTGGATTCGTTTGCTTTCCGTGTGAAGCATCATTATTCAGAGGGATTTAATTTTGTAGTAAGTAAAGACTCCCTGATGCTTCTAAGGCAACAACCGGAGGAAGCTGTGAACAATCTTGAAACCGATTCGTTTGCTGTAACGAAGGGAAAATCGTTGGTGGTAGCCGATATTCGCATTCTTCCGAACGACAGTATCGATTCGGTCTGGGTGCGCATTGCCACGGAAGATTACGCCTTTGGCTGGGCGAGAGAGAAGCAACTGCTGAAGAAGGTAGACCCCGACACGCCCATATCGCAGTTCATTTCTCTGTTTTCAAACACACACTTGCTTATCTTCTTGGTTGTTATTTCGTTGATTGGCGTAAGCTATCTGATGCGAAAGATTATGAAACGCAATGCCAACATTGTGCATTTCAACGATATAAACTCTTTTTATCCGACGCTGTTGGCAATCATTGTAGCGACGTCGGCGACTTTCTATGCAAGTATTCAGCTCTTTGCGCCTGAAACATGGCGGGAGTTTTACTTCCACCCATCGCTCAATCCGTTCTCGCAACCTATACTTTTAAATATTTTCCTGTTGCTTGTCTGGGCAATGTTGCTGGTAGGCATTGCTGCTTTCGACGATGTCCGCCGACTGCTTCGTTCGGGCGATGCTTTTATGTATCTGTGCGGTTTGGCAGCCATCTGTGCGGTAAACTATATTGTTTTTTCGGTTCTCACCTTATACTATATAGGCTACCTGCTTCTTTTGGTCTACATTTATTACGGCATTCGGGTTTGGTTCAAGAAAAGCAGCGATGCTTACGAGTGCGGAAACTGTGGTTCTCGTCTTCACAGGAAAGGGCGTTGTCCCCATTGCGGTGTGGTAAACGAATAGTTTTTCGGTTTACTTTTCTTTCTTTTTGCAGCGAAACCGCTGCAAGACTATTCTCTTCTTAAATAGTTAATCAATAAGCCATATTCTTGTTTTTAATGTTAATATGCGGGGCTTACAAAGGTTCTGACATTGTTTCTGATAGGTTTCCGTTTCACAAGAAACCGTATATAATACAATCTTTCTATGTACATTTTCAAATTATCTAAGCTTTGGGAAATACTTATCAAAGGTTAGAAAAATTATTATCAGAGTTCTGAAAAGTATTTCCTAAAGCTTGGATAATTCAATTTTAAGGCACATAAATATCTTCGGAACCGCACTCTTTTTTATTCTTAATGCTTCGGAAGGACATCGGAACGTTGCCTTTGCAACATCTCATTGCCGTCTTGTTTGTATTTCCTAATAAATAAGGATTGTGTAATTATTAGGTTTTCACTACCTTTGCATTCGCTAAGCGATATTAAATTAATGCAATAAAGAAATGGTAATGAACAAGATTTTACTTACATTTTTATGTGCTTCACTCCTGCCAACTTCATTGTTGGCAGATGACAATGAAGAGATTAACGACACCGTACGCATTTACGACATTGAAGAAGTATATGTTTACGACAACCCCAAAGAGGCTTACCGCCTTCGTCAGCAACCATTAAACAGCACTTCTTTCAGCCAATTGCAGTTGAAGAGCCTTAATACACAAGACCTTCGGCAGCTTTCGGCTTTCGTTCCTTCGTTCGTAATGCCCGAATATGGTTCTCGTTACACATCGTCGATGTATATGCGCGGCATAGGTTCGCGTGTAAATTCGCCTGCGATGGGAATGTATGTAGACGATATGCCCATTCAGAGCAAGAGTGCTTTCAACTTTCATACTTACGATATAGACCGTGTTGATGTGCTCCATGGACCTCAAGGCACGCTCTATGGCATGAACAATGAAGGCGGATTGATACGTCTTTATAGTAGAAATCCGTTTTTATATCAAGGCACAGACCTTAAACTTTCGCTCGGAAACAAGTTCCGGCGCAAAGCAGAGATAGGGCATTACACAAAGTTGAACGATGAAACGGCTTTCGCTGTTTCGGCTTTCTACAGCGGACAGAATGGTTTCTTCACCAATAAGTTTAATGGTGAGCGTGCCGATAAGTTCAACGAATTTGGTGGAAAAGCCCGTTTATTGTGGAACCCGACCCATCGGTTGAACTTCAGTTTCGTAGCCGACTATCAGTATGTGAACCAGAACGGATTCCCTTACGGTCAGATAGTAACGAAAGAACAGATAGCTACTGCCGACATAACTTCGCCTTACTACGCTTTGAAGGCGGGAACACAAAGTCCAAGCCAGAACCGTCAGAGTGTTTACAGACGCAATATGCTGAACACGGGGGTAGGTGTAAAGTACAACGGCAATGGTTTTGTGCTTAACTCTATGACCTCTTGGCAGTTTCTTCGCGACTATATGATGATGGACAACGATTATCTTCCGCAAGATTTCTTGCATTTGGAGCAACGCCAATTGCAAAACTCGCTTACGGAGGAACTGTCTGTAAAGAGCAAAAATCATAGTCGTTGGCAGTGGGCATTCGGTGCTTTCGGTGCTTATCAATGGCTGAAAACCGATGCACCCGTTTATATTGATGGCGATATGAATAAATATCTTTCACGCCGTATTACCGATGTTGCATATAACGGTGTGCTTGCAGCAATGACAAAACGAATAGCCGCAGAAATGATAAAGAAAGGTATACCCGAAGAAAAAGCTATGCAAGCAGCAGCAATAGCGGCAAAAGCTGCGATAGCAAAGGCAGGCGGTATAAGCATAAATATGCAGATGCAACCTATCTTGGGACTTTTCCGCACGCCAACTTTCAACTTGGGTTTCTACCATGAAAGCAATATCGACATTACCAACCGCTTGCGTGCAACGCTTGGTTTGCGCTACGACTACTCGCACGTGGCAATCGACTATAAGACATCTGCCCGCTTGCTGATGGACGAAAGTGTAATGGGCGTGAAGATAAAGCCTACAATTACATCGTTGCTTGCCCATCACGAGAGCAACCATTTCAAAGAATTGTTGCCTAAGATAGGTCTTACTTATCGTCTCGACAATGGCAACAACGTTTATGCAACTTGGTCGAAAGGCTATCGTGCAGGTGGTTATAACATTCAGATGTTCTCGGATATATTGCAGACAGAGATTGCAGCAGCGGCTCAAAAGGCGCGTGGCGACATTGACATTGCGCACGATGAGGCGTATTATAGCAATATTGCGAAGACCATAGAGTATAAGCCCGAAACAAGTTTCAACTATGAAGCAGGTGCTCACTTGAACTTAATGGACGGACAGATGAAGCTCGATTTGGCTGCCTTCTATATGCAAATCCGCAATCAGCAACTGTCTGTATTGGCAAACAACTACGGATTTGGTCGTATGATGACCAATGCGGGAAAGAGCCACTCGTGTGGTTTGGAGGCAACATTGCGTGGCGTTGCGCTCAACGACAAGCTGTCGTATGCTTTAAGCTATGGTTTCACGAGCGCAAAATTCGACGAATATGTCGATTCAACCGCTGCCGGTGTGGTGAATTATAAAGACAAACGAGTGCCATTCGTTCCGCAACACACCCTTGCCGGCAATGCCGATTATCGTATTGATGTAGACCCCGCAGCCTTGCTCGACCCATCAAACAGGTTCCATTTGCGCTCTGTTACAGTGGGATTGAACTTGTCGGCACAAGGCAATACCTATTGGGACGAACTGAATACCATATCGCAAAACTTCTACGCAACATTGGGCGCACACGCAGATGCCGATTTCGGACCGATGCACATTAATCTTTGGGTGCGCAACCTTACCGATACAAAGTACAACACCTTTGCTGTGCAGAGTGCTGCAACGGGAACAAAGCATACTTCGGGCAGCTTGGCAACCCTTTCCAAATAGGTGTTGATGTGTCTTTCCATTTCTAACGAAAGAGAAAAATTGTTTGTTTATAGCGAAAAACAAAGGTTTTCGATACATTAAATATATTGTTGGAAATCCTAAAAACCGCTTTGCTCTTTACGAGTTTGGCGGTTTTTATTTTGTTCGTCGGTATCTTTTTGCAGATTGCTCGGTATCTTTCTGTAGATTGCTCGGTATCTTTTTGCAGATTGCTCGGTATCTTTTTGCAGGTTGCTCGGTATCTTTTTGTGGATTGCTCGGTATCTTTTTGCAGGTTGCTCGGTATCTTTTTACAGATTACTCGGTATCTTTTGGAGAGGTGTTTATGTAAGCTCATTTTAAACAAAATAGTCTATAAAAAAGATGTTATATCCGAACGATATAACATCTTTTAAATAGAACCGCAAAGTTCTTACATTATCTTAAATAAATAAGTGTTGTTTACAACTTGTCGTTGGTATCCTTCATGTCAATGAACTGACGTTTGTTGTCGTAGAACTCGTATTGCATAAAAGCAAGTTTCTGCGATGGTACAATCTTGACACCGAGCCCATACTTCATCTGCCACTTCATTTTCAAGGAAACAACGCCTTTGTTGATGTAAGCGGCAACGTATGGGTGTACGTGCAAGTAGAACTTCTTAATGCCAACCTTATTCACAAGTTGGGCTATCTTACGTTCAAGCAGGTCGGTAAATAGCAAACTTGAACGTATTTTGCCTGTACCAAAACAAGTTGGGCAATCTTCTGCCACATCAACGTCCATGACCGGGCGGACTCTCTGGCGGGTTATTTGCATCAAACCGAACTTGCTCAATGGCAAAATGTTGTGGCGGGCACGGTCTTTCTGCATCGCTTTGCACATACGCTCGTAGAGCATTTGCCGGTCTTCCGCCAAGTTCATGTCAATGAAGTCTACTACAATAATACCCCCCATATCCCTCAAACGGAGTTGGCGAGCTATCTCGTCGGCTGCGCCAAGATTGGTATCAAGAGCATTTTGTTCCTGTCCTTTCTCCTTTGTTCTGTTTCCGCTATTCACATCGACAACGTGCATAGCTTCGGTATGTTCAACGATGATGTAGCAACCGTGTCCGTAGTTTATTGTTTTTCCAAAGCTCGATTTAATCTGCTTCGTTACGTCAAAGTTGTCGAAGATAGGCAACTTGCCCGTATATTTCTTTACTATGTTTGCCTTTTCAGGGGCAATGAGAGTAACATAGTTCTTTACGGCGTTGCAAATCTCCTCATCGTTTACATAAATATTCTCGTAGGTGGGATTGAAGAGGTCGCGAAGCATACCTACCGCACGTCCTTTCTCTTCAAAAATGAGTTGTGGTCGCTCTTGAGTCTTTTGTACTTTTGTTATGGCATCGTGCCATCTTCCGTATAGTACTTTCATCTCAGCGTCGAGTTCCGCCACCCTTTTGCCTTGTGCCACCGTACGAACAATCACGCCAAAGTTCTTCGGGCGAATGCTCTGTATGAGTTGCTTCAGGCGGGCGCGCTCTTCTCCACTTTTAATTTTGGTAGAAACGTTTACTTTATCCCCAAAAGGAATGAGTACGATATAGCGTCCTGCAAAAGAAATTTCGCCTGTCAGGCGTGGTCCCTTTGTAGAAATGGGCTCTTTTACTACTTGCACCATTACATCTTGACCCACTTGCAGCGTGTTCTGAATACTGCTATCCTTTTGCAAGTCGGGCAATCTGCCGGCTTTTTCAATGGGGAAAAGTCGTTTTCTGTCGCTTTGTACCTGTTTGAGATATTTAGCAAAGGAGTTGAACTGACTTCCTAAATCAAGATAATGAAGAAATGCGTCGCGTTCATAACCAACATCTACGAAGCAGGCATTAAGCCCCGGCATTAGTTTCTTGACCTTCGCAATGTAGATGTTTCCAACTGAGAAATTGGCTTCTCTTGGTTCGCGTTGGTATTCCACCAATCGCTTGTCCTCAAGCAATGCAATCGAAATCTCTTTCGGTTGGGCATCAATAATTATTTCGCTTGTCATTTTCTTCTGTTCTTATAAGCATCTTTTGCGACGCTTATCCAATAAAAAGCGAGACGTGCCGTCGCACTCCGTCGTAGGAGTTTATTGCGATGACATGCCCCGTCATGTTGAAAGACTTAATAGGAGTCTTCAGCCCGATGAGGCTTACTTGCTCTTATGTCTGTTCTTTCTTAATCTCTTCTTACGCTTGTGCGTAGCCATCTTGTGTCCCTTTTTCTTCTTTCCGTTTGGCATAGCTTTAAATGTTTAAATTGTTTATATTGTTTTGTTTATTATTTCTTCATATCCTCGATGAATGTCTTCGCCGGTTTGAAGCTGGGGAAGTCATGTGCAGGGATAGTAATCGTTGTGTTTTTTGAAATGTTGCGTGCTGTCTTCTCGGCGCGGTGCTTAACGATGAAGCTGCCAAAGCCACGAAGATAAACGTTCTCCTTGTTCTCTAACAAGCTGTTTTTTATCGCGTCCATGAAAGATTCCACAACTGCTGACACATCTTTCTTAGATATACCTGTCGAAGATGCAATCTCATTGATAATATCTGCCTTTGTCATTTTGTTTTGTTTGTCTATTAATTATACTTATCTTGTTATCTCATCATAACGGAATGCAAAGATACTCATTTTCAGATAAGTAGAGAAATGTTTTTCGCTTTTTTTTGCAAAAACTCTTTCATAAGCTGTCTGACAATCTACTTTTTTTTGTATCTTTGCCATGTAATAATATATAAGGTGTTATGAAAATAGCTATTGGAATTGATGTCGGAATATCGACAACAAAGATAGTTGGAATAAGAAACGGAGAGGTGGTGCGCCCTTTGCGCATCAAGGCGACCGACCCTGTAACTTCTCTTTATGGTGCATTCGGAAAGTATCTGTACGACAACAAGATAGAATTGAGCGATGTCGGTAAGGTCATGCTTACGGGTGTGGGCTCTGCCTATATAGACAAGCCTGTTTATGGACTGCCTACGGAAAAGGCTGACGAGTTTTTAGCCGACGGATTAGGTGCTCGCTTCGAGGCTAACCTTAATCGTATGATAGTTGTTTCGATGGGCACCGGTACTTCGCTTGTGTTGTGCGACGGCGACGATATTCGCCATATCGGTGGCATTGGAATAGGAGGAGGAACGCTGAATGGGCTTTCGCGACTGTTGCTGAACACCGACGACATTCATCAAATATCCGACTTAGCAAAGAAAGGCGATATAGGAAATATAAATCTGCAGATAAGCGATATATCAGCGAAGCCTTTGCCCGGCTTGCCAATGAATGCTACTGCGTCGCTTTTTGCCAATGCACGTGGCAATGCACGGAGCGAAGATGTGGCATTGGGACTTATCTGTCTGGTGTTGCAATCCATAGGTTCTGCAGCGATTTTAAGTGCATTGAACAGCGGAATAAAAGACTTTGTGATGATAGGAAATCTTTCGCGTCTTCCTCAATGCAAGATTCTTTTTCCAATGATGGAACGCCTTTACGATGTTCATTTCATTATCCCTAAGTACTCGGAATACTGCACTGCTATTGGCAGCGCATTGCAAGCCTGCGATGAATTAAAGCTCGGTTAAGAATAAAAAATCAGCTCGTGAAAGTAGAAAAATACTTTTAACGAGCTGAAAGTGTGTGTGTCATAGCATTGTTTTATGCTCTTATCGTTTTATTAACGTAGTATTGCATTCCATGAAGTGCCGTCGTCGGGGCTTGATTTATGTTAGCAAAGTTACGAAAAAAGGTTTTATATACAAACTAAAATACCAACTTATTTTCTTCTTTATTGTGCAATGATTATTATTGGAACCATACTTGTTTATTTCTGTCTGCTTTTGTTCATCAGCAAACTGACGGTAAAGAAAAGCAGTAACGATTCGTTTTTCCGTGCAACTCGCCGGTCGCCTTGGTATCTTGTGGCGTTTGGCATGATTGGTGCAAGCATTTCGGGCGTAACATTTGTCAGCGTGCCCGGTATGGTGATAGGGCAGAATATGGCTTACGCACAAACTTGTATAGGCTTCATCTTCGGCTATGTGTTGGTGGCTTTTGTGTTATTGCCTATTTACTATCGCTTGAACCTGATAACAATATATTCCTTTTTGAAAGAAAGGTTAGGCGTGCGGAGTTACAAAATGGGAGCTTCGTTTTTCATTTTGTCCAAGATGTCGGGGGCTGCCGTAAAGTTTTATGTTGTCTGCATGATACTGCAACGCTTCGTTCTCGACAGTTTCAACGTTCCTTTCCCACTTACTGTTGTCGTGCTGGTATTGCTAATATGGCTTTATACACGCAAAGGCGGCATCAGAACATTGGTGTTTACCGATTCTTTTCAAACGCTGTGCATGTTCCTGACCTTACTCCTTATTATATATAAGGTGATGGGTGCATTGGATTTAAACCTGTCGGAAGCCTTTACTGCCGTAGTAAACGACAGCCATTCGCAGATATTTGTCTGGGACGACTGGGCTTCCAAACAGAACTTTTGGAAGCAATTCCTAAGTGGTGTGTTCATTGTTGTGGTGATGACAGGGCTTGACCAAGATATGATGCAAAAGAACCTGACGTGCAAAACCTTGCGCGATGCACAGAAAGACATGTGCACTTATGGTGTGGCTTTCTTGCCTGCCAACTTGTTATTTATGGCTTTGGGCGTGTTGCTTATGATGTTTTTGCAGCAAACGGGAAAGCCTTTGCCTGCTTCGCCCGACGAACTGATGTTGTTGCCCGTAGCCGGCGGAATGTTGGGCAGTGGGGTAGAGGTGTTGTTTGCCATAGGTGTGGTAGCCGCCTGCTTTTCGAGTGCCGACTCTGCACTTACTTCGCTCACTACCGGTTACTGTGTAGATATTTGCGAACAACCAACGAACGAAAGCCTGCGTAAGCGTGTGCATATAGGTATGTCGGTAGTTTTTGTACTCTTTATCTTGGTTTTCAGGGCAGTAAACTCTACAAGTTTAATCGATGCGGTTTATATATTGTGCTCTTACACCTATGGTCCGCTTCTCGGCTTGTTTGCCTACGGCTTGCTGACCCGTAAGACGGTGAACGACCGCTTGGTGCCTTACGTAGTTGTGGCAAGCCCGTTGCTTTGCTTTTTGTTGGACAATATGGCTTTACAGCTATGGAACTATAAGTTCGGTTACGAGTTGTTGATGCTCAATGGACTATTGACGTTTATGGGATTGTTGGCTACAAGAAAGCTAAAATAAGAAGGGGCAGTTGATGTTTTCGGGAGATTGATTTTCTTTATCCTGCTTAAGGATTTTACTGAAAAATAGCACCGGATTTGTAAAGATAATTCTGTTAAAAAGTGATATAATCGCTTTGGCGTTGCGAAACCGTAGGTTTTGCGATGTAAAACCTACGCTTTTACCGTGCAAAACCTACGGTTTTGGAATGCAAAACAATAGGTTTTGCAATGTATTGATAAACAGATGGTTATCCGATATGTATGTTTGCGAAAAATATTTACGGTTTTATGGCCTTTTTTCCGTCCATAAAATAGGTTGTTTCATCAAGCTTCTATTGTTCTATAAGAGTTGGAAATGAGAAGGCTGAGAATAACAAAGAGTAGAAAGATAGCCCACTTTGCGGTTTTCTTTCTACTCTTTTTGCTTATTGTGCGAATGTTTTTATTCGGCGAGCAACTTCTCTATTTCCTTCTCAATGTTTTCGATTTTCTCTGTTGGTTCGAAGCGTGCAACAACTTGTCCCTTCTTGTTGATAAGGAATTTTGTAAAGTTCCACTTAATGTCCGACTTCTCTTTGTAGTCCGGGTCAGCCTCCGACAACATCTTGTCGAGTATAGGTGTGAGCTTGTGGCTTTCGTCCCAACCTGCAAAACCCTTTTGTTCTTTCAAGAATTTGTAAAGTGGGTCAGCATCTTCGCCGTTTACTTTAATCTTCTTGAAGCGTGGAAATTCTGTACCGTATGTAAGTTTGCAGAATTCGTGAATGCTCTCGTCGGTTCCCGGAGCCTGCTGTCCAAACTGGTTGCAAGGGAAGTCGAGCACTTCAAAACCTTGTGAGTGGTATTTTTTGTAAGTAGCTTCAAGCTCATCGTAAGTTGGTGTGAACCCACATTTAGTAGCTGTGTTTACAATTAACAACACTTCGTTGGCAAACGCCTTTAAAGAAATTTCGCCGCCTTTTCTGTCTTTGACAGTGAAATCATAAACTGTTTTCATCTTTTTATTTTTATTTTTAAATGACTACCTTGTAGTATCTGCAAATTTACAAAATTATTCCGAATAATCAATTTTGTAAGCATTAAAAAATCTTATATGTGTTATTTAACGATTGGCTTCTATAATTTGCTTTCATTCAACGATTACATTCATACTGTCTTAACTTAAAAAGTCCTGACCAAACTTGCATTCGGTCAGGGCTTTCCTTTTTATTAATGGCATCTCAAAGATACCTTATGGGCTTCTTTTTACTTTACCAATACCTTGACAGTAGAGCCGTCAGACATCTTGACGATGTTAAGACCGTGCTGCGGAGCACTGATTTTGCGGCCGTCTATGGTGTAGCGTGCTACCTCTTTCGGTTCGCCCTTGTTCTCGGATATACCCTCGACGCCGGTTGGGTCTTGCAAGTAGAATTTGGCTGCATTGTCAATCTTGCCGTCGCTGCGGATAATCATTGCGATGACTGCGAGTTTGTTGTAGCCTGCTTTCTTTATAGCATCTTGCAGTGTATTCTTCGTTGGCAGCGTAAGAGTGTAGGTATTGGTTACGACTTTACCTTCCTGTAATGGGGCGAGTTTTGCATTGTTGGTAGTTGATTTGTAAGAACCGGTGAGCAATACATCGTCGTAATTCAATGTTACTTTGGCACTTCCATACTTGCCGTCCTTGCAGAATGGAGAGAGGTATGGGTCGTTGGAAACGTTTTGGCTAACGTATTTGTAGTAATAATTGTTCTGTTGCCATGAGGCATCAGTACCGGTAAGTTCGTCTCCAATGAGAGCATAGGCAATTTCGTATGTTCCATTTACCAAAGGTTCAATGGTTGCCGTAGCTGTTACTTGTGTACAATCGGCATTCAGTTTGCCTGTAACCGATACGCCTACCGTTGCTATATGGGCAAGTGATTCTTTGAAGTCTGCGCATATATCTTCTTCTGTTCCGTAGAAAGGGTCTAATATTGCGTTGTCGCGATCTATCCTACAAGCAGGTGCTTCGCTAAAGTTCAGCTCTGCATAGTCAGGACAGTACATGGCATCGGTTTCGTTAAACTGATGAATGGCAATACCTATGAAGTTCTCGCCGAACTTGTCGCGCATCTTCTTCATGCCTGCCCAACCGCGTGGACACCACCCACAGCCTGTGCCTGTATTCTCCTCAACAACGACACCTCGCTTTACTTGTTTGCCGACGGTGGTTAGTTTGAAGGTTGCCGACTTCTTTTCAGCTTCGTTTGCCTTGCCGTTCACTTTCGTAATAGTGATGCTTTTTTCGCTTATACCAATCTTGGAATCGGCTGTGAGGGGCAAGTCGATGGTGCACTGAGCACCCATTGTCTTGACCGGAGGGTTGATGTCGAGATGCTGCTCTGCACCCGCTACGCCATCAGTAGTGATGGTATAGTCGATACTGTTGATGCCGGCACTGCCGCCATTGAAAAGTACGAGCTTGCTCTTGCCGGTGCCGTTCTTTAGTAAAACAATGTCTTCCATTGTATCGGGAGAAGCTGAATTTTCTACGAATTTACCTTCTACGAGTATCTGCAGTGCCAATTTGCCGAAGCCTTCTTCCGCTAAATCGCTCCATTTTGCTGAAGTTGATGAGGTTCGTATAAAGAAACTATTTGCCTCTTCGCCTTCAAATGTAACGATAGGAAACTTTGTTGCACTTTCCGAAACATCGGCAACAGTAACGCTGTAACCTATATAAACGCCGTCGGTACCAATAATGTAGGGTGTGGTTAGTTCAACATCGTTGGCAATTCCGTGCTTTTCTTCGCTCTCATCACCGGCAGTCAAAGTTGTCTCGTCGATATTCTGAACATAGTCAGCACTGTTTACATCATCGGGCAAAGTCTTTGAAATCCAGACTTTGATGTTATTTGTGTTCGCTTTATCGCGGAGGTAGAAGCGAATAGCCTTGATGGTTTTTCCCACGATAACAGCATTGCCGGGGGCAACGAAGATAGCCGCAGCGTAGGTTTCGGCTTTCGATACACCGATAGAACTACGTTCTTCCGCTTCAGCTTGGTATCCCCACCATATTTGATTGGCTGTGGGTTCAATCTTATTGAGCGATGCTTTGTGTGGTGTGAACAGCCGTGTGTGTCCCGCTGCATTCGGTTCTTGTTGAAATACTCCTGTTTGTGCATAGGCTGAAATGCCCAGTACAAATGCATAGGTTAAAAATAATAGTTTTCTCATATTTACAAAAGTTTAAGTTAATGTTGCTGTATTTGATTATTACGATGTTGTTTAATACACCTTTTTTGTTTTACTCTGCAACGGTGATGTAATTTTTCACAGATTGTTTTCGCCTCTTTATCTTTACATCTTGTAGTATCTGCAAAATTACAAAATTATTTTGAAAATATAATCTTGCAGGCATAAAGAGTTCTTATGTGCGTTATTTTAACATAACTTTGATACAAGAATTACGCCGGTATATTAGTTATAAGATATTGAAAGAAAGAGCCGATTATTACTTAATACGCTTATCACCGGAAAGCAGCTGAAGCATCTTCGGGCTTAAATTCTTACGCCGACCCCACGTTGTTCATCTGCGCAACCATTCCATCTCGCCGTAGCCCGCTACGCCTTCGATGAAATGCCGGCACATCTGCTCAACAATCGACAAATCAGTCAAGGACGCTAATGAACCGATTGGGGTTAAAAAGCCCCGACCAAACTTGCGTTCGGTCGGGGCTTTCCCTTTTGTAATGGCATTTCGTATATGCCTTATGCGTTTCTGTTTACTTTACCAAAACCTTGACAGTAGAGCCGTCAGACATCTTAACAATGTTAAGACCGCGCTGTGGAGCACTGATTCTGCGACCGTCTATGGTGTAGCGTGCTACTTCCTTCAGTTCGCCCTTGTTCTCAGAAATACCTTCAACGCCGGCTGGAGCTTGCAAGTAGAATTTGGCTGCATTTTCAATCTTGCCGTCATTGCGGATAATCATTGCGATGACTGCGAGTTTGTTGTAACCTGCTTTCTCGATTGCTTCTTTCAGCGTATTCTTCGTTGGCAACGTAAGTGTGTAAGTGTTGGTTACGACTTTACCTTCCTGTAGTGGTTCGAGCGTTGCCTTGTTGGTACCTCCAACATAAGAGCTGGCAAGCAAAACATCTTCGTAAGAGAATGTAACCGAGCTACTTCCATACTTGCCACCCTTGCAGAACGGAGTAAGGTATGGGTCGTCAGTGCCCCATTGAGCAGCAGTGCGTGAGGCGTAATTGTTGGCCTGCTTCCATGAAGTAGCCGTTCCGGTAAGTTCATCGCCAATAAGAACATAGGCAATTTCGTATGTTCCATTTGCCAAAGGTTCGATAGTAGCTGTAGCTGTTATTTCGGTACGGTCGGCATTCAGATTACCTGTAACCGATACGCCTACTGCTGCAAGACGTGCGAGTGCTTCCTTGAAGTCGTTGCAGATGTCGTTGTTTGTACCATAGAAAGGATCCATCATATTACCACGTTCTATTTTACAAGATGGTGCTGAGTTAAGACCAATCTTTGCATAGCCACTGTAGTACATTGGGTCGGATTGGTTGAACCCGTGTATACCAATACCTATGAAGTTCTCACCGAATGTGTCGCGCATCTTCTTCATACCTGCCAAGCCACGTGGACACCAAGGACAGCCTGTGCCTGTAAACTCTTCGACAACAACACCTCTCTTCACTTCCTTGCTGACAGTGGTCAGCTTGCAAGTTGCAGTGTTGTTGCTTGCTTCGTTGGCCTTGCCGTTCACCTTGGTAATGGTAACGGTTTTCGTTGTTGTACCTGTATTGGCATCAGCTGCGAGAGGCAGGTCGATAGTGCACTGACCGCCATATACATTGAACGCCGGGTTAATGTCGAGATGCTGTTCTGCACCTACCGTACCATTGGTAGCGACTGTATAGTCGATGCTACTGATACCGGCACTACCGTTATTGGTTACGACGAACTTGCTCTTGCCTGTGTTATTCTTCGCTACAACAATATCTTGCAATGAATTAGCAGATACCGAATTCTGAACGAAATCACCCTCTACGAGAATCTGCAATGCCAATTTGCCATAATTTTCGTTAGAAAGATCACTCCATTTACTTACAGAAGTTGAGGTGCGAATAAAGAAGCTATTAGCTGCTTTATTGCCCGTCCATGTAACGATAGGGTATTGTGTTCCACTGCTTGAAGCATTGGCAACGGTGAAAGAATAACCTACATAAACACCTTCAGCACCTACAACGTGTGGTGTGGTGAGTGCAACGTCGTTGGCAACTCCCATTTTTGCATTGCTCTCGTCGCCGGCATTCAGAGACGATTGAGCAACATCTTGAACATAGTCTGCCTTGCTGACGTCCTCAGGCAGGCTCTTTGAAATCCATACCTTGACGTCGCTCGTGTTCGCTTTATCGCGGAGATAGAAGCGAATCGCCTTGATGGTCTTTCCCACAATAGCACTATTGCTAGCGGTAACGAAGAAAGCAAGATTGTAAGTTTCGGCTTTTTGTATGCCGAGTGCTGAACGAGCTTCGGTTTCATTACCATATCCCCACCAAATCTGGTTGGCAGCGGGGTCTATTTTCTTGACCTGCGCCTTATATGAGGTGAACGACTGTGCATTTCCCGCTGTACTTGGGATTTGCTTTAATACTCTCGTTTGTGCATGGGCTGACATGCCCAGTACAACTGCAAAGGTTAAAAATAAAAGTTTTTTCATACTTGTAAAATTTAAGTCAATGCTCCGTATTTGGTTATTACGGTATTATTTAACACGCTTTTGTCTTTCTTTTAAGATAATGATACATTATTTTAACAGTTTCCTTGTCAATTTTTTACTTCTTTCTTTAGACAGTACCATGTATCGAACACAAAATTACAGAATTATTTTGAAAAGACCACTGTATTGTTGGAAATATTTATTAAAAAGGTTTAAAAAGCATTCTATACGCCCTTTCGTAGGGATTTCCCTATTGCAAAATAGAGAAAAAGAATTTCAACAGCTTGTGGTTTTCTCTAAATTTGCGGTATTGAAAAGAATATAAACATAAAAAGTTACAATTATGAAACAGATAGCTAAGTTTTTAATGGCACTTACATTGGTGGCTGTTCCCGTAGGATTTACAAGTTGTGATAACGAAGAAGAGCATTATAACTATTACAACGACCTCGTAACAGAGGCTGTTCGGAACTATTGGTACACATATCCCGGTGGGGCTGATTACTATACAACCCGAGACTGGTTTTTGTATTACTATCCGTCGGCTACGGCAGTAGAATTTGCAGAGTTTATGAATGCGGTAAACTATGGCTATGTAGACAATTACAATCCTAAAGAGAACGACCCGTTAATGGCAGAAGTCCAGATGCTTTCGGGAGAATGGGCTGGCGATATGACCATCTATTTCGATGAAAAAGGGAAGCGAATGTCGCAGACTTTCCATGCCAATATGAAGTTCTTCCAGTACGAAACGTCAAAGAATTCGTTGAGTGGGCACGGTATAGAGGTTGATACGGCAGACAACGGTGCAACACAAACGTTGGAATTCTCGTGGTTTGTAGACAAGAATGGCGATATTTATATCCGATATACCAAGTCGGGCACAATATTCAGAATGGACGCAAACTCTTCTAAAAAGGGCTTCCACCTTGGTTATGAGCAGCAAAAGGGCTACGATACATTCTTCGGTTACGGTGTCAGCACGAATACTACAGACGAATTTTATATCGACTTAGCACGCCAAGCAACCAACAACAGCAAGGCAGAATGGTAAAGACACGCACTGCAACCGGTACGATAGCAGGCAAGGCGTTTGGCAAAGCCACGCTGAACAATGCAGCTGAGCACAAGGCAAAAGCCGTGAGCGGCTTGAGGGAAAGATAAAACTTCTAATTCTAAGTTCATTAAGAAGCCTCGTTTGGAGAAGTCCGAACGAGGCTTTTTGTGTCTGTGTACAATGGAATTTCAGTGGTGTGATTTTCCTTTTATTGCTTGTGTAAGATGTTGAAGAACCACTTTGATTTTGTAAAGATAGTTCGTAGTGAAAATGATAATTTCGATTTGGCATTGCGAAAGCGTAGGTTTTGCGATGCAAAACCTACGCTTTTACCGTGTAAAACCTACGGTTTCGGAATGCAAAACAATAGGTTTTGCATTGTGTTGATAATGAAGTGGTTACACAAAACATAATCTTGTGAAAAATGTTTACAGTATTTCAGTCGTTTTTTCGTTTGTTGTTTTGTTATTTAATGTTCCACAGATTTATGATTATATCCTTGTTCAAGCTCTCTACTTTCTTCTCTATGTCGTCGGGGAGATTGCAGAAGAAGTCTATATGCGTGAGCTCTTCAAGTTCTTTTATGTTCACGACATAAGGTTTGAGCGATGTTTCTTGGTTGTTTTCGTGTTTAAACCAGAAACCGATGGCTTTGTATTCCCATTTGTTGTGTGCATTATTATAGTATTTCATAAGTGCTGCCGAGAAGAAATAGCCCGGCACAATGAAGCCGTTGCGTAGGTAGGCTTTCACTTTAGACGACTCGTCGATGGTGCCGCCACGACATATAAACATTGTGTCTTTTGAATTTATATTGAACGCAGCACGTATTTTGTTTTCCATTGTCAGCCAAATACCGCCACCTTTTGCACTGCCGTTGAATGCGCTAAGCTGCGGCTGCATGTTGCTGATGTAGAAGGTTTGCTTTTGTGCTTCTTCTGTATTTCTGCGGTCTGCCGATGGACAAAGGTGCCCGTGGTCGTAACCTGTATTCCAATAGGGGTCGTAGCCGAATGCCATGGAAGCGGGAATTAAGGGGTCGGAAGGATATTGTGGGTTGCCATACCATCTGCCAGTGTTCCATTTGCTGTTACTTTGGTATAGCTGATAGCAAGTCCAACGATTCGATTTCTTTTCGCCGTCCCATTCAAGCTGTAGTTTACTTCGCCTGCGCTTTGGTCTATGTGGGTAATAACGATGCTTTTGCCTCCTTTAAGCTGTGGAAATTCCAAGCGATGTGTGTATCGGTTGCCATCTTTCAGATTGGAATTGCTGTTATTGGCGATGGTTTTGTGGTTGTCATCATCGGGCGAATTGTTGCTGTCGTTGCCACAAGCCGAGAGAAAAATAGCTGCAACGAAAAGGAGAGAGAAGATGCTTAATAAAGGTTTTGTAGGTTTCATTTGTCTTGAGGGTTTAGTTATAATCTGTTGATACCAATTTTGTGTTGTTGAAAAAGAAAAAGTGCGAGCAAACGCATATGCAACTACGTTTGACCGCACTTTATACTGTTGTGGGTATATTGTTTTACTTCTTCAACTTACCGTAACGGTTCATGAAGCGGTCTACGCGACCTGCAGTGTCCACAAGTTTGCTCTTACCTGTATAGAATGGGTGAGAGGTGCTTGAGATTTCGACTTTAACCAATGGGTAAGTTTCGCCTTCAAACTCTACAGTGTCGTTAGATTTGCATGTAGATCTTGAAAGGAACATATCGCCGTTGGACATATCTTTGAATACGACGGGGCGATAGTTGTCTGGGTGAATACCTTTTTTCATTTTACTTTTATATGTTTTATTATTAATAAAAATTTCGTTGTTTGCATTGTGTCGTACAAGTGGTATTCTGCCACCACATACTCACAAGGTGCAAAATTACGAATAATTCTGCACCCTGCCAAATATTTACGATAGTTTTTTAGTTTACCGTAACTTTCTTAATTTCCCATGTTGTGGTAATTTCTTTGGTACTGTTGTATTCAAACGCAACGAATACTTTTTCCTGACCGGCATACTCTTTCAAGTCGCAAGTAGAATCTACGAAGTTCCAATTCTTGCCAGAAGGAGGATTGTTGATAGCCACCGACTTCCAGTTGTTGCCATCGGTAGAAACAAGTACCTTGACAGCATCGTTGAGAGCGGCTGTCTTCAGATAGTTCAAGGCATTGTTGAAAGTCAGGGTAGCTGTGCTCAGACCCTTTAAGCTGAATGCCGGCGATATGAGACGGCTTTGCGTTTCATAGTTGGTATTGTTGGCACGACCGGTTGCTTTCATTTGTTTGAAGTTTGCATCGTGAACCCATACATTTGTCAATCCTTCGGGGAGAGCCTTTACATTCACGATGGTGAAGTTGGCAATGTCGTTTTCGAACGTTGCATTTAAGCCGGTATTGGCAGGTGAAGGAGTTTCTTGCACCTCGCCGTTAAGCGAATAGATGTAGTTGCCTTGCCCAAGTTGCTTGACGCCATTGGTATGTGTCATCAGCTTACCGCAAATAATAACCTTGTCGCCCTTCTTGATTTTATTGCTGTCTGTGAACTTTACGTTGCCCAAAGCCTTTCCACGGAAAACATAGAACTGGTTGGTAGTGGTGCCATCGTCAGAGATATAGTAGGTGGCATTGCCGTATTGGGTGTTGATTTCCTGAACACTTACGACGATGCCCTGTACATAGACCTCCTTGTCGAGCCCCTCTCCTTTGGTAATATAGTTTTGTGCAGCTACAATATTGAAAGGATCGTCCTTTGTACCGGTGCCTTTAGCCTCCATGTCGGAAGGATTTGGTGTATTATTGTCTTTCTCGAATGTAATGTCGTATGGCATTGGTACATCTTCGCAGCTTGTCAGTGTGAAAGCAGCGATAGCCAATGCAAACATTGAATTAATTAATTTCTTCATATCTGTTTTACTTTTTTTGTTTGTCTGTGCTTAATGTTTTATTTTACTACGAGGTTCTTGAATTCCCACGTAGCAGCAGTTGTTTCGGTACTGTTGTAGAAGAAACTAATGTAAATCTTCTTGCCACAGTAAGCTGTCAGGTCGGCTTTTGCAGTTACAAAGTTCCAGTTCTCGCCCGTTGGCTTTTTGTCGATGGTAAGGTCTTTCCATGTTTTGCCGTCGGTAGAAGCTTGTACTTTGAGCTCTTTGTCGAAGTCGCCGAAGTAGCGGGCTGCGTGGTCGAAAGTTAATGTAGCCTTTTTCACCTGTGTAAGGTCGATTAACGGTGATGTAGCACGGGCGTGGGTTTCGTATCGTTTCCCATTAACGTACGCTGTAGCTTCATTCCGAAGGCTGGAGAAATCCATTTCCAAACGAACGTTATACCCTCCGGGAGTGTGCCTTGGTCGAGCGTCCAGTCGGTCGGTGCTTCTGCAAACGAGTTGCTGTAAATCGTTTTCTCTGCCGGTGCAACAGGCTTAATATCGTCAAGAGAGCGGATAATGATTTCCCACTGATTGTTGAAACGCTTGAAAATACCTGTAATATCAACCTTACCGGTGGGGACTTTGGCATTTGCAAAGTCAGCGAAGTTGCTGTTATAGACAATTACTTTCTTGCCGTCTTGTTCGTTCAACGTCCACGAAACGCTGCCCGCGCCACCTGTTGCGTTAGCGAAAGTACCATCAACAGACGGTGTACTCGACTTGAAGCTGACGTTGCGAATGACGCCGAGCTTACCGGCATCTTTCTCAAATGTCCAACCGGTGCCGGCAGAACCATTTGCAAACTCTTCAGCCTCTACCGTATTACCTGAAGAGAGAATTTTGTAGTGCTTGTCCCAGACTATACGGCTGATGCGTCCGATAGATGTTGCGCCCTTAGCATTCATTGTTGGAACTCCAATTTGTGCTTGTTTGCCGTAGTTTCCTATATAAAGTTCTTTCAAGTCGATGAGTATTTCGGTTCCAATAGGAAGTATTCCGTAAAGACCGCCTTGCGCGACAGAAACGATGATAGCACCTGTTTTGTCTTGCAGTGCTATTTCATTATAGATGTTGCCTGCTATGTCTGAGCTTGTAACAATACCTTTTATCTGCAGGTTTTCGGTAACTTGCTCATAGCTTACCCCCTCGCGATAGTCGGTATTGATGGGTTTTGCAAACTTTGTTTTAAGGTCGGCGATAGAAATAACATTGGTTTCTGTTAGCTCGTTATTGCCGTATGGTGATGGGAGATTCTCATCAATCTCTGCATATCTGTCGCCCATACACGAAGCAAAAAGGGTGCAGACTGCTGCCATCATTATATATTTTATATTCTTCATAATTCTGTTTCTTTTAGAATTTATAGGCTATATTCAACATTCCGTTGATACCATTTACATAGTATTTCTTAGGATTTTTGTTGAAATCGTACGCACGTGCTGTGGTTTCACCTGTGGTTTGATTAATTGTATAGCTACTTCTGCTCTGCTCGTAACCGCCGGAAACAATCTTCTGATTATTCAAAAGGTTGGTTATCATCAAATTGATGGAAAGGCTTCCGCTCTTTAAATAGATGTTCTTACCGATGGAAGCGTCGAGCATAAAGCCGCCTTTTCCTTCGCTTTGAGCGTATGGAGTGTAGTTGCCTTCAGCATCTATACCGCCAAATTTTGTACCCATTGTACGCAAAGTGCTGCCATAACGGAGGCTCGGAGCGTAAGAAAGATAGATTCTATCATAATAGTTGCCCTTCAAATCAATGAACCAACCGCCTTGGTGGAAGCTCAAAATGCCACTGTATGCAGATAGTGGAGTACCGCTTTCGCGCATTCCTTTGTTGTAGACAACATCTTTATAGAAAGTGCTCTTTGTAGAGTTCATATAAATAACATCGGCGTTGTTGATATTCTTTGCTTCGCTCCAAGTTCCCAAAGCCTTGAAGTTCAAGAAACTTGTGAGTTTGAAATCAAGACCCAATTCTACACCGTAGTAATTCTTTTTGATACCGGTCATGCTGACATAGGTAAATGAATTGACATCGTCGAAATAGAAGTTCTGCCACTCTGTTACATGTGTCAGGTGGTTATAGTATGCGCTCAAGTTGGCGTGTAGCCAGTTGCCGGAATACTGATAGCTTATTTCGCTTGAGAAAATGCGCTCGTTGCGTAAGTTCTGAACGAAGTCGTTGTTCATTTCGGGCGATACAAAGGCATTGCTTGCTTGCGGTGCACGGTGCTCGTAGCCTAAGCCGAGAGATACAGCATTGCCGCCTCCGATTGTCCATGTACCACTGAACTTACCGCCACCTGTAAGGAAATCGGCGTGTTTGCTCTTTCCATACGAGTTGTTGGCAAACATTCCGTTGCGCATGTACCCACGTCTGTACATGTTGTCGTAGCCTATTTTGGCAGCGACCATGTAGTGCAGATTGCCATAAGTATGTGCAAAGTTTGTCCAAAGTGTACCACGGCGCACATTCAAATTGTAGTCGTAGCCGAACTTATCGCCTTCGTAAACCAATGCACCAAGCCCTTGTGTGCCCATTGTATTTAGGTCGTATTGAATGCGTGGGTCGTTTGCAGCGTAAGTTCCGATAGCGTATGTGTTCACGTTATGGAAACTCTTGGCACCCAAAAGGTCTTCCATCGTCTGATAATGGCGACCGAAGTTTTGTCCAATCATGAAGCCGATATTGAACACTTTGTCTTTTCCAATGTGTGTATTAAGCGATGAAGACAATGTAATTGTAGCGTTGTCGTTATGCTTTGCCTGAACGTAGTAGAGCGCATCTTGTCCGTTTGCAGCTGCTTGGCGGTTAGCATAGTAAAGTCTGTCCCATTGTATTTGGCGGTTCTCCTTGATTTTCCACCAATTCACGGCTGCGTTCCAGTCTGAGTATGCCTGCGCTGTGCGGTAGCGAGTGTTTTGCTCGTTCCAAACATCGTAATAGCTACTGGGCAGGTTTTTCCAATAATCCGGCTGTGGATTGTCTGCATTGTTGTAGTTCAGCTTGGTGCTTTTATACATCGAATACTTTCCGAACAAACTTGTTGTGAGCTTTGTTTTGTCGTTGATATTCCAATCCCAAGTGAAGATTGCTGCCGGAGCGAAGTCGTTTACCACACGGCTGTTGCGACGATGACCGTTCTGGTATCCCCAGTAAGGGTTGTATTGGTAGTCGTTAGCCAGCCAGTAAACTTCGTCGGTGCTTGCTCCTTGCGATGAACGTTCGGTAGGATTGCCCCATGTAGAGAAACTGAGCGAGTGCCCGTTGTTCCATTTCTTCTGGACACCGAAGAAGTAAGAGAGTGCGTTATAGAATGTTCCTTCTACATAACCACGGTTTGCCCAACGGTAAGTAATGTTGGCAGCAAAAGCCCAACCTTTACTGTTGAACCCGCTACCGTAAGTGTACATTCCTCTTAATGTGTAATTACGGTTTGCGCCCGATAATGTGATGCGGTGTCCGCCTGCCATTGAACCTGCTCTGAAATCGTAATTGTTACTTCCTGCCATAGCAGTCATTGAGAAATTATTATTCTCAAATGGTAATGCAAAATCCACATTTCTGGTTTGTTGGTTAAGTCCGCCTACTAAAGAATAACGGAATTGTCCGCTCTCCATATCGTTCATCGGTGCGCCATTAATGTAGACATCATTGTATTTAGGGCTTAACGCACGGTATCTGAAACGTAATGGAGAATATAAAAATCCGACTTCAGAGGCATACACATTACTATTTGAATTCAAGATAGTAACATTTGAACTCCTGTCGTTATCCTCTCCTAACTGTGCTTCTGTGAACGTGAATGCTGATTCGTCCATCATGTTTTGTGCTTGCTCGTGCCGTATCGTGTCGGTATTGTTGTTGTTCTGTGCAACAACCATTGACGAACTGCAGAGCGCAATCACAGCGAGTTTCAACTTTTTCTGCATATCTTTTTATTAAATATAATTATACTTTTGTGCAAAGTAACGAAATATTTTTTAAAAAGGAAAGGATTTTATGATAAAATTTAAATGTCGCTGTCTGCCAAGCAAAAAGTTTTATCAGGACTGTAATAAATTTAAATAAACGTGCTTTATTATCAGATAAATTCACGATATTTGCAGGTTGAATGCCATTCTGCGGTTTAACGACTGCTTTGGTAAATACTTTATTTGATTAAAAATCATACAATTATAACAATGAAGAAATATCTATTTTTCCTGATGTTTACGGTGCTTTTCGGTGCCAAAGTTAATGCACAAAAGAAGTTTTCCGTTTACGGAGTCGGCTTCTACAATCAAGAAAACCTTTTCGATTACACACACGACGAAGGTAAGAACGATATGGCATTTACCCCCAATGGGTCGTATAAATGGAATAAAATGAAGTATGAGAGCAAGTTGCGTAATATGTCTAAAGTGCTTGCTGAAATGGGAACAGATGTTCTTCCTAACGTTGGCTGTGCTTTATAGGCTTGTCTGAAGTTGAAAATGCGCATGTTTTAGACGACTTGACAGCGCAGCCGGCACTCGCTGCCCGTGGTTACAAGTACGTTCATATTGAAGGACCCGACAGGCGCGGTATCGATTGCGCCTTGATTTATAATCCTAAGTTCTTCACAGTGCGCGATACAAAGCTCGTTCCGTACGTTTATGAGCGTGCAGAAGATGCCAAACGCGCCACCCGTGGATTTCTTACTGTAAGCGGAACAATGGCAGACGAGCACGTAACCGTGGTTGTATGCCACTGGCCAAGCCGTGGCGCGGGTTCTTATTATCGCGAATTGGCCGGTAAACAAGTAAAGGTTTTGAAGGATTCGCTTTTACAAGACGACCCCAATGTGAAAGTTCTTGTAATGGGAGATATGAACGACGACCCGACAAACAAGAGTATGTACGAATGTCTATCGGCTAAAGCAAACATCGAAGAAGTGGGTGCGGGTGATATGTATAACCCTTGGTACAACGTCTTGGCAAAAGAAAACATAGGCACTTTGCAGTATCAAGGCAAGTGGAACTTGTTCGACCAGATTGTGATGACGCCAAACTTCTTGAACAAGAACAATCAAAAAGATTTTTCAAGTTTGAAGTATTGGAAGCATCAAGTGTTCCGTCGTGATTATCTTTTCCAAGAAACAGGCAAGTATAAAGGCAACACCAAGCGTACAACTGCCGGCGGTGTATGGCTTGACGGATATTCGGACCACCTCCCGGTAGTAGTTTATTTGATGAAGGAACAAAAGTAAATGGAGGTAGAAACTCATCCATTTGAACCGTGGCTGCCTGCCAATGCCAAGTTGCTGATGCTCGGAACGTTCCCGCCTGCGCCCAAACGGTGGGCAATGGAATGGTATTATCCGAACTTCACGAACGACATGTGGCGCATATTCGGGCTGATATTCTTTGGCGACAAGTTGCATTTCGTTGATGAAGAGAACAAGACTTACAAGCTGAACGAGTTGAAACAGTTCTTAAAGCAAAAAGGTGTGGCATTGTTCGATACCGCCTTGCGCATACGAAGAACCACGGGAACTGCTTCCGATAAGGATTTGGAAATAGTGGAACCTGCCGACCTTGACGGAATGTTGCGTTCGTTGCCGGACTGTAAAGCCGTATTGGCAGCAGGGCAACTTGCCACTAAAGTCTTTACCGAACACTACAATATAGATGCTCGTAATTTAAAGATGGGAGAGTACAGAACGTTCAACTTTGAAGGCAGAACGCTGAAATTATACCGACAACCCAGCAGTAGTCGTGCCTATCCGATGAAGGTTGAGAAGAAAGCGGTGTACTACGAACAGATGTTTAAGGAAATACAGATAATTTAAATATGCACGAGAATATAACGATAATAGGGATAGCAGGTGGCACAGGCTCAGGAAAGACCACTGTCGTGAATAAGGTTGTAGAAGCATTGCCCCCTCATCATGTGGCTGTAGTGCCGTTGGATTCGTATTACAACGATACCACCGAAATGACCGAAGAGGAACGCAGAGCCATTAACTTTGACCATCCGGACGCTTTCGATTGGAAGTTGCTGACCAAGCAAGTAAACGATTTGCGCAATGGAATAGCCATCGAGCAACCTACTTACAGTTATTTGGCTTGCAACCGTCTGCCCGAAACCATTCACGTAGAGCCAAAGCCGGTGATTATTATCGAGGGAATTATGACGCTTTTGAATAAGAAGCTACGCGATGTAATGGATTTGAAGGTGTTTGTAGACTGCGATTCCGACGAGCGTCTGATACGTAATATCGAGCGTGATATAATAGAACGCGGACGCGATGTCGCAACAGTCGTAGACCGATACCGCAAGGTTTTGAAACCAATGCACGAACAGTTTATCGAGCCTACCAAACGTTATGCAGATATAATTATTCCGCAAGGCGGCGACAATGCAAAGGGTATTGGCATTCTGTGTAGTTATATTAAAGGCTTGGTTCCGCAGGTTAAGGACTAAAGAGTTCTTGCAAGAAACAGTCTGTTTTACCTGAATTCGGCACGAAGAGAGCAGGTAAAGCAGACTATCTCACTGATGTTTTTAAGCAAGTCCGTTAATGAAAGAGTGAGCGTTCTTCCGTTTAACTTTGTAAAGATAATTCCCTTAAAAAGTGATAATTTCGATTTGGCGTTGCGAAAGCGTAGGTTTTGCAACGCAAAACCTACGGTTTTACCCTGCAAAACAGCCGCTTTTGCAATGCAAAACAATAGGTTTTGTAATGCGTTGATGGGCAGAGGGTTAAGTAATAGTTGTGCTTGCGAAAAATATTTACGTTTTTATCATCTTCTTTTCGCGGTACTGTCCTATAAAAGTGTGTACACCCACGATATTCCGTTTATCAACCGGCGGCTTCGTATTTATAAAAGGCAATAAGAAAAGCCATATCTTCGATAACACTGAAGATATGGCTTTTTATGTTTAATGAATTCTTGTTAAGGTTTCGGAATTCTTATTCTTCCCATTCGGTAGTAAAGTCTTCGTCGAATGTAGACTCTTTGCTGTCGCTGTCTTCCGGATTCATTTCTCCTGATATACGGATTATCGGGTTTTCGAGTAGTTCATCTGTTAGAACTACTGTTGCTACCAATGGGGTTTTATATTCTTTTTTGTTCATCATCTAATCTTGTTTTATTTTATTATAATCTTCTTACCGTTGTGAATGTAGATACCTGATGTTGGATTTTCTATGCGTACTCCTTGTAAGGTATAATAGTAGTCTGTGCTTGCTTTGTCTGTAGTCTTTATGTTCGCAATGGCATTGACTGTTGGTGAGACGAAGTTCATCTCAAATTCCTTTGCTGCGGCCGTACCTGAAAGTTCACCGACGATGCTTGTTGGCATTGATAACCAGCATTTGTTATAAGCAATGGTACCGTTCTTTCTGAAATATTTAAACTTGCCGTCTTGCAATCCAAGGTTGGTGTACTTTACACCATTTTTCATTTCTGTCATTGTTACTTTTGTTGCATCGGTAGCAAACGAAAGATAGTTCTTCTGCGTAGAAACAGGAGTTAGGTTCTCTTCTTCTCCAATACGATAAGTTGCATTTTCTTCGCTATTGCCTTTAAGAATTACACCAACATATTGCTCGTATTCCACATTGTCTGCTGTGTATTTGCCAATGCGTGCAGGCACATACTTGCCTTCGGCTTTGCCTGCAACCTTGATAGGCTCCATAGTGGCATTGCCCGTTTGGTTTTGCACGGTAGCATTAGCAGCCACGTATGCTGTTAGTGTAGAATTTGAAAGGTCCACATCAAAGTCGCGTCCCATTGTCTTCAAGCCGCTTGCAGGCAACTTGACGGGGATTTCGTATGCATACTTGAGACTTTTCCATTTATTAGGATTTTTATACTTGTTGCTGTCGTAAACGGATTTCCTTAAATAAACCGTAGTGGATTTTGGAAATTCCGGAAATCTGTTTCTTATAGGAGAATCGAGCACCGGGGGAGTTGCCGGCAACATGTATATACTTGTAACATCAGTATTTGTTACGATTCCATAGCTTCCCATGTGATAGTTTCTATTGTCGTTTTTGTTGTACTTGCCGATAGATTTTACATTGGCAGGAATGGTAAGTTCCTTGAGTTTCTTGTTTTCAGCAAAAGCACCTGCATATATTGTTTCCAGACTTGTGGGTAAAGTAATATGTGTTAAGCTATTATATGAAAGTGCACCTTCTTGAATGGTTTCTACGCCGGCAGGAACCGTATAGGAAACTCGACGGTCGGACTTGGCAGGGTATGCCAGTAGTGTCTTTTTATCAGCTGTAAAAAGAACGCCATCTATTGCTGTGTAGTTATTATTGCCGGGTTCGACTATAAATTTCTCAAGGTTTACTGTTTGAAGGAATGCACAAGGTTCTATAGAAGTAACACCTGAAGGAATGGTAACGCTGGCGCAGGCTGTATTATGGAATGCACCAAGACCTATTTTCTTTAAGCTCTGTGGAAGAGTGAAGTCTTTTTAAGGGAGCTGCATCTTGAAAAAGCACCTTCATGAATAGCCTCTAATTTGTTATAGAATTTAACATCCTTCAAACGTCTGCATTCGCTAAAAGCTCTTTCGCCAATAGTTCGTAAATCTTTTGAGAGGTCTATTGTGGGCAGTGAATTACAGTACTCAAAAGCACCATCGTGAATTGCTTCAATCTTGCCGGACAGCTTTACATCTCTAAGATTCTTGTTGCTTCTAAAACAAAAAGAAGGAATATAGGTTAAGACGCAATCGTCCGGAATGGTAAGTTTTTCAAGACTTCCACAGTTATTAAATGCCTCAACTCCCAAAGAACTCAAAGTCTTAGAAAATGTGATTTCTTTTAGTGCATTACAACTTTGAAAAGCATTACGCTCAATGCTTTCTAATTTTGAAGGAAGTTGGGTTGTCAAGCTCTTGCACTCAGAAAAAGCGTATCTCCCTATTTTTAATACCGTTTCCGGAATAATAAAAGAAGGCAACTTCTCTGACTTAGTGAGAAAATAAGATGGAATGTATGTATAGTTTTCTCCTCGCTCAAAAGTAAGCGATGTAAGATTTTTACATCCATAAAAAGTCCCGAATATGCTGTTAGCAGCTTCCCCTCCACCATCATTTAATGTTGTTATATGTTTCGGAATGATGATAGATGTGAGTATGTTGTTTGAAAAGGCATCGCCTGAAAGCTCCTTTACGGTTGTCGGGAAGTTGAAGTTGGTGGCATCTTTTTTACAAGGGAAGTAAAACAAGTGTTGTCATATCTTTATTGTAAAGTATGCCGTCTTGCACGGTGTAAGCGTTGTTTTCTCCTTGTATTTTTATTTCTGTCAATACTTCTGAAGCACCAAAAGCTCCGGTTGCTATTGTTTTTACTGTAGAAGGAAGCGTGATAGATGTTACTGTTTTATTAGACTGAGAACGGATAAAGTGCGATGCGATATTTGTTACATCGTATGTTCTTCCTTTCCATTCTGCAGTCGGGGGAATAACAATATCTCCACTTTTGCTTGTTCGTGTAACAGTAGCTGAAGCATCAGGTTTTGTAATGTCTTCCACGACAAAAGTAAATCCATTACTCTCAAAGCTTATTCTATTTTGTTTTTGTGCTGAAATTGGCACTACCGGCAATAGCATGACCAAAGTCGCAATGGCCATAGCTTTAAATAATTTAATCATAAAAAATATATTTACTTTATAGGTATTTATTCGTATTTTATATTTGATAGTCTCTTTTGAAGCTATATGACGGTGCAAAGGTAAAAAAATATTTATTTAATGCCCAAATAGAATACAAAAATCTTCTCTTTTTTTCTTTATTTTAGGGAAATATTTGCTATTTTTGTACAAATTTTAAAATATCGTTATGGTAATAGATTTTGAGAAAATAGCAGAGGAACACATACAAGGTTTCAAAGGGGGAGAAGGAAAGTTAGACACCCGTAACTATGTAGACGATAAAGCTCGGATAATGTATTCGACGCTTCGCCCCGGTGCACGAAGTGGCGAACACGAGCACAGCGGAACGTTTGAGGTGATGTATGTGATTAGTGGCGAACTGACAGTGCACTACGATGGCGTAGAAGAAGTTGTCAGAATGGGGCAGGTGCATTATTGTCCTGATGGGCACAAGCACTGGTTCGAGAACAGAACCGACCACGATGTGGTTTATTTTGCCATTGTTCCTACATTGGGTTAAGACGTGTTCTAAAAGTTCCTTGTCAGGATAAACCAAAACTTGGAACTTGCCTAAAGATGGAAGTCGGTTTCTATTCAATAGAAAAGCGAGAAACCAACGGCTCTTGGTTTCTCGCTTTATTCTTATGTATGTGTCTCTTATTTCCCTTCCATTACACCTTCTATATATAAGCGTGTCATTTCGGTTTTGGCATTCGACTTTATTGTAATGCTCTTTTTAAAATGTCCGGGAAATTTGCCTTGTCCGTTGTAAGTAATTTCTATTGAGCCTTTCTGTCCGGGAGCAATAGGGCGTTTGTCGTATTTGGGCACTGTACAACCGCAACTTGCTACTACTTGATTGATGACCAAAGGCGCATTACCTACATTCGTAAAAGTATAGACTGCCTTTTTAACCGGTGCGCTTTCAGGGAAAGTACCAACGTTAATCGTTATTTGGTCAAACTTAATTTCTGCTTGATTTTGTGCAGATGCCATTGTGGTACCAATGAACATCAGCAATATTGCCATTAAAAACTTTTTCATATATCTATCTTTTGTTTTTATTGTAGATGCAAAAATAGCGATAAAGTTTATTCTTTCTTTCCAAATTCACCTAAATTAACGGCTTTTTACAGTTCCTTAACGTAGTTATTGTCGTGTATGCTAACAAATTTGAAATCGAATGCCTTGTTGAAGAGTATTCAGTCTTGCATTTTTGCGTTGCGAAAGCGGCTCTTTTGTGATGCAAAACCTACGCTTTTACCGTGCAAAACAGCTGCTTTTGGAATGCAAAACAATAGGTTTTGCAATGTGCTGATAGAGACGTGATTATACGATACTTGCGCTTGTGAAAAATATTTATAGCTTTTACTCCTGTTTTCTGCTTATAGAACGATGAATGAAGACGAAGCTGTGTAACACCTAAAAGGCTCATCTGTTTAGATAAGATGAAGTTATAGTGTTGTCCATAATAACCGTTGATGCCCATATTGTTAAATTGGAAAAGACAAAAAACGGCTCCAAGATACAGCGTTTTGAAGCCATTTCCGTATTATTGGTTTATCAGCCAATCTCTAAGAATAATGGCATGGTTGCAGCTTTCGCTTTTTGCACCATACAATAATGTTACATTGTTCGACTCGAGAAGTTCTTTAATATGGTTGGCAAAAGGCGTTGCCTCCGGATTATTGTTAAGTTCCGAACGGTATTTTTCGGCAAATGTAGCGTAGTTTTCCTCCTTGTGTCCAAACCATTTGCGTAATTCGGGCGAAGGACTAATTGCTTTGTTCCATTCGTCGATACACGCTTTTTCCTTCGCAATACCCCTTGGCCATAGGCGGTCTATAAGGATTCTATACCCGTCGCCTTCTTCGGGCGTCAGGTAAACACGCTTTATTTTCAAGTCATTCATTGTCTTCATTCTCTAATCTTAGCTGCTGACGACGTTTCTTAGGTTTCTTTTCCTCTCTGTGTTTCTTGCGGTTCTTGCGTGGACGATAATAGCCTGTCCAAAGGCACCACGCAATTGCCAACCCTATAATGGCAATATAAACCACGTTGCTGGTGTCGTGCAGGAAGGTAAAAATGCGCCCGGTATGGGTTTCGAGTGCTGCTATGTGTAGCGACATCGGCAGATGCCGGAACCGGGCGGGCATCTTTGGCGAGGAAGTACCCTCGTAATAGTCGATGAGGAATGGTTCTTTGAAATCGTTGCTGAAGCCCACCATCATAATATCTTTGTCGATTGGCACAACCTTTGGCATTCCTCCCTGCACGTTGCGGCTCCAGAGATAAAGACCGTTGAACGACCCTATGAGCCATTGACCTGTGTTTACTTGGTGGAATGCTGAAAGTCCCATATAGCTTACTTTGGGCGTTCCCTTGATGGGACGTGGGGTAGAGCGGAGGTCTTGCAGTGCATAGAAACCTTTTGAGGTGTAGATAAGCCAGTCGTTTTCAGCAGAATCGTAACGCACGGCACGCAGCAGGTCGTTCCAAGGGTTCTTGCTGTCCTGTACCGTGAAAGGCAATGCAGGTATGCGCCCCTTTACTATTGCAACCATTGCAGGTGGGCGGAGAAACCAACCGGTGATGGTAACGAAAAGTGTAAGAACGATAGTAATTCTGCCAATACGGCGATGCACCCAATAAAGTTTCCTGAGTTGCGATTTCCCGGCACGTGTTTTACGTGCAATGAAGAACCAAACACCCGAGACACAAAGGATAATCAGAACGATAGCTACCGCGTCGCCAACGAGCTTACCGATAGTTCCAAAGAGTGCTCCGCTATGTATCAGCCACACGGTGCGTAGGAGTGAAACCTTGCCATCGTAGTCGGTGCCTGCCCGAAGTTGTATTTGCCGAAAGGGTTTGCCGGTATTAGGAGATAACCAAAGGTGGCTGCGAGAAGCTACAACCACCGAATCGCCATGCGAAGTAACATCTACCAATCGCGTGTCAAGACCGTCAAGGTCTACTGTTTCCCAAGTGTTGTTCTCAAGATGGAATAGCTGAAAATTGCCTACTGCCCATATTTCGCCCGAGCGAGTGCGGGTAATGGCTTTGATGTCGCGCAACTCAACGCCCGAAGGCATACCTTTGTTGAAGTCTTTAATCTTAGCACCAAGTCTGTCGCTGAGGAAAAATCCATTTTCACCATATATAATAATGCTGTCTCCCTTTGCAAGTGTGCCTCGCATCAGCCCCTGATTCCAGTTCTTATACGCATAGCTGCTTGGCATAATCGAGCGTGAAATGTTGATGCCCGAGAACATTTCGTGATGATTCAAGATTATGCCTGATACGCAAAACCCGATAAGGAACAGACAGAGAAACAGTCCGAACCAACGATGCATTTTCTTCATTTTACTTAATAGTTTCTTATGTTTTAACCTACAAAAATATTTAGTTAATTTGGAGCAAAAGGTAACATTTGTGCCCATATCTATTATTTTGCGATATATTAACCTTTTAAACATTTATTACGAATTAAGCTCCTAACAAATAAGGAAAAAGCATTGACAAGTTGCATATATTTAACTATCTTTGCCTTTGTAAGGTTAATAAATAATTGAAATCATAGTAAAAAAAGTATATCACAATGAATCTGCGAAAGCTTACATCATGGTTTCCCAAACTGAGTTACCGCCAACAGGTGGTATCGCTCGTTATGTCAGGTGCCATTGTGGGATTAGGAGGATTGTTTTTCTATCTTCTACGTATGCACACTTATATTGTGGGCGACGATCCCGCTGCTTGTGTAAACTGTCACATCATGGCTCCTTATTATGCCACATGGTCGCATTCCAGCCACGGGAGAGATGCTACGTGTAACGATTGCCATGTGCCACACTCAAACATAGTTGCCAAATACCTGTTTAAAGGTATGGACGGTATGAAACATGTGGCTTATTTTGTAACCCGTTCAGAACGTCAGGCTATCATGGCTGAAGATGCATCTTCGGAAGTGATAATGAATAATTGCATACGTTGTCATACACAACTCAACACTGAATTTGTGCGTACAGGGAAGATTGACTATATGCAAGCAAAGCGTGGCGAAGGCAAGGCTTGCTGGGATTGCCACCGCGAAGTGGCTCACGGCGGTATGAATACGCTCAGCAGTACCCCAAATGCCGAGACGCAAGTACCTATTCCTCCATCTCCTGTACCACAATGGTTACAGAATTTACTCGATAAAAAATAAAAATCTAACAATATGGCTAAACAGTTAAAGAAATGGCAAGGATGGTTGCTCTTCGGCGGAGCAATGGTTATCATCTTCCTTTTGGGCATGCTTTGTTCTTCTCTATTGGAGCGTCGCGCAGAAGTTGCCTCGGTGTTCAACAATCGCCGAACAGTGATGACCGACTCAATTGTGAGTCAGAATGAGAAGTTTGCTGAGGATTTCCCCAAGGAATATCAGACTTGGGCAATGACCGAGGACACTTCTTTTGTAAGTAAGTACAACTCTTCGCAAGAGGTTGATGTATTGGCACAACGCCCTGAAATGGTTATTCTGTGGGCCGGTTATGCTTTCTCTCGCGAGTACAACACTCCTCGTGGGCATCGTCATGCGGTTGAGGATTTGCGCAAGATTTTGCGTACGGGTTCGCCGGGTGTGGACGGTCAGGAAGATATACAGTCGGTACTTGCTGGACTTGCAAAGGTCCTGATGTTCCTCGCTTGATGCGCGAGAAAGGCAAGAACGCCTTCTATGCTGCAAAATGGAGCCAATGGGGCAATGAGGTAATGAATTCCGTAGGTTGCTCTGACTGCCACGATGCTCGCAATATGGATTTGAGACCTGCTCGTCCTGCTCTTTATGAGGCTTGGCAACGTGCCGGTAAGGACGTGAGAAAGGCAAGCCACCAAGAGATGCGTTCATTGGTTTGTGCACAATGCCACGTTGAGTATTACTTTGAAAAGGACAACGGTAACTACCTCAAGTTCCCACAAGATAAGGGACTCACTTGCGAGGCAGCTGAGGAATATTACGACTCTATCGGTTTTTACGATTATATACACCCACTATCTAAGACTAAGGTTCTGAAAGCTCAGCACCCGGGTTACGAGTTATTCAAGCAGGGCATTCATGCTCAACGTGGGTTAAGTTGTGCTGATTGCCACATGCCTTATATTCAAGAAGGTGGTATAAAGTACACCAGTCATCACATCACATCACCATTGGCAAATATCAGCCGCACCTGTCAGACCTGCCACCGTCAAAGCGAAGAAACATTGCGTCAGAACGTATATGAGCGTCAGGAGAAAGTATTTGATATTCGCAACCGCGTAGAGAAGGAATTGGCTCGTGCACATATCGAGCTAAGTTTGCTTGGGAGAAGGGTGCAACAGCCAAGGAAATGGAACCAATATTGACAGCACTGCGCAAAAGCCAGTGGCGTTGGGACTATGCAGTAGCAAGTCATGGTGCCAGCTTCCACGCACCACAGGAAGTTACTCGCCTGCTGGGTGTAGCTCTCAACTATGCACAGACGGCACGTATTGATATTGCTCGTGTACTGGCTCGCCATGGTTACAGCAAGGAAGTTCCGATGCCTGACATTTCTACTAAAGATAAAGCTCAAAGCTACATCGGTCTTGATATGAAGAAACTCAAGGCTCAGAAGAAGAACTTTATTGATAATGTAGTTCCTCAATGGGTGAAGACAGCCAAGAAGAATGGCAGATTTATTACAAAAGAAATGTAAACAAGGTGAATTCGACGAATTTATCAATACACGCAAGTCATTGCGTTTCAAGCATAGAAATATCGGTATTCACGGTGTCGGAACAGCCGTGTTTACCGATACTCTGCAGCGACAGTTGCCGTAACTCCGTTGCTATGATTGTCGTAACTCCGTTACTACAACTGCCGTAACTCCGTTACGACAATTGCTGCAATCTTGTTGCAATTTCAACAGCTATCCGAAAGATGGTTTCACATCATTTTAAGTTCATCGAACTCACATCAGATACATTGGAGATACACATCTAAAAATAGACATAAACATATAAAAAATGTGGAATAAACCTTGGAAATACCGCGAGGGATTTGCTATAAGTGCAGGGCTTCTGATTACAGGAGCCCTATTACAAGTTTCTATAGGTTCTGTGGAATGGGTTGTCTTTATGTGGCCGGCCAATATTATTGTACTGTCAATACTCATAGTGGCGTTAGGACTGTTCTATGTTTTTCGGTCTAAAGTATATCTTTTCCGATTTATGACGCAGGTCGAGGCGGCAGTGCCGGCACTTGCTGCAGCCTCTCTGCTTACAATTATCATGGGTTTAAGTCGCCAAGTTCCTGAGGGACGCCCTGCAGTTGATCCTGTCGGACTTACCCGTATGCTCAGCTTTTGGCCCTTCGTTCTCATCTATCTTTGGAACATTGTAATAGTGGCAGAGGTGGGTATTCAACAACTCATGCACTTCCAAAAGCGATTTATCCCTTCGCTCATCAGCCACTTGGGACTGTTTATTTTCGTAACTTGCGGTACATTAGGTTCTGCCGATATGCAGCGTCTCAAGATGTATTGCGAAGAGGGTAAACCCGAATGGCGTGGAATTGATGACAATCAGGAGGTACACGAGTTGCCACTTGCCATAGAATTGCAGAAGTTCACCATTGACGAATATCCTCCAAAATTGGCAATATTCGATAGCAAGACCGGTAAGGCACTGCCCAAAGATAAGCCGCAGAATATTGTTGTTGAGCAAGATTTCACTTCCGAAGAACTGATAGGTTGGAATATCACAGTGGAGAAATACATAGAGGACGCCATGCCTGTAAGTATGCTCAAGATGATGAAAGGAATGCCGGCACAGATGATGCAGATGATGAAAATGGACGATTTAGGAATGCGTATCAATGCCGGTGGATTTGTTGAGTATAAGGGGAAAGGTGCTGCTACAGCCATTCTAATCAAGGCACAGAAGGGCAGTACCGTGAAGAAAGGCTGGGTAAGTTCGGGAAGTTATATGTTCCCGATGTCGAGTTTAAAACTTGACGATAAGACTGAAATTGCAATGTCGGCTCGCGAACCATTACGTTATGCGTCAGATGTAAACATCTACACCCAAGAAGGTAATGCCATTCAGGCGCATATTGAGGTAAACAAGCCATTCTCGGTTGGTTCATGGAAGATTTATCAGCTTGATTTCAATAAGGAACAAGGAAAGTGGAGCACACTCAGCGTGTATGAACTCGTATCCGACCCTTGGCTGCCTGCCACTTATGTGGGCATCTACTTGTTGCTCATAGGTGCAGTTCTCATGTTTATCACAGCAGGTCGTAATAAATATAAGAAGGAGGGAGATAAGAAATGATAGCATTTTGGAATTACTTTATATATTTTGCTTTAGCAGCTGTGTTGCTTTGGGGAACAGGTGCTTATGCAGCATGGAAAGACAAGAAGATAGTGGCTTACAGTGCTACGATACTTGGATTGGCGGTATTTTTCAGTTATATCCTCATTATGTGGATTGCTCTCGACCGCCCTCCGATGCGTACTATGGGGGAAACACGTTTGTGGTATTCTTTCTTTCTGCCATTAGCAGGTATCATTGTTTACAGTCGTTGGGATTACAAGTGGCTGTTGTCGTTTTCCACAGTGCTTTCTCTGGTTTTCATTTGCTTCAATATTCTGAAACCGGAAATCCATAGCAAGACTCTTATGCCAGCATTGCAAAGCCCTTGGTTTGCACCACACGTCATTATTTATATGTTCGCTTACGCCCTTTTGGGTGGTGCCTTTGTAATGGCTGTCTATCTGTTGTTCTTCAAGAAAAGCAGGATAGTAACCTACAAGGAACTCGATATAACAGACAACCTTGTTTATATAGGTTGGGCATTCCTCTCGTTGGGAATGCTTACAGGTGCTCTTTGGGCAAAAGAAGCATGGGGACATTATTGGTCGTGGGACCCTAAAGAAACTTGGGCAGCTGCCACTTGGTTGGCTTATCTTACTTATATTCATTATCGTTTGCGCAAGAATTGCAACTTGGAGGTGGCTATGTGGATACTTATCATCAACTTTGTTCTCCTGCAAATGTGTTGGTGGGGTATAAACTATCTGCCATCTGCACAGGGTGTGAGCGTGCATACTTATAATATGCAGTAAAAGTGAAGCACCGAGAAAGTACATTTATTTATTACAAGGAAAGGGAAATAAGACAAAAATAAAACACTGCCAATGGTATTAATGTTACCATTGGCAGTGTTTTATTATATAGGTTTATTTGATTGTGAATCTTGATAGCATTCGGTTGAAACTTATTTCATTTTATCCGAATTGAGAATAGTTATCTGCTTTCCATCTATTTTAATGGCACCATTATCTTCAAATTCGGAGAGGCATCGCAACAACGAGAACTTCTGAATACCGAATGTGTCGGCTATTTCCTGACGACTATTGCTGAGTTTTATGGTGCGGCTTTGTTGTTCTTTGGCTGCTTTCATCAAGAAGTAAGCCACCTTTTCGCGGACTGTGAAAAGGGAGAGCATACGAAGTTTCTGGGTGAGGAAGACATCAATAGACGAGAGAAGCTGAATGAAATTCATACGTATGCGCTCGTTGGTATCTATCAGATGTTTAAGTTCCGATGGCATCATGCGCATAATGGTAGTGTGCTGTGCGGTTTCTACACTCACGGGCATGGCATTGTTCTTTGCGAAAATAAAAGCCGGAGCTATCAGGACACAAGCCTTCAGACGGTCTATCTGTACTTGTTTGCCCGATAAACCTGTCATACGCGAAATCAGTTCGCCTTTGAGAATGAAATCGGCATACTTACAAGGCATACCGGCAAGCGTGTAAATCTCCTTGGCAGGATATTCCACTATTTTATAATTTACTGTTTGCAATAGCTCTTTAATTTCCTTGGCAGTTAATCCATTGAAGAAAGGACTATTTGTAAGTACTTCGTACATTGATACTTCCATATTTATTTGCTTTTAAGAATAACGGACTTTATTTTTTCTTATTGTATGTAAAAAGCTCCTCCCGATGGTTATTTATCGAGGGGCACGTATGTTAAAGAATTAGTTTCTTACCATCTTCGTCAGTTGCTATATGTTTCCAACTTGTAACATCTGTAGCGTTGGTGGTTCGCCACCAAGTCTGCTGAAGAGTAAGTATCCTTGGAAATCTTTTATATTTTTGTTTTTTATACAGTTAGTTCAACATAGTTTCCCTCGGGGTCGGCAATAGCCGATTCGAAGTATCCATCACCTGTGCGGCGAGGTTCTGAAAATACTTCATAGCCATCTTTCCGAAGCTGCTCGGTGAGTTGTATAACTCGTTCCTCACTACCCAGTGAGATAGCGAAGTGAGCCAACCCCTTCATTTTATTGGGCAAAGATTTTATTTTGCGGCTTGACTCATAATTTCTATACGACTATGCTCACCTTTCCATGAAAGGAAATAGGAACGAAATCCTTTCTTCTCGTTGGTGTACATCTCATTTGACTGCATACCGAAATATCTCATATAGAAGCTGCGGAGCAATTCTATGTCGTCTGCCCAAATAGCTAAATGTTCTATTCTCATATTCTTTATGTTTTAATATTACAAAGTTAAGCACTATTTTTATTCCAAGCAAGTCTTGTGTAATGTTTAATTGAAATCTTAAAAAGTATATATAAATGTTTAATTCAAAAACTTGAGTAAAATCGTTGAAATAGAATCGTGAAACAATAAAAACGTCATTATTTTTCGATAAAATCGTTTCCGTTTTCTCAAACCTATGACACGAATGCCGCGCTTATTTGCGAATAATATTTCTTTTGTTCGTAAAATCGCCCTTCCTGCCATTGCTTCACGCTTATTTTTTAACAATCAAGACTTCTGTTTGTGTATAATTAACTAAGAGAGATGCTAAGATTATTTCAATGTTCAGGATAACTTTGCAACTTAGTTGCAGCAATTATGTCCTAACTTTGTAGCAGAACAAAAGAATAGAAATTCTCAACTTCTACAACAACAGGTCGTCCAATGCCTCTGCAGAATCTTTCAATTCAAAGATTAAGCTATTCAGGGCTAACCTTAGAGGAGTAGCTGACAAAAGATTTTTTCTATTCAGAATTACAAAGCTATATGCATAATCTCCACCTTTTTCCTACTGTGCCCGAAAATCCGCTGAGCCCCTATATGGGGCGTTTTTATAACGTAAAAATAAAAAAAGAGTTTAGATTGTTACATCTAAACTCTTTTGTGATTCCGGCGGGATTCAAACCCACAACCTTCTGATCCGTAGTCAGATGCTCTATTCAGTTGAGCTACGGAACCATTCTTTTTATGGTTGCCTTTTTAGAACTTTAGTGTTGTTCCTTAATTGCGAGTGCAAAGGTACAAGTTTTTATTGTTACCACCAAACTTTTTCACAATATTTTTTTGAAAGAAGTTAGCTTTCATCGTGTAAAGTGGGCAGTTGGACGTGGTAATATACAGCTATAAAGCGAATTATGATAATCAATAAAAAAGTTGCAATAACCGTGAAAGTTATGCCACAGTTCAATGATAGCAGCCCCCAATAGAGTAAACCGCCTGCAACGCTTGCGATGGCGTATATCTCTTTATGAAAGATAACCGGCACATTGTTTAACAATACATCGCGAATTACGCCACCGGCAACTCCGGTAATGCAGCCCATTATGATGGCAACCCAAAACGGGTGGTCAAACGATAAGGTCTTTTGTATACCTGCAATGGTGAAGAATGCCAAGCCCAAGGTGTCGAAGACGAACCAAGCATTGTTCAATTTCTTCATGCGTTTCCTAAGTACTACGGTGAGTAACAGGGCAAGCATGGTAACAAGCAGATAGCGAATGTCGGTTGTCCAAAAAGGTCTGACGCCCAGCATGGTGTCGCGAATGGTTCCGCCACCTATGGCTACAGCGATGCCGCATACATATCCGCCAAACCAGTCGAAATGTTTTTCAGCGGCATGCCTTATACCTGAAATGGCGAAAGCAAGTGTTCCTAAACCTTCTATGAGTTCTAAAAGTGTACCGGCGAACTGTGGGTCGTTGAATGTCATTATTGATTTTTTATTCTAATAGAGATGGATTTATTTGTTCACAACATTTTGAGGATTGCCTTCAATAAATGCCTTGATATTTTCAACGCAAATGTCCATTAATCTCTGTCGTGCTTCTAATGTAGCCCACGCGATGTGTGGTGTGATGTAAGCGTTTGGCAGTTTCAACAGAGGATTGTCTTTATGCGGAGGTTCTTGCTCCATAACGTCGGCACAATATGCTTTAAGATGTTTCTTCTTCAGTGCGGAAGCTACGGCTTCTTCGTCGATAAGTGCACCACGCCCTGTATTTATCAATATTGTTCCCGGACGCATTTGTGCCAATACGTCTTTGTTAATCATGTGTGTATTCTCCTTTGTTAGTGGGCAATGGAGCGTAATAATGTCGGCGGTATGATACAGTCCTTCCAATGTGGTTTTGCGAATCCACTCAGGCAAATCGCTACTGTTTTTGCTTGTATAGGCTGAAATGTCCATACCTAACATGTGTCCGACCCATGCCACCTTTGCACCAATGTTGCCCAATCCGACGATACCCAGCGTCTTTCCGGCAAGTTCGAAGAGAGGTTCGTCCCAATAGCAGAACGACTTCTTGGCACTCCAAACACCTTTGCGTGTTTCACAAGCGTAGTGGTCGGCGTGGGTTGCTACATTCAGCAAGTGGGCGAAAACAAACTGTGTAACGCTGTCGGTGCTGTAAGCAGGTATGTTTGTTACGATGATACCGTGGTCTTTAGCTGCCTGCAAGTCGATGTTGTTGTAGCCGGTAGCCAATTCGCCGATATATTTTAGTTTAGGTAACTGTTCTATAATCTCCCTTGTCATATTGATTTTATTGACAAGAACGATTTCCGCATCCTTAGCTCTTTCTATAATTTGATGCTTTTCAGAGTTGTCGTAGAATACAAACTCTCCTAATTCCTTTACGCCGTCCCATGATATATCACCGGGATTGGCTGCATAACCGTCTAAATCTACAATTTTCATATCTTTTATTTTTTATATCTATCTCCCCAACACTGCACCATCCATTGATAGTGTTTGTCTTCTTGCGGGGAATGTTGTGCATGCCAAAAACGCTTGTCGGTAAGCGAATCGGGCATATATTGTTGTTCAATAAAATGTCCCGGAAAGTCGTGCGGATACTTGTATCCGTCGTGATACCCCAACGACGCCATCAGCTTTGTTGGCGCATTGCGAAGCGGGAGCGGAACGGGTTGGTTGCCACTTGTGCGCACTTCTGCCAATGCGGCGTCTATTCCGAGGTAGGCAGAATTGCTTTTTGGCGATACGGCAAGATACACTGTTGCTTCTGCCAAGGCTATTCGGGCTTCCGGCCAACCGATTTTCGTTACGGTATCGAAGGCTGCGTTTGCCAGCAGAAGTGCGTTTGGATTTGCCAATCCAATATCTTCCGATGCGCTGATGAGCAGTCTGCGGGCGATGAACTGTGGGTCTTCGCCTCCTTCTATCATTCTTGCCAACCAATAGAGTGCAGCATCGGGGTCGCTTCCACGAATCGATTTGATAAATGCGGAGATGATGTCGTAGTGCATTTCGCCGTCTTTATCGTATGCTAAAGGATTTTGCTGCAAGCACGCTACAACACTTTCGTTTGTGATAACTACTTCGTCGCCTTTCTCCGATGCTTCTATCGTAAGTTCAAGAATGTTCAACAGCTTTCTTGCATCGCCGCCACTGTATCGCAACAGTGCTTCGGTTTCCTTCAGTTGTATGTTTTTTTCCTTTAAATATACATCGTTCGTAATGGCGTGATTGAGCAGTTTTAGGAGTTCGTCTTTATCCAAACTCTTGAGCACATATACCTGACATCTTGACAGCAATGGTCTGATAACCTCAAAAGAGGGGTTTTCGGTAGTTGCTCCAATGAGTGTAACGATTCCTTTTTCAACAGCTCCGAGCAGCGAATCTTGTTGCGATTTGGAAAATCGGTGTATCTCGTCGATGAACAAGATAGGCGATGGCGAGTTGAAAAAGCGACCGTTCTTGGCTCTCTCTATCACGTTACGCACATCTTTTACGCCGCTTGCTATGGCGGATAGCGTGTAGAATGGGGTTTCGAGCTTATTGGCAATAATCTGCGCCAATGTTGTTTTCCCCACTCCCGGAGGACCCCACAGAATGAACGAAGCAATGCGCCCTGAGTCTATCATATTCCTCAAGACGGCACCTTTGCCCACCAAATGGCTTTGTCCGACATACTCGTCGAGCGTATGGGGGCGCATTCTTTCTGCTAATGGTTCCATTCCGTACGATGTAAATGTGTATATGCAAAGTTAAGAAATCTATTTCATTATTCCAACCACTTTGCTTGTTTTTTCGTTGCAGATTTATTTTTACTATAATTTTCTTGCAAGTTCAGTTTTTAGTATTTACTTTTGCACCACTATCTATAAATTGTATTGTTAATAAAAAGAATATGAAGCGACAAGGAAAATCACTTTCATTAAAGAATTTAACAAAGTCTACCGTCTGGGATATACAGGAGAACGATGTGTTTCGCTTATGGAGTCAGGCTGAGCGCGATGCTGATTTGAAAGATAATGAAAACCATTATCTTGATGTTATCAAGAGTGCTTTTACCCTCGAAGAAGTGAAAACGGACAGACCTGAAGTCATTGCCAAGTACGAGGAACGCGGCTACAAGATTGGACAAATCAAGTTAGACGACAGCACGGTTGTGAAATGGGCGATAAAGAAAAAGCCTATCAACCGCATCTCTGACCTTACAAAGGACAACATACACCGTATTTCGGCAAGGAAAATCATAGACGTGCTTGAAGGAAACTTCGGCGGCGGTTGGGAAAGTCTGGACAAAAATGTTCAAGACATTATTCTCGGTGCATTTGAAGTAACTACAACAACGCTGCCAACTGCCCGTTTGAAGAAGAGCGGAGGTTTGTACGAAAAGAAGGTTGCCGAAGGTTACGAGGTGCTTGAAATAGACAAAGGCGGCTGGACAGAAGCTATTTTCGTAAAGGAGATAGCCGATATACCCGGCGATATTGATGTGGATTTCGCCGATATGGATATGCAAATGCCTGTCGCAAGTAAGAGTGAATTTGACGATAACGACGATGATGAGGATTTCCCAAAAGACAATGACGACGACAACGATGATGATTCGTTCGACGACGATAAGTTCATAGAAGAAAGCTACAGAACTACTTTCGATGCCAATCCCGAAGATTTAGATATACAAGCGGAAGATATTACTGATGATGATTTCTAAGTTTTAGATTTTATAGATGTGCAATGCACCCCCAAAGAGGATATGCTGAAAATGAGTTTTTGGCATATCCTCTTTTCCTTTTTAATATATAAGCAGAACATACATTTCTCTTTCGCTTTACGCCCGTATAGGTTTATGAATATTCTCCTTTTGTATCGCTTTTACGCAGTCCGAGATTTTATATTCTGTTTGCACTTGTTAGTTGTCTGACAGTCAGAGCTTTTATATTTCATATTCTAATACTCTGTATCGTTTTACAATATGTTTCTGAAATTATTTACGTGTAAATAAATATTTTTTTACGTGTATGGAAGAATTTATTTACATGTAAGTAATTTCTTCCATACACGTAGAAAATTCAGCAGTTCGAAGAAAACAAAAGAAAATACCCTCCTTTTTGGCAAGAAAAAAGGAGGGTATAAATGAATAAAATCTTCCTGATGATGTATTAATCGGGAAGTAGTTGGCAAGGTTTTTCAACGAAGAAAGCTGCACCGTGCTCGGTTAGAAACTTCTTGTCGCGAAATCCCCATAGCACGCTGGCGCAAGGCATATTGCAGTTTTTGGCAGTCATAATGTCCACATCGCTGTCGCCAATATACACTGCAGTTTCTTTCGATGCTCCTAATTGGCGCAAGGCTTCTATCACTGTGTCGGGTGCAGGCTTCTTCTTAATGTCTTCCCGCTCGCCAATAGCCACTTCGATGGTGTCGGGAAAGAAGTGTCGGGCAAGTTCTTGTGTGGCTGCATAAAACTTGTTGCTCACGATGGCGAGTTTCTTTCCGCGTGCTTTCAGCTCGGCAAGCAGTTCGGGAATACCCTCGTAGGGCTTGGTGGTGTCGAGGTTGTGCTCAAGATAATGTTGGCGAAAGGTAGCGTAAACGTCTTCGAACTGTGGATTTTCGATGCCGTTTGGGATTGCTCTTTCCATTAGTTTTTTTACGCCGTTGCCCACAAACATTCTAACATCTTCTATCGAATGTTCGGGCATATTGTGTGTTCGTAAAGCGTAGTTGGTACTTGCAGCTAAGTCTTTCAATGTTTCGAGGAGTGTACCGTCCAAGTCGAAAACATAAGTTTCAAATTCCTTCATTGTCTTTATACTCTATTGTAGTATGCCTGTTTGTACTGAAACAAACAGCATTTTTCTTTTATTTATCTTCTGTTTTTCTTCCCCTTGTTCCAATTCTCGTTTTGCTTGTGCGGCGGTTTTCGGCGATTTTTCCTGTCGTCAGCCGGGTTACTTCCTATGGCTTTAGGGTCGTAGTTCACCCTTCCGTGGAAAGGTTTGTTGTCGTACAGTTTCCCTATAAGGTCGTTTCTGCCTATCCGTTTCAGTTCGCGTTCAATGTTTTTCCGTTCTTCGGGTTTGTACCAAAAGAAGAATTGGCGTTGCGCCAGCTTCTCGCGAGGGGTCTTTGCCGAGAATATGGGTTCAAGCGTGTAGGGGTCGTAGCCCGAATACCACGCTTCGGTGGAAACCGTCATAGGCGTCGGCGTGAAGTCTTGCACCTGTTCCAAGTGAAAGTCAAGGTCTTTTGTTATTACCGCAAGCTCTGCCATATCTTCTTCCTTGCAGCCGGGGTGCGATGAAATAAAGTAGGGAATAATCTGCTGGCGCAGGTTTTCTTCCTTGTTTATCCTGTCGAATATGCGTTTGAATTGGTAAAACTGCTTGAACGAAGGTTTGCGCATAAGTTGCAGAACACGGTCTGACGTGTGTTCCGGTGCAATTTTAAGTCGCCCGCTTACGTGGTTCTTAATCAATTCGCGTGTATATTCGCGTGTCGATTGATTGGCTTTCTCGTCTTTGCTATCGTGCAGCAGCAAGTCGTAGCGCACCCCCGAGCCAATAAAACTTTTCTTAATGCCGGGCAGCGCATCTACTGCTCTGTAAATTTCGAGCAGTTTGGAATGGTCTGTGTTCAGGTTCGGACATATTTCGGGGTGTATGCAACTGGGTCGTTTGCAATGTTCGCAAGCCTTTTGGTTCTTTCCTTCCATACCGTACATATTGGCAGAAGGTCCGCCTAAGTCTGACAGATAGCCTTTGAAACCGGGCATCTGTATCACCTGTTTCACCTCTTTCAGAATACTTTCCTTCGAGCGGCTTGCAATGAACTTACCTTGATGAGCCGATATGGTGCAGAATGCGCAACCACCAAAACAGCCTCGGTGAATGTTCACACTGAACTTAATCATTTCGTAGGCAGGTATCACCTTGCCCTTGTATTTGGGGTGCGGCTCTCGTGTGTAAGGCAAATCGTAAGCCGCATCTACCTCCGCCGTGCTCATTGTGGGGTAGGGAGGGTTCACCACGATGTATTGTCCGTCTACTTCCTGCAAAATGCGTTGAGCGTGTTTCTTGTTCGATTCTTCTTCAATATGTCTGAAGTTTTCCGACTGAAACTTCTTGTTGTGCAAGCATTCTTCGTGCGAGTGCAGCACAATGTCGTCTGCCGTGATGCCTCCCGGTATATCTGCTTTCTTGCAAAGATAGGCTGTTTGCGGTATTTCTTTAATGTCCTTTATGTTTCTGCCGTTCTCTAATGCCTGTGCAATGCTTACGATTTGCTTTTCGCCCATGCCATAAATAATGACGTCGGCACCCGAATCGCATAGCACACTCTTGCGAAGGCTGTCTTTCCAGTAGTCGTAATGGCTCAGTCGGCGCAACGATGCTTCGATGCCGCCCAATACGATGGGCACGTCGGGATAAAGTTGTCGAAGGATTTTTGAATACACTATGGAAGGGTATTCGGGACGCAGGTCGTGGCGTCCGTCGGGTGAATAGGCGTCTTCAGAGCGTAAACGTTTATTGGCGGTGTACTTGTTTACCATTGAATCCATTGCACCGGCAGAAATGCCAAAGTATAAACGTGGACGCCCTAACTTCTTGAAGTCTCGGAAATCGCCGTGCCAATCGGGCTGCGGCACAATGGCAACGCGGTAGCCTGCGGCTTCCAAGGTGCGCCCGATAACGGCAGCACCAAAGGCCGGGTGGTCGATATAGGCATCGGCAGAAAACAGAATGACGTCTAATTCATTCCATTTTCTTAGCTCCACCTCTTTCTTCGTGGTAGGCAGAAAGTCGGTGAGCATAAAGCGTGAGGTTGTCGTTCGAACTTCGTGCTCCTTGTTCTTTTGTTCTCCTGTGCTTGAATCCTTTCGCAAAGGCTTTGTGTTTTGGACTTGTGTCGCTTTGTTTTGCCTTCTTGTTGGTTTATTGTTGCTCAAATTATGTTACCTCTATTTAAATTTCTTTTTGCCCTATGGAGAACACGTTAAAATGTGTACGATAATTCTATATGATAGGGCAGAATAAAAAATATGATGTCATATTTGGTCAAATATGACGTCATATTTGCTTGAAAATGACGTCATATTTTTCTGAACACCTAAAAAGTGGGTCGGAAAGTCCCTATGATGTGCTTCCTTCGATTGACTCTTTTGGGGGTTGTTCGTCAGACTTCTGTTCTTTGCTATATTGTTTGTAAAGGTCTACAAGGTTCTTCAACCCCAATGCTTTCATATTCTGATGGTAAATCACATCTAAGCATAGGTCGAGCAGTTTTTTGTCTTTTCCTGCCTCTGATTCCAACAAACTGCGTACATTCAGTTTCAGTTTGTCGAGCACAACTTCGTCTACCACTCCGTTAGAGTCGATAAGATTGGATAGCAACGAATATTTTTGTAAGGTTGCAAGGTGCGTATTGCTAACCTCTATAGTTCTTGTACCAGATGTGTTTGCTTGAATTTTGTGCATAATCCTTCGTTTTTATTTATGTTCAACTTCGGTATTTCCGCCTTGTTAATTCAACAAGTAGGCGATGATGCCCCGCATAATCCTATTGCGTACCTCTCTGTTCTTGATACATTCGAATGGAAAAGCCATGACGAAGGTACGGAAGTCGGTACCTTTATAGGCTACTGCTGCGCTCGTGTTGTCGGCATACGTCATTACGCTGAATGCAGAACCTGAAGGTTGAAGTATGTCGGGCGAATAAGCACCATAATGCTGTTCGTTCATAGTTCTGTATATATCGAATTGTAAACCTAAGCCATTGACGGTAGCATTGTAATTGTTTTGGTTGCTTCCCGCAGCTGAAACCTTAAAGAATTTGGCAAGCCATTCCTGTTCGTTGCTGCTCGTCATATCGGTTGCAAGATATGCACCGTTTGCAAAAATTCTGCCGCCACGGCTCAGATAGTTTGCTATTTGGGTTTGCATATTAGGGCGGAGAGCCTTGTAAAAGTAAAGGCTGTGCCCGTCGTTTTTCTCTAATCCCAACGCCAAGTCTACGAGAGCATACTTTTCAAGTTTGACGTAGCCGCTTTCAATCGCTTTGCTTGAGCAACTCACAATGTTATATTTGCCACCGGTTGCAATGGCTTCGGCGTGCGTTCTCACATAATCGAAACTGTTGCCTGCTATGAATTGCCCTGCAAGTTCGTCGCCTCCAAATCCTAAAGCCGAAGGACCTTCCTTGCCAAACTGCGTTCTATCGAAATTACTCTGCCTGCCATTCCACCCCGCAGTTATGCCGTAGCTTACCCCCGGGTCAGCTTCGAGGTTGAACCCCTGCTCGGTATCGTTATCGATAATGGCGGGTGAGGAAAGGCGATGGAAGCCATTCACTATCAAGATAGTCTGTTTTGCGCCTTCTTTATGGTATGCCGACAGTACTTCTGTTGGGAAACTTTCTCCTCCGTGGTTGCACGCTGTAACCCTGAAGTTGTATAATACGTTCGGTTCTAATGTTATTTCGTATGAATTACCGTTTACATTCACACCGTTATCGAAACCGCTTGTGCCCGTTGCCATATATACATTGTACGATGTAGGCTTTGCTGTTGGTTCTAAAGGGTCGTTCACCCCGTTCCATTTCAAGCGCACCTTGTCTTTTGAAACATATTCTATTCTAAAGTTATCGGGGGCTAATGGCTGGACGATATATGGTTTTTTATGAAGCGATGCCGTGTAGCGGAGAATGCTTTTATAGATGGAACGTGCCAGCGTGAACTTGAAATTAGGGTCTTGCCCTAACCTCATATCACCAAAATTCTGATGCGAAAGTGTCTCTATAATTGCCGATGGAACTTCGGGTAAGCGGGTTTCGCTGTAATTAGCGTCTTTTACGCCGCGTGTGTTCCACACTTTCTTGAATGTACCTTCTATGTCTCGCTTCGCATTTGTTAAGAGTTGGTTGGCAAAAACTTGAGAAGCATTGCGCGAAAGCCCTGTTCCCAATGTGGGATTTCCTTGTTGCGTAGTACAAATAGATAATGTTCCGACTGTAGTTCCGTCGGCTTTCACACCGGCATCGCTATGCACACCCAAAGTCAATTCTATTGGAACTTTCAGTCCTTCCTTGTTAGGAATGTAGGAAGAACCGCCCGCAAGCCAGTTTGTATAAAGCGAACGTGTGTTTATATCGTCGTTGTAATCGTTCGCTCCGTTACTTTTGCTGACGATATTGCGAGGTGCACCGGCCCATTGCGTGTAGTATCTTGCTCCCTCGAGCGTGCGGGGCAAGCCACTGACTTGCCCTCCTCGAACAATGTTTCCCATACCTCCACCAAAGCGGACAGCATCTGCGGTAACAAAGCCTCTGCGTTTGCTGTGGTTGGTCAGTACTACACAGTTGTAGATATTGCAACCTTTGTCGAATGCAAATGTGCCGAGGTACACCCAAGTGCCGCCTCCCATTTGTTGGTTTACGCGGAAACGGGTTTCTTGTCCTTTATGAAAAACAATATATTCGGCGTCGTCCACACTCTTCTTTACAGTTTTGTAGCTTACATAAACAGCATAGTTTCCATCTTCGGGAATAATGGGCTGATAGGAAATATGACTAAGTTTGCTGTTTCGTTTCCTTGATTTTATTTGGCGAGCAGAGCCTGCTACGAATGGATTTTCGCCGTCTGCGTATGTCCCTTGATGGAATGCGAAGCCTGAACCAATAGCAGCTCCCCATTTCTTTTTATTGTTTACTTCTTGATAAGTAGTTTTACCATTCGTTTTTGGATTGTCGTTATCTACTATAACTTCCTGTTTTTGCCAGTCGCGCTCACGAGGCGAAACAACAACAGCACCTGCATTCTCCAGCATAGGAAAAAGGTAGGGTATTACAATGGTTTGTGTATATAAGTCTTCTGTTGTGCCGAAAAGATTAGGCGTTGCCATTTCCAAACTCCTTTATTCGCATCGTAATAACGACCATGCGATGACCAAATTGAAAAATGTTTGCCATTCAATCCGTCTGTTATAGTGTTTGGACGAGAAATGTTCTCCACCCATGGCTTTCCTTTATATTCAGACTTTCCCCATACAGCTTTATTTGTTTGGGCAAATCCGTTCCAAATAAATGTGGCACACAGTATGAGAGTCAAAAGTTTCTTCATCATTCTTTTACTTCTCCTATGGTAAACAACTCCGGGTGTTTGCCTTTGAAGTCTTTAAAATACAGTTTAATAGTTTTCATATCCTCCTCAATATCTCCACTTGGCACAATAGATTGGGTGCATACGATGGTCTTTTTTTCGTAGTCCAATCCATAAAGAAGGATAGGAATATTAGCTTTTAATGCTATATAGTAAAAACCTTTCTTCCATTCGGGGTTTAACGAACGTGTTCCTTCCGGAGTAATACACAATCCAAAAGATGTTGCTTTTACCGCATGTTCCGCTAATTGGTCGGTCATACTTGTATGCTTGCTTCTGAAAACAGGTATGCCCCCCATTCTTTTAAACAACACTCCCAACGGCCAAAAGAACCACTCTTTCTTCATTAAGAAGTTGCTCTTTATACCTTCAGCCCTGCTGTAGAGCTGCCCGATAAGGAAGTCCCGGTTGCTGGTGTGTGGTGCAAGGCAGATAATAAACTTATCGGGGAGGTCGATCGTTACTTCCTTTTTCCATTTCATGCGCTTGTAAAGAAGCCATGAAGCAAGTTCTTTAAGCATATTATACTAAGTTGCAGATTTGGTCAATTATTTCATTTGCTTCTGCATCGAACTTCTCTCTCAAATCTTTGAAATAGTCTTTTGCCTTCATTCCCGGTTCAACGTGTGAAATGCGACCTACATAATTATTGCGCAAAAGAACGATAGAAGTCAAAAGGGCTTCTATATTTTCTTTGTTCACATTGTCGCCATAGAGCGATGCAGCTATGGCTTCTGTAAATAAATCGCCACAAATATTGTTTATTGTGTGCTTTAAATTTCTTCTATTTCCCATTTTTTTGTAGAATTATCTTTCCTTAAATTCGCTTTGATGAGTCAAAGATAATATAAAAAAACAGCAAAAACAAATATGTATCAAGAAAATTAGTGTTATTTGTTTATTTTACCATTATTTGTTCCTAATTGTCATTTTAAAACATTACTTTTGCATCAATAATATAGATTGTTTCAAAAATAACGTTTAAAAAGATTAGAGTATGGAAACGAGTGCTTTGCAAAAGGAACGAGCAAGCTACCAGCCGAAACTACCGAAGGCTCTTAAAGGTGCTGTAAAGATTAAAGAAGGAGAACCTACCCAAAGTGTAGATAACCACGACGAGATAAAGAAATTATTTCCAAATACGTATGGTATGCCTCTTGTTGAATTCGTGCCGGCTGAGAAACAAGCCCCTGTTAGAATAAATGTAGGAGTGATTTTGTCGGGTGGACAAGCTCCGGGCGGGCACAATGTGATTTCCGGTTTGTACGATGAACTGAAGAAATTAAGCCTGAAAACCGTCTGTTTGGTTTCCTTATGGGACCCGGTGGCTTGGTAGACCACAATTATATTGAAATTACGGAAGTACTTATCAACAAATATAGAAATACGGGTGGTTTTGATTTGATAGGCTCCGGACGCACCAAATTGGAGAAAGAAGAGCAATTTGAGAAAGGATTGGAGATAATTCGAGAGCTCGATATAAAGGCACTTGTAATAGTAGGTGGCGACGACTCAAATACAAACGCTTGTGTACTCGCAGAGTATTATGCAGCTAAAAAGTACGGAATACAAGTTATCGGTTGTCCAAAAACAATTGATGGCGACTTGAAGAACGACCAAATAGAGACGTCGTTTGGTTTTGATACAGCTACCAAGACTTATTCTGAACTGATTGGAAACATTGCACGCGACTGTAATTCAGCACGCAAGTACTGGCACTTCATTAAGTTGATGGGACGTTCAGCTTCCCACATTGCGCTTGAATGTGCTTTGCAAACACAGCCTAATATCTGCTTGATTTCTGAAGAAATAGAGGCAAAGGACTTGTCGTTGAACGATATTATTGAAGATATAGCAAGTGTAGTTGCCCGTCGTGCACATGACGGACGCAACTATGGCGTGGTGTTGATACCTGAAGGACTTATCGAGTTTATTCCCGCGATTGGCAGACTCATTGAAGAACTCAACGATTTGTTGGCAGAACACGGCAACGATTATAAAGACCTTGATATTGATGCACAACGAGCTTACATCATTGAACATCTGTCAGAGGGAAATAAAGCCACATTCGAAACTCTCCCGGAAGGTGTTGCGCGCCAATTGTCGCTCGATAGAGACCCACACGGAAACGTACAAGTGTCGCTCATAGAGACCGAGAGACTTATCTCTGATATGGTGGCAATGAAGTTGAACAAGTGGGCTAAACAAGGTAAATACAACGGTAGCTTTGCTGCTTTACACCACTTCTTGGGCTATGAAGGACGTTGCGCTGCTCCATCGAATTTCGATGCAGATTATTGCTATTCGCTCGGAACGTCAGCAGTTCAGCTTATTGCTAACGGAAAAACGGGCTATATGGCAATTGTTAAGAACACAACCGAAAAGGCAGAAAACTGGATTGCGGGAGGTGTGCCTATCACGATGATGATGAACATCGAACGCCGTAATGGAGAATTGAAGCCCGTTATTCGCAAAGCATTGGTAGACCTTGAAGGAGCACCTTTCAAGGAATTTGTGAAGTTACGCAGTAAGTGGGCAAAGGAAACAAGCTATATTTACCCGGGTCCTGTTCAGTATTGGGGACCGTCAGATGTTTGCGACCAAACAACGCGGACATTGGCATTGGAACAAGGTAAGGAAGTTTTCGTTTATTAAACAAGAAGCAATGGCATTAAAATAAGGCAATGGATATGTTCAAAACAATCAGCCAATTCCGCAAAAAAATGCGTGAAATGCCTAAATGGGCGTGGTGGATTGGAGGCATATCCATTGCCTTGACTTATTGTTCTTTGCTTTATTTGTTTTTGGTAGCTCCGTCAGGATTTCGCTGGCGAGCCATTTATGGCGACCCCGAATATCCCGCCGGCTATGAAATACACGGCATAGATATTAGCCATCACCAAGGCAATGTGAATTGGGGGCGACTTCGCAATGCGCTCATAGAGCAGTCGTCGCTGCGTTTTGTCTTTATGAAGTCTACCGAAGGCGATAGTCATGTAGACAGAAATTTCCGTGCAAATTTCGTTAATGCAAAAGAAGCGGGGCTTATTCGTGGTGCTTACCATTTCTGGAGCAATAAATCTTCGCCTCGTCGTCAGGCTTATTTCTATTTGGCCATGACACCTTTAGAGCCGGGCGACTTGCCCCCGGTACTGGATATAGAGACGAAACCAACCGACATTAGCACGGAAGAGTTTCAGCAAAACATTCTTACATGGTTGCACATTATAGAAGATAAGTTCCATGTAAAGCCTATTATTTACACCTATTATAAATTTAAAGACCAATATTTGTCCGATTCTCGCTTCGACGATTATCCTTACTGGATTGCCCATTACTATGTGGACAAGATGGAATATCCCGGCAAATGGCTCTTTTGGCAACATACCGATGCCGGAAAACTTCCCGGCATAAAAGGCTATGTAGACCTTAATATCTTTAACGGCTCTTACTATAACCTGACCCAACTGCTCATTCCCGAACCTAATTCCGATGAAATATCAAACACGTCCAAGAGTGATTCGCTTGGCATTGACTCTTTTTCAGTCCAAGACTAACGGCTTTTTCTTCCAACAAAGCAACGTCCTCTTCGTAGAAACCGCTTAAGATTAAGGTTGCTTGAGGCTTCATTGCTTCTACAAAAGCAGGCATATCGGCAAGCAATATGTTGCGGTTTATATTCGCAATAACCACATCGAACTTCTCGTTGAAGTCGTTTATAACCTGTTTGTTACCTTCTTTTACTTCAAGTACTACGTTGTTGGTTGCAGCATTCTCTGCTGTGTTTCTCACACTCCATTCGTCAATGTCGTATCCGCAAACCTTTCTTGCACCGCATTTGGCTGCTACTATCGACAAGATGCCCGTTCCACAGCCGCAATCCAATACGTTTTTCCCTTTCAAATCCATATCCAACAATTGGGCAACAATCATTTGTGTGGTTTCGTGTGTGCCCGAACCAAATGCCTGCTTAGGGTCTATCCTTATAATTAAAGGGTTATTGCTTTCCGCATTCTCTATCAACGCCCACGGATTTTCTTTTTTCACATTGCAAATAACGCAGCTGTCGTTGATGATAATAGGAGCAAATCCTTCCTTTTCCCATTCTTCGTTCCAATTCTTGTCTTCGGCTTGTTCCACCTTATATTCTATTTTAGTATCGGGTAGAATAAAGTTGGAAATGCCTTCTTTCAATGTTTGTTCGTCGAAAGCATCTTCAAGACAATATCCTTTTACCATATCTTCTTCCTCAGAAAACGAGTCGCAACCGGCTTCACCTGCCATTGCTACCAAGAGTTCGCGTACTAATTCGGTGTCCGGATTAACCTTGAATGTTATTTGTAGGTATTTCATTGCAATTGTTTTTATGTGTTGCAAATGTACAAAGAAAATATTTAAATCGGTAAAAAAAGGTAGTGCATAAAATTTGTTTCACTGCTTTATGAAACTGACGATATACCGAATATCTTGTAAAGATAATTCTAAAGGAATATGATAATTTCAATTTTACGTTGCGAAAGCGGCTGTTTTGCATCGCAAAACAGCCGCTTTTGAAACGCAAAACAATAGGTTTTATAATACGCTGACGGATAGATTGTTAAGCGATTGTTGCGTTTGTGAAAAATGTTTACGTCTTTATTGCCTTT
>NZ_BAJY01000001.1 GCF_000613945.1 Prevotella falsenii DSM 22864 = JCM 15124
AATATAATTCTTTATACACCTTATTATATATAAGGGGGACAGCACGAGAACTTTGCAAAACTTACATTTGAATAGCTTATAAAGCTATAAATAACGTGCGTTCGGCATAAGAAAGCAGGTTAAGCAGAAAATCTCTCACAGTTTCATTAGCGAACTTGCTTTAAAAATATCTGTGAAATAGCCTGCTTAACCTGCTTTATTATGCTGAGCTCATATTAAAATAGAGGTCATCTACCAATATATTCTCTTGAACATTTTACCATCTACCTGAATGAATATCACGCCTTGATACTTACCTTTCTGTATGAAAAGGGTCTGAAGACCACCCTTACATACATCTTTACTCAAAATATTTCCATTGACATCATACACCGTAATGCCCTTGCCTTGCAAATTTTGAGGAGTGTAAACTTGCAACTTTCCATTATCAGTGAACCACACATCAACACCTCTTCCGGTTTCTATCTGATTTAATCCTGTAGGGGTTTCTTTCCCCTCGTAAAGATTCTTGCCATTGTTTTCCTTATTTTTGTAATCATAAACCTGCCAATTCTTATTACTGGCAGCTTCAACATCTTTTTTAGTGCATAGGTTCTCTTCCGTGGGGTTAGTAGTGTCAATAACATAAAATTCGCCTTTTTTATTATCTTCTCTCATAGGTAACATGTTACACAGTGCTTCCATTTCTTTCCCTTTGATTTTATTGCAGAAGCAGTATACAGCTTCCAGTTGTAGATTTCCGTTAAGAGTAATGCCGGAAAGTGTATTATATTCACATGAAAGCATTCGCAGTTTAGCGAGTTCCTTTAAGTTTAACGTCGTAAGTTTGTTCTTTTTGGCATAAATACTCTCAATAAGGGTATTCTTACTTAAATCAATTTCTTGAATCTGATTATTCTCAAATGCAATTGTTCCAAGATTTATGCAAGGTTTTACATTGAGTTCTTTAAGTTCATTATTTGAGACAAATAGCGTAGTCAATGCATTATTAGTATCAAAGTTCACTGCCGAGAGCTTGTTGGTATTGAGTGAAAGCAAAACCAGTTCCTTATTTTCACTCAAATCAATTTCTGTCAATTCATTTTCATACCCTAACAACTCTTTAAGTTTCTTGTTGTTTTTAAGTTTTAATGCCTGAAGTTTGTTCTTTGAACAATTAAGAACTTCCAAATCTGTACATTCTTCAACATTGAGCGCAGTAAGATGATTGTCCATACACACAAGCTTATTTAACTTGCCATAAATGTTTATTTTCTCTCCGGTAATAGGCAGGCGCACTGTTTGATTAAACACGTTTTGTTCCTCACCATAGTCATATTCATTGTTGTTGTTCAAGTCAATCCAAACACTATCAACCTCTTGTTCGGGAACACTAAGGTTCAGCAACCATTCGCCACTTTGTCTATCTGTGGTTAAGGTAGCCTTGGGCATTGAAGTTAGGTAACGATTATGGTCTGAGCCTTCATAGTCTATTTGCCCTGTAAAATATTTCACTTCCCAATTTTTGCCCTTGGCTTGTTCTACCGAAGTCTTTAGAATTTCATTCTTCTCTTTCTCATCTACGCTGTAAAGCACAAACAATCTTCCTGCTATACTTTCTTGCGAACGGTCGGGAAGACTTTCCACTAACTTTTGCATGGCATCGGCTGTGAGAATGTTTTTAAAGCAATCTATTCTTAATAGTTTAGTGCAATTGGGCACCTCAAGTTTATCAAGTTGATTGTCATTTACGTCCAGTTCTTCCAATGCAGGGGTTTGGGTAGGCAGTGCTATACTGTTAAGTTTGCAGCCACTTACATTAACCTTCTTAAGATTACTATTTTCTGAAAGGTCTAACGACGTGAGTCCTTCAGAATAGGTGCATTTTAACTTTTGGAGATGAGGGTTATTCTTGATATTGATTGCAGCAATCGCATTGTCTTTGCTACCGCAGTCAATATCAATGATAGGACCGTAAACCTTCAAAGTTTTGGCGGTGCGTGGTCTACTATACCAATACCATTCCCACGTACCAATGGTTTCATTTTCGTCTTTCTGACCATTATCATTCAAATCTACCCATACTTTAGCTTTATCTTCATCGTTAGCTACAGCAAGTGATAGTGCCCATTTTCCTGTTTCTTGCCCCGAGGTAAGCTCAATATATGGTTCCACAGGTGAAGTTTGAGCCATGCAAACATTGCCAAATAAAGCAATTGTTGCAACCATTAATAAAGAATAATTCCTTTGCATACTTTGATTGTTTTTAAAAAGATAAATATTCTATTTGCTTTCAAATTGATTTCAAGGAGTAGACCTATATCGTTCCTTCATTTTTTGACAGATTATATACCGGCAATAACTTAGTTTAGAGAGATTTTTCAATTAGCTTTCTATCTCTTGACCCTCATATTTATATTACGCAAGCCTTTCGGTATAGTTTCGCGCGAGGGCGATATTTCTTATTAAGAGAAACATACAAGCCAACAAAAGAAATGCTTTTCTCATTGTATAAGTCTCCTATATGCAGCTCGATAATTTAGTTTAATCATCAAAACTTCAAAGGCAAAGCCGGTAAAGCCATATGAATGCAATTTATCCATCTTCCCGCTGCGTGGAAAAAGAGATATAATTACAATTGGCACAAATATACTATTATTCTTTTTTAAAACACAATAAAATCATAATAATATTACATTTTTACAGAATAATTCTATAAATAAGTACAGCCATATCATAAAAGGGAAAATGTAAAACAAGATATTTTATAATATAAGTTCGATATAAGGAGTACGACGGTATGTTATCTATAAGATGCTTAAAGGACGAACTGATTATGATTTAATTTGCTTATAATCGAAAAGAAATGAATATCTTCGTCAAAATTCTTACACCGAACACACATTATTTATAAACGAAAAGAAAACAACAGATAAGTTAATATTCTTCACAAATGCAACTATCGCTTAACCATCTATTCATCAGAGCATTACGAAACCTATTGTTTCACGTTCCAAAAGCGACTGTTTCGCAATATCAAAACGCAGTTGTCGCTTTTTAACGGAATTACCATTACAAAGTTAAACGGAAAAACTCTCACTGTTTCATCAGGGGTATTTGCTTAAAAACATCTGTGAAATAGCCTGCCTGACCTGCTTTCTTATGCCGCAACCCGCATTATAAATAAAAGGAAGATTTTGCAATGAATATCGTTTACAAACATTAAAAAGTAGCCAATAAGTTCTAAAAAACAAGTAAAAAGTTCGACAAGTACTTGGTTCAACTATTGTAATAGCGTACTTTTGCAAAAGATTGAATATATTCAACAAATAAAAAATATAATATCAAGGATATGAAAATAGGTGTATTTTGTTCCGCAAACAACAACATAGACCCGGTTTTTTTTGAGCGAACAAAGGAATTTGGGCAGTGGATAGGCACAAACCACCATACCGTAACTTACGGTGGGTGCAACATCGGACTGATGGAATGTATTGGCAAATCGGTACACGAAGCCGGAGGAACAACCATAGGTGTCGTACCTCGTCTCGTAGAAGAAGGCGGAAAGAAAAGTAAATACATCGACATAGAGTTTCCTTGCGACAACCTATCTGACCGCAAAGACTTGCTAATGATGCAAAGCGACATTACCGTGGCACTCCCCGGCGGCATCGGTACACTCGATGAAGTATTTACTGTTGCCGCTTCTGCCTCCATAGGCTACCACAACAAGCGTGTCATATTATATAATGTGGAAGGCTTTTGGAACTCGCTCATTGCCTTATTAGACGATTTACAAGCGCACGGTTTCATACGTGGCGACTACCATCAACGCATTGACATAGCCAATAGTTTCGAGGAACTGACAGAGAAAATTATGCAAAAATAAGCAATGCACAGTAAAATAATATCCGCATATTTGTAACAATAAAATATCAACAAAACTTTATTCATTATGAAAAGAAAAGGAATTAAAACGGCAATATGCCTTATGGCCGGAACAATGTTAGCAACTTCTTGCGTTGGTTCGTTTACAATGTTCAACAAGTTGGCAAAATGGAACAGACGTGCTACCGACTCTAAGTTCTTAAACGAACTTATTTTCCTTGTTATTTCGCCAGCCTACGCTATCGCAGGTACAATAGACGCACTCATTCTGAACTCTATTGAGTTCTGGACAGGCGACAACCCAATGGCAAAAAACATTGGTAAAACCAAGAATATCAAGGGCGACGACGGATTGATGTATGCTGTAAAGTACCTTGAAAATGGATACGAAATCACTCGTCCTAACGGCAGTGTTTTCCACCTGACTTACAACAAGGAAGAAAACAACTGGTACATGAACGAGAATGGCAAGGAAAACAAACTCATACACTTCAACGAAAACGGTACAATAAAGGCATTCTTAAACAATGGAATGACTATGGACGTTACTCCGGATGCCACCGGTTTGTACGAACTTCGCCAAGCAGTAGCAGGCACAAGCTACTTTATGGCAACACGCTAAAAAACAACAATAAGCCTAAAGAATGCTATTCGGAAAAGCATCTTTTAGGCTTATTTCTTTTCATTGCTGTTCGGCAACAGCTTTAATATTACAAAAGACATCTGCCGGATTGCCCGCTTAGGGGTAATCCGGCAGATGTTATTTTAAACCCCAATCGGTCGTTAGCGTACTAATGACCCATTGGGGTTAAAGCAAGCCTCCTAATGAAACAGCGAGAGATTTTCAGTTTAACCTTGTAAAGATAATTCTCTTAAAAAGCGACAACTGCATTTTTACATTGCGAAAGCGTAGGTTTTGCCATTAGCGTGGCGAATAAGTAGCACGTATTGTGATACTTGCTTTCTTCTCTTTATCGCTTGTATTGAATGTTCCGCCCCAGCTGTAGTCCTCGCTACTGTTCAGTCCGACAATCTGGAACACGCCCATCGACGACGATTGCAGACTGCCTACAGAAGCATTGCAGCCTTCCGCAATGGTTTCAGCACGCTTGTAGGCATCGATGCCGGCATTATGCAGAAGTTCCATCTTCAAGTCGTTGAGCTTGGTATAATAATAGAGCGGGTCGTTGCTGCTGAAGTCTACGCCATGTTCGTAGAGTGCAGATATTTTCTGATAAGCCTTTTCTACAACAGGTAAATTGTGCGAAGTTACTATGATATACTGCGTTACGGCATATCCGTCGTCAATATCGAAGTATCGTTCAGCTTTTGGATCATACTCGCTTCGTGTCTGTTTTTCAATGCTGACACTGTTGGCTTCGATGCACGAATCGGGAATATTGTTGTCGCGCAAATACTTTCTTACCTGACGGTTTGAGCGGTCGAATTCGGCATAGGCATCACTCTTCTTGAATGCTTTCCCACTGACGGTGATATTCCATACAATAAGGTCGCTCGTAATTTGCTTTTCTGCCATACCTGTAACCTGAATTTTGTTTTCCCCACGACGGAAGTTTTGCAACCCATGTCCTATTTGCCAACAGGCTGCCACTGCCGCAACACCCACGATAAGGGCAAGTGCGACCTTTACGATTTCTTTTTGTTCTATCTTCATAACTTTCCTATAAATTAGTTATCTTTCTATTTTTTATGGGGCAAATATAAGTAAATTATAGCAATTTATCAAATTATTGCAACTTTTTTCAGCCTTTTCTATGGTGGGACTGCATATTTAGATTTCAACAAATCATATACAAGAACGGTGTTATGGGTGGTGGAAGTATCAATAAAAAAAAATCCACAAGCAGAAAAAAGCTGCATGTGGACTTTTAAAGAAGTTGTCCTAGGCGGATTCGAACCACCACAAACAGAACCAAAACCTGTTGTGCTACCATTACACCATAGGACAATTACGAGTGCAAAGATAATGCTTTTTTAGTTTATGCACAAATTTTTAGTCGGGAAAATGCATAAATTCATGCTTTAAGGGAGTTTTTTTGATTTACCGCAATTTCGGTTGCTGCGTTTTCAAACCTTATTTCTACGTGAGTTCGGTATAAGGATTACACCGGCATATTATTTATTAAGATACTTAAAGAAAGAATTGATTATGATTTAATATGCTTATAATCAATAAGAAGTGAGGTGTCTTCGTCCTCAAATTCTTGCGCCGAGCTTGCGTTATTCATAAACGAAAAAAAGACAACAAAAGTGTAAATATTTTTCACAAGAACAATTATCACTTAACCATCTATCCGTCAGCGTATTACAAAACCTATTGTTTTGCGTTCCAAAACCGTAGGTTTTGCACGGTAAAAGCGTAGGTTTTGCATTGCAAAACCTACGCTTTCGCAATGTCAAAACGCAATTATCATTTTTTAAGAGAATTATTATTACAAAACTAAACAGAAACGTTCTCACTGCTTCATCAGTGAACTTGCTTAAAAACATCTGTGAAATAGCCTGTTTAACCTGCTCGTTTATACCAAGTTTGCGTTATTTCTGATTTGGAGCGAAAGCTTTAAATATCACACAAACCGGGCTATACGGCTACGCTTTTGGCTTGTTTTCTGTATTGTCCGGGGGCGCAACCCTTCATCTTCCTGAAGAATTTGTTGAACTGTACTTGCGATGAGAAACCGAAAGCGAAGGCTATTTCCTGAATATTGAGGGTTGTTCCGGCCAAGTTTGCTTCCACCTCTTTTATTATATAGTCGTCTATGAGCTGCTTGGGAGTGCGCCCTGCGACACGTCGTGTTACCTGTGCCAAATAGCGGGGAGTAACGTTTAGCGCATTGGCATAGAAGCGTACTTCGCCCGTTTTGCGGTGGTTGGCAGCAATATTGTCCATCAACTGGTTGTATAATTCCAACATTCGGTCGGATATAACCTGTCGGGGCAGGTCGCTACTGTGGTCGAGCAGCTGTGCGTTTGTTCCAAGATTAGAGTCGGCAGAACGCAAAATGAGTTGGCACATATAGTCTGACGCTTGTCCGATGGCGTGCCCTACGGTGTCGCCGGCACAGAGATGAACGGCTACTGCCGACGTGAATGCACCGCCCGAACCGTGTGTGATGCGGTCTATAAAACCGGGGCGGGTGTAGAAATGGGCAGCTGCGCTGTTGCTTTCCACCAGCACATCGGTGAGCGACGCCTTGGCGATGACGCCTCCCTGCAACACTACCGCTGCGCTACCGAGCTGTAAAACCTTCCGTGCCATTCGCTCCAAGGCTTCGTTGCTGTGGGTTTCGCCCTCTTGCAGCATATAGGCGGCACTGCTTTGCTTCATAATAACGATGCTGCTCAATGGGAAAAGCCGCTCTACCATCGCATCTATTACCTTCTTCGGCATAAGCATTTTGCCTTTACTACTGATGATGACAGCGTCTAAAACCACAAATTCAGGATTGTATTCGCGCAATAATCGTTCTACCGTCAGTACCTGTTCCACGCTCCGAAGCATACCAATCTTCACCGCATTGGGTTTCAAATCGTTCAATACGGCACGAATTTGCATATCCAGAACCTCGGCAGGAATGTCGTAAAGTTGCTGTATGCCTTCGGTATCTTGCGCCGTAACCGAAGTTATGGCAGTGGCAGCGTATGCCCCTAACATTGTTATGGTCTTTATATCAGCCTGTACGCCCGAACCGCCCGTGCTGTCCGAACCCGTAATAGTCAGTATGGTTGTTTTCTTTTCCATTGTCCGTTGTTTGTTCTCGTTAGCCGTTTCTATTGCCCATGCTGCCGGTTGTAGGCAATGTTTCGTGGGTGATGGTTAAGAATTTCCTCGCGCAACGTGCCGGTGTCGATGTGCGTGTATATCTCCGTCGTGCCGATACTTTCGTGCCCAAGCATTGCCTGAATGGAACGCAAGTTGGCTCCGCCCTCGAGCAAAGCCGTGGCAAAAGAGTGTCGCAGCGTATGCGGCGATATGGTTTTCTTTATGCCTGCATGTCTTGCGTAGTTCTTAATCATTATCAAAATCATGGTTCGGGTAAGGTGTGCACCACGTCTGTTCAGGAAAACATAGTCTTCTTCGCCCTCCTTAATCTTCATTTGGTTACGGTCGGCGAACCAATAGTCCAGCTCCTGCAAAGCCTTTGGCGATATAGGAACAAGGCGTTCCTTCGAGCCTTTACCCATAACGCGGACGAATTGCTCCTCTCGGTAAAGGTTTGAGAGCTTCAGATGCGTAAGCTCCGACACACGCAAGCCACACGAAAACAACACTTCGATGATGGCACGGTTGCGATGTCCCTCCCATTTCGATAGGTCGATGGCACGCTCCAGCATATCTACCTCTGCCGTCGAAAGCACTTCCGGCAGATGTTGCGGCTGTTTTGGCGATTCGAGCAATTCGGTAGGGTCTGCCTCCATATAGCCGTCGAGCACCAAAAAGCGGTAGAATTGTCTGACACCGCTCAATATCCGAGCCAGCGACCGAGCACCTATTCCAAGGTCGCATACCGCCGCAGCAAAGTTCTCTATATCTTCCAACTTCGCCTCTTGCGGCGTTTTCTCTTCATCAGCAAGAAACTTCAGCAACTTGTCCACATCGTGCATGTAGGCATCGAGCGTATTTGCCGAATAACCTTTCTCCAACTTTAAGTAACGCTGATACTTGCGAATAAGATTAGAAGATGTTTCCTTGCTCGTTTCCATATTATTGTGTATTTTTGCAGAGATAGTGCCCCGATGGGTGCAAAGATAAGTAATTTCTGTGTAATATGAAAATAATCATCATCAATGGTCCTAACCTTAACCTCTTGGGTAAGCGCGAACCAAGTGTTTACGGCAATCTGTCTATGGAGGCATACTTGCCGAAACTGCGTGCGATGTATGCCGATACAGACATTGAATACTATCAGAGCAATGTGGAAGGCGAACTCATCGACAAGTTGCAAGAGGTGGGATTTGCCTGCGACGGCATAGTGCTGAACGCCGGAGCATACACCCATACCAGCATTGCGCTGCAAGACTGCATTCGTGCCATTGCCGTTCCTGTGGTGGAAGTACATATAAGTAATGTGAACAACCGCGAGGAATATCGTCGCCATTCCATGATTGCACCTGCCTGCATCGGCACCGTTCAAGGGTTTGGAATGGACTCTTACCGCTTGGCAGTGGAGGCATTGAAAGGCATAGATAGAAATTCTTGACAGCAAAAAGGCAAGCAACGATGACGGAAACCGAACAGATAGACAAGTATATTCTCGACCACATAGCCCCCGAAGGCGACTATTTGTACCGACTTTACAGGGCAACGAACATACACACCGTTCACGGACGAATGGCAAGCGGACATCTGCAAGGCCGCCTATTGAAGATGTTGGTGCAGATGGTGCAGCCCCGAAACGTGCTGGAAGTGGGCACCTTCAGCGGCTATTCTGCCATTTGCATTGCCGAAGGACTTCCCGACGACGGCAAACTATATACGTTTGAGATAAACGACGAGATGGAAGATTTCACCCGTCCGTGGATAGAAAGCTCGGCAGTAGCCGACAAAATAGACTTCCGTATTGGCGATGCCAACATCGAAGCACCTAAGTTGGGCATTACGTTCGATATGGTTTTCGTAGACGGCGACAAGCGGACGTATCTTGAAACCTACGATACGGTGCTGAAAATGTTGCGCCCCGGCGGCTATATACTTGCCGACAACACCCTTTGGGACGGGCACGTAGCCGATGCAGCCTACGACCACGACCACCAGACACAGGGCATTCGCAAGTTCAACGATGTTGTTGCGCACGACGACCGTGTGGAAAACGTAATACTTCCTTTGCGCGATGGGCTGACCATTGTGCGGAAAAAGTAAAGGCAGATTTCTAAAAACTCATCGTCAGAACAGAGCTACCGCAAAGCCATTCCACGCTTTGCACCTTTTTGTTTTTAGCCTTTAGTAGTACGATAAACACACTCTTAAAAAGTGTTAAGAATGTTAATGTCGCGGCAAAACGCAACCATCGCATAACCATCTCGTAACCAACACATTACAAAACCTATTGTTTTGCGTTCCAAAAGCGTAGGTTTTGCACGGTAAAACCGTAGGTTTTGCATCGCAAAACAGCCGCTTTCGCAAAGCAAAAGCATATGTATCATTTTTCAATCAGATTTGCTTTACAAAATTAAAACTATTTTAACGTTTTCTCTCTGTGCAACAGCAAATCCTTTTAGGAGAAAGTCTGAACTATTAGAACTTTGTAGTATGCAAAGAAAAATATAGAGCTTTATGCTACTCATAGTATAAAACGTATGTCGAATATGATACTTCGTGGACGTAGCTGATAGGAAGTATAACTCTCTGTAAAGTCGCTGTTTGCATAAGAAACGAAAGTTCGGGTGTTGAAAATATTATCAAAATTCAAACGTAGTTCTAATTTTTGGGTTGCTTTATAATTTATGCCTGCATTTAAAAATGCATAGTTCCGTTTGTCGGTAAATCGACTATTGCGGGTGTATTGCATATCGGTTTTGAACATCAAGCGGTTGGGAATGATACTGATGTTGAGCGTAGCATCATTGTTAAAGCTATGTATTTTATTCTGATAGTTGTCTGATTTTGAGCGAAACACCGACCATCTGCAACTTTCCATGAGCCTTATGCCTTTAATAATATCAATTGCAAAGTGGCTTAGAATGGAATAACTGTCGAATCGATAATCGGATACCACCGATTGACGCAGTATTTTAGTTTGGTTAATGGCATAAGTACCTGTGAGCTCAATACTTGTGTTGTGCCAGCCAAACTCCTTTCGCATATTTGCCGTTATTGTATAATTGTTTGTATGATGAGGTAGATATTCCGCCTGCATCACAGTATGCGCATGCTCGTCTATCGTTGTTCCATACATAATATCGCTCCATTGACGACCAACCGAGCCGGAAAGGTAGGCGAAGAACTCGTTAAGAATGTTCTTATACTGTATTTTGGCATCTACGGAAGCCGACTTGCTTTCAGCAAGATTTACCCTGTAACGATTCAATGTGCGGTAGTTTTTCATTAAATAGGCGGTTAAAAGATTTGACCACCCCGTAGGAAACATACCATATCTGCCGTTGGTTGATAATGTCCAATGGTCGGACGCCTTCCATAATAGTGCGAAGGAGGGAGAGAAAAGCAATTTGGTTCGGTGGGCGGTTGTAAGCTCATCGGCAATCGGTTCGTTATCTACTTTTGTATAAATGAGCGACAACGGCAATTTGAACAACATTCTGAAATTGTTCTTTACATATTGTAAACTCGCCCCAATATTGTTTTTTAAAGTAAAATAACCCATATCGCCTTTGTTTGACGAAGATATATCAGCGTGGGTAAGCAATGAGGTCAGCCCTACATATTCAACGTTTAACGACGCTATGGGTGCTATTGTCCAATGATGACGACGTACGTTTCTAACGAGGGAAAACTCGTTGTAGCTTCCCATATTGGTTACTTTGACATCTTGTCCGGCTTGCATATCCTCGGTAATTGTGAGTGCCTGTGGATTAGTCTGTGCAAAGTTGGTGCTGCTGATTTCGAAGCCTCCGCCATTGGTTGTACGGTGAATCCATTGTGTTTTGTTGCTTACGCCAAGGTTTCTACTGAAGGCATGCTGCTGAATACGTGAATTGTTGGATAACACCATACCGTTGTCTTCGTTCCATTGCCCGGACAGGTCGAGTGTATTGCGTAGAAAAGTATGGTCGGCATTGTTCTCGAAATCTAATTGAAGCGTTGCCGAATTGGTGGTGTGGCGAGAGGAAATATCCTCCGTTATGGTGCGAATGTTGGCTTCAGGCAGTAGATATGTAGTTTGGGAATAGCTGTTTTGGCGTTGTATGTCGTGCCCGTAGGTTAAGTTGTAATGTATCTGTGCGGTCTTGCCTAACTTATGAAGGTTGCTGAAAGAGATATTGTGCTGATTGTTTCGCAGGCTTTTTCCTAATGGGGATAAGCCGGGGAAGATAACGGAAGTCATATTGGAAGCACCAAGGTTGTTGCCTCCATAATAGGTTGTAAGCCAGTTTACCGATGCTCCAACATTATCGGTTTCGTAATAAATAACATGCTGACGCTTAAGTCCGAAGTACATAAGACCTGCATCTGCACTCCATTTCATACCGTCAGCATCATACCCTATCCCAAGATTAAGCGACTTATTCCACGTGCCTTTGGCTTTTTTCTTCAGTTTCAAATTGACCGCAGCCGACTCCGGTGGCAACTGATCTTGCAGAGCTTTGGTAGGTTCGTGGTTCTCTAATACTTGTACAGTACTTACATCTTCTGCTCTGATACCATTCGTTGCAATATTATACCTACCCTGCAACACGTCCATATTCTCGATATAGAAATGATTGATGGGTACACCTTGATACTTGATAATGCCGTCGTTGATGGTGATACCGGGTAGTTGCTTGAGTATATCGCCTATGGTACGGTCGTGTTCCTTCATGTAGGAAGATACAAGATAGTTGAGTGTATCCCTGCTACCCCATATCTTTTGCGCTTTCACGACCACTTCTTTCAATGTAATGCTTTCATAGTCTGCTTTGAAATCGATGCGTTGATTTTGAACACTTATCTTTTTTATCTGCTGTTTTATGTTGAATCCGGATAGGCGAAGCAATAGGTTGGGCTTATTGGAACGGAAGGATATGGAGTATTTTCCATCTTCTCCTGTTAGTCCGTGTGCTACGAAAGCAGAGTCTTCTACCTGCAAAAGGGAAAGTATGCACCCTTCTACAGGTTCTTGCTTATTATCAATGACACGTCCGGATACGATAAAGTTAGCAGAATCTTCTAACTCCGTCTGCGCCATACAATATGAAGATAGCAAAAAGCTCAGTACAAAAAAGATAAGTGTTCTCTGTTTCATTCCTTTTCTATAGGATTTTCGAAGGTGAAGAACTTAAGTTTTACAGCTTCGCCACTAAAGCTTACTACAGTAAATTTAATACCATAACTATCCAAATACGCAGCAGGGTCTTTTAAAAGAAGATGTTCTTGCTTTCTTGTTTTCTCTCGATTAGTCTTTACATAGGTTCTGTCCAAGAAGTAGATAGGTTTCGCTTCCTTTGGTTTTTCAACTCCTACAGCTACCCAATGATAGTCGCCGTCTTGTGTTTCTACTTCCATTATCAGCCCCGGTAATCCAGCAAACTTCCACGGACCATAAGATAAGGGTATATCCGTGGTAAACCAAGCTTTATAGTCTCTTCCACGATACCTACATGTAGCTGCTGTGCAGTTATATCCCAATACTATCTTATGCTCTGTTGAGATCTTCCAAGGCATTTTAGGCGTTGTTTCTTCATAAAGATAGGAGCCTGCACCGTCCATATTGTAAATTACAGTAACTTTTCCTTTAGGATAGTTAGTGTAGGTTTCACCCAAATTAGATACCAGTAACATCGCAGCTCTTGAACCACGACTTCCTTTTTCCTGATATTGAGCAGCCATCTTCAAGTCGGCACTGCGTTCGCTCTCTACAAAACTATGGCATATTCGTTGTCCGATGTAAGTGTAAACTTTGTCCTGACGAGGGTTCTTCGTTCCTGTAATATCATACTTAAAATTAAGGTCGTAGGAAACTATAAGTTGGGTTGTATCAATTGCAGTATGCTTGAAAACGTCCAACTCTGATTTACCCTGCGAAAATGATGCAATAGGAATTAGAAGCGATATGGTTAAAAGAATAAATCTATTTGTAATCATACTTTTTAATTTAATAATAGATAGGCACATATATTTGTTAGACATTTAGATAGTTAATAACTTGTTTGTAATGGAGCATTCCCTCAACAAAGTTCTGCCAAACTGTAAACAGGGAAAATAAAAAGCATAGAAGTGCAAAACAAAAAGGTGGGTTTAACACAACCAACGCTGTCTTAAATCCACCTTATTATATTATACTGATAGTGTCTGCGGTTTATTTCAACACGCCAAGTTCTTTACCAATCTTAATGAAAGCGTTGATACACTTGTCGAGTTGCTCGCGGTTGTGCCCTGCAGATATTTGTACACGGATACGAGCCTCGTTCTTTGGTACTACCGGATAGTAGAAGCCTGTAACGTAGATACCTTCGTCGAGCATCTTTGAAGCGTAGATTTGTGAAAGTTTTGCATCGTAGAGCATAACGGCGCAGATAGCACTCTGTGTTGGCTTAATGTCGAAACCGGCTGCCATCATCTTGTCGCGGAAGTAGTTTACGTTCTCCACCAACTTGTCGTGCAGCTCGTTGCTTTCCTTCAACATCTTGAAAACTTCAAGGCTTGCACCAATGATGCTTGGAGCCAAAGAGTTTGAGAAGAGGTAAGGACGGCTGTTCTGGCGGAGCATATCGATAATTTCCTTGCGGCCGGTGGTGAAGCCTCCGAGTGCGCCACCGAATGCCTTGCCGAGTGTACCCGTGTAGATGTCTACACGACCGTAGGTCTTGCAGAGTTCGCTAACGCCGTGTCCGGTTTCTCCAACAACACCTGCAGAGTGGCTTTCGTCTACCATTACCAGTGCGTCGTACTTTTCAGCGAGGTCGCAAATCTTGTCCATAGGAGCAACGTTGCCGTCCATAGAGAACACGCCGTCGGTAACAACGATGCGGAAACGCTGTGCCTGTGCTTCTTGCAAGCATTTTTCCAATTCTTCCATGTTGCCGTTTGCATAGCGATAACGCTTTGCCTTGCAAAGGCGAACACCGTCGATGATTGAAGCGTGGTTCAATGCGTCGGAAATGATAGCGTCTTCTTCGTTGAACAATGCGCCGAATACACCGCCGTTAGCATCGAAGCAAGCTGCGTAGAGGATAGTATCTTCTGTTTTGAAATAATCGGAAATGGCAGCTTCCAATTCCTTATGACTGTCTTGTGTTCCACAGATAAAACGTACAGAAGACATACCGAAGCCACGCTTGTCCATCATTTTCTTTGCACCCTCGATAAGGCGTGGGTGGTTAGACAAGCCGAGATAGTTGTTGGCACAGAAGTTTAATACCTTCTTTCCCTTCACTAAGATTTCTGCTTGCTGTGGTCCTTCAATAATACGTTCTTCTTTGTAAAGACCTGCGTCTTTAAGTCCTGCGAGTGCATCGCAGAGATGTTGTTTCATTTTACCATACATAGCATAAAGTTTTTAATTATTCAACTACAAAGGTCTTGATATTTTTCGAGAAAAGAAACTTAAAAGCAGATTATTTTATAGTAAAGCTGTTTTTTTATACAACATTAATACTTCCAATTCCTAAATTAATCAAAAAAGTATTTAACTTTGCAGCACGAAACGAAAAATCTATTCAATAATAATATGAAAAATATTTTGGTTATTGGCTCTACGGGTCAGATTGGCTCGGAGCTTGTAAGAGAATTGCGCAGCATTTACGGTGGCAACAACGTTGTCGCAGGTTTCATTAAAGGTGCAGAACCTACCGGCGAACTTCTCGAAGGTGGTCCATCGGCAGAATGCGATGTTACAAATCCTGAGATGATTACAGCGGTAGTGAAGAAGTACAACATCGACACAATCTACAATCTCGCAGCATTACTCTCTGTGGTAGCAGAAGGAAAGCCACGCTTGGCATGGAAAATAGGCATCGACGGCTTATGGAACATTCTCGAAATTGCCCGCGAAAACAAGTGTGCAGTGTTCACACCGAGCTCTATTGGTTCTTTCGGACCAAGCACGCCTCACGATATGACACCACAAGACACTGTTCAGCGTCCCGGCACAATCTATGGTGTATCGAAGGTTACCACCGAGTTGCTTTCAGACTACTACCAGAAGAAGTACGGCGTAGACACACGTTCGGTGCGCTTCCCCGGTATTATTTCTTATGTAACTCCTCCGGGTGGTGGCACAACCGACTATGCAGTAGACATCTACTATTCGGCTGTTAAGGGCGAAAAGTTCGTTTGTCCTATCGCCAAGGGCACTTATATGGACATGATGTATATGCCTGACGCCTTGCATGCAGCTATTTCTTTGATGGAAGCCGACCCGACAAAGCTTATCCACCACAATGGTTTCAACGTTGCAGCCATGAGCTTTGAGCCGGAAGAAATATTTGCCGAAATCAAGAAACACAAGCCAAACTTCGAGATGGTTTACGATGTAGACCCATTGAAACAGGGCATTGCCGACAGCTGGCCGGACCGTTTGGACGACTCTTGTGCTCGCAACGAGTGGAACTGGAAGCCACAATACGACCTTAAGAGTATGACTGTCGATATGCTCGAACAGCTCAGCAAGAAACTTCTCTAAGCTGAAACAAGAATAAACGGAGGTTTAAAATACTTCTGACAAGATAGGATAAAAGAGGGTAACCAAAACTTTGAGTTCTGATTATCCTCCTTTCTTTTGCAGTATTAACTCTTTTCGCAGAAGATAAGTAGGTGTCCATAATTAATTGACATTGTATTTACGGCTATTTTCCGGTCAGTCTGCCGTCTTGAAGAAGGAGTGTAGCGGGCTACACGACTGATGAAAGGCGACAGAATGACGGAAAAGAGACGTGAAGACGATGGCAAAGTGAAAGCATAAAAGATAAAAGCAATATAGATACGTTTAATTTTGAACACCTACTTAATACATTTGCTTCTTGCAAATGGTTTCATCATTCAAGTATGATGTTGAAGGCATTCTAAAAGTATCGGCAAAAAAGTATCAATCATAGAAAAAAGCACTCGGATTATTGCAAAAACAGCTTGAAATCACGAAAAGAAGAATAAAAAAAAGTTATAAATACCGAATTTTCGTGCTCTATTCTAAAAAATGTTAGTACATTAGCAAACGACTATCATAGACTATGATTACAGTTACCAAACATTTTAGAAACATCATAATAAACCAAATAATTACCTTTTAATCATTACATTCATTACATTATGAGAAAAAACTATGTACGATTAGCCCTCTTGGCAACCTTTACAGTTGCAGTTACAGGAAATGTTTCTGCTCAGTTAAACAACAGAACAGAAGTTCAAGAAGTTACACAAGGTGTTCTGCCTCAGAAGTTCAAAGCCCCCACTAAAGGTTTCAACTTCGGTCAGAATATGGCAAACGCACCTCAAGTGTGTTTTGCAAAAGCTCCCAGCCAGTACGGTACGGAACAGTTGGTAATGAAAGAAGACTTCTCTAAAATGACTGCCGGCAGCGAGGCTACGCCCGATGTGAACAACAGCCTGATTAAAGATGAGTTCGAATATCCTTGGATTAATACAAAAGACGAGTTCTTCAATACTCCGGGTTGGGGCTCCGGCAATGCCTACTCAGCAGGAGGAATGGTTTACCTTGAAGCAGGTCCACAGGATATGGCACACATCAACACCCCGATGCTAAATGTATCTGATAACGGTGGAATCGCTTGGATTCGCTTCAAGGCACGTACCAAGAATGCCGGCGAAAATCCGCAAGTAATGGTAGAGGCTGCCGAAACCTTCAATATGTCTCCTTCTTGGGACATGATGGGCAGTGCGGTTCTTCCTGAAGTAACCAATGAGTGGAAAGAATACACTATGTACTTCTATGGTGGCGGAAAGTATTCTCTCTTTAATATTGTAGCTGTTGGTGCGCCAATATTTATTGACGACATTGAAGTGTTTACCGTTAAGCAGCACGTAAACACACCAACCATGCTTCCGCACACCAACTATGAAGGCACAAGTTTCGATGCCAACTGGACGGCAGTAGAAGGTGCTACGGGATACAATGTTAATGTATTCACGATCGATAAAACCACCGGCAAGACTGAATATCTTTTCGAAAACAAGCAGGTAACCACCAACAAGTTCAACGTAACGGGTGCAGAATCTGGAAAGACCTATTTCTATAATGTATCTGCAACAAAAGACAGCCACGTTTCTATTCCTTCTGATAAGATGTATGTTTTCAACCTTGTTGCTCCGGAAATGAAGGAAGTCAGCAACTTCGATGGAACGAAATATACTGCATCTTGGGGAACTGTTCCTACAGCTGAACGCTACAACTACATTGCTTACTACGACCGCAAGGCTGCAAAGGCCGGCGAGTTCGTTGTTACCGAAGAGAACTTCACCGATGTAAAAGATGCAGAAGGAAACCTCACAGGTTGGACAAAGGAAAACCCAAATCCCGGTTCATACAGTGAATACTATATTCCTGAAATGAAGCAAGCCGGCTGGAGAGGAACCAACTATGCTCCTTACACCGACTACATCTGCTTGGACGGCTGGCAATATTACCACAACCATACCGATGCAGGTCTTATTTCACCGGAATTGGATATGTCGAAAGACAATGGTAAGTTCACTGTCAATGTTAAACTTGCCGCAGCTTCGACAACCGGTATCGATGAAAACGGCAACGAAATTACTGTTTATACACAAGCAGCTTTCGCACTCTTCAACTATAACGAGACAACTTGCGACTACGAGCAGGCAGAGCTTATCTATCTGAAAGGACACCCTAATGCAGTAAACGACGAATGGAAGAACTTCACAGTAAACTTCACAAAGGGTTCAAAGAAGTCTGTTATAGGTATCTATGCCGTTTATGCTGACGAGCACCTCTACCTTGACGACTTGAAGATTACACAGAACTACCAAGCCGGCGAAAGTCTGAACGACCCATTCTGCTACCGCAGATGGCTCCAAAACCCAACTGCCGAAATTACTATTCCTTACTTTGTCGGTACGTCAGAAGTTACTCACCGCGCATCGGCATACAAGGTTAATAGCGACAAAAATGTGAAGAAGCAGTTTGTAGAGAGCAAGTACAGCGACCTCAAGAAAGTTGGTACTGCCAACAGCATCAGCGGCATCGGACTTGCTAAGGCACTCGTACAGGTAGAAGGCAGCGATGTATGTGTGAACAACATCAATGGCGAGAATGTTCAAGTGTACACACTCGATGGAAAACTTGTTTATAACAACAATGGCGAGAAGAACCTCCGCATTCGTTTGGCACAGCACGGTGCTTACATCGTAAAGGTTGGCACAAAGTCTGTAAAGCTCGTTTTCTAAACATTTAGACAAAGCATTAACAATAGGGCTATCAAAACTTTGGGTTTTGATAGCCCTATTTTCTTTTTCAGCATTAACTGTTTATGCGTAATTGTATGTACGCTACTTCAATATGATAGGATTGAATTAAAAAAATATGACGTCATATTTGGTTGAATATGATGCCATATTTATCAGAATTGGCTTGCTTGTATTACAAGTACCGGAGATTATTGTAAAACTATCTTCTTGCAGATTTGGTGTGTGCAATTGCCATATTTAACAATGTAAACACCGCTTTTTAGCGTAGAGATATTTGCCTTGCCGGTATTTCCCTGCATGCAAATGGCACCGGTCAGCGTGGCGATAGCCAGTTATTTACGTTTGGCGAGAAAGTAATGATGCCGTTTTGCATGTTAATTTCAAAGCATTTGTTTCCGAAGTGCCCACACTTGCAATGCCGGAAGTGATTTCTTCTTCGCCGTTTGTCAGCATCCATCTCTTCGCATTTGCTGCTTTAATAGCCTCATCAGTTAGTGTGTTATGTTCTTCGCCCTCCTCTTGAGAGTTGAAAAAGATAATTTGCCCTGCCTCTTCTTGCTTTTCCAAACCGCTAATCATAGCCAGTGTAGCGTCAGCACTTAGGTTGTTGTGGCTGATGTCTATGGCACGCAACGCCGTACAACCCTTTGCAGAGAACGAATTCAGCAGATTATGGCTGCAAACAATGGCTTGCAACTTCTTCAAACCATCTATATTGAGTTCGGTTAGTTCGTTGAAGAACACGCAAACCGATTCAAGGTTGCTGTTTTTGCTTAGGTCGATGGTCTTCAGTTGGCACCCACCACAGTTCAGTTCAGCAAGTTTGGTCAGCCCATTAAGGTTCAGCTCTTTTATTGATGTTTCCATACAGAAGAGCGTTTCCAGTTCTTTGTTGTGCGATACTTCGAGTTTACCAATGTCGTTGCTGCTGCAAATCAATTCTATCAGATGGTTTTGCCTGCTAATATCTAAACTTTTTAATTTGTTGTCGGTACATTGGAGCTTTGTAAGTAGCACACAGTTTTGCAGATTTAGTTCTTTGAGGGCACAGCTTTGACAATACAAGCTCTTTAGTTTCGTGTTCTTGCTCAAATCCAATGTACCTATTTTGTTCTTCTTGCAATCCATTCCTATGAGTTCGGGGCAGTTCGTTACATCAAGTGCTGTAAGTTTGTTGCTGTAACAGCCCAGTTCTACCAGCTTTTCAGCATTGCTCAAGTCGATGCTTGTTAGCTCGTTGAATTGGCAATATAGTTGCTGCAGTTTCTTTGGAGTGCCTAATTTCAGTTCCGTAAGCGTATTGTCGTTGCAGTAAAGACCTATCAAATCAGCATTCTTCGATACGTCGAGCGTTGTCAATTGATTAATGTCGCACTTTAAAACCTGCAAAGATGTAGCCTGCATACAGTCTATTTCCGACAACGACAGTGATGCACAGACAATTCCCAACACATCGCCTTCCACCTCAATAGTAGGACTTTCGGCACTTGCTTGCAGCGAAATGAATGTAGGTTTCATTACTTCGTCGGTTACGGTATAATCTTTTGCCGTACCGTCGCCCGTATTAATGCGAACCGTTTTGTTCTTTGCAGCAATCGAAATCCTAATGAGGTCTCCCTTTTTCATACTGCTTTTAAGTGTGATTTTCTCTGCCAACGCAGGCAAGCACAATGCTACAAACGTAGCTACGAGTAATATTTTTTTCATAATTTAATAGATTTGTTCGCAACAAAGATACGAAAAAGCAATGAAACACAGTACTCAAATACTGTGGCAATTAACGATGAATATCTACTTATACGTGGGTTCGGCATCAGGAAGCAGGTAAAACAAGTAATATCGCAGATGCTTTTTAAAAGCAAGTTCGCTAATGAAATGGTGAGAGATTTTTAGTTTCGTTTTGTAAAGATAATTCCCTTAAAAAGTGATAATTTCGATTTGACGTTGCGAAAGCGTAGGTTTTGCGTTGCAAAACCTACGCTTTTACCGTGCAAAACCTACGCTTTTGCAATGCCAAACAATAGGTTTTGTAATGCACTGACGAATAGATAGTTAGACAACAGTTGCGCTTGCGAATAATCTTTACATATTTGTAGCCTTATTTTCGTAACTTCTGCCGACTACCCGGCTATCGAAACAAATCGTTTGCGATGCGTTTTAGCTAAAAAATCCGATGCAATTGAAACGCTCCATATCCTTGTTCGGCACATAAAACACATACTGCAAAAGCACGCAGGCTTGAATATCGTTACCGAACAGGGCGACAACTACCATTCGGAAAAACAATGAAACGGTAGCTAAAAAGGTCAGAACAGGCTCTGTCGGTTGGGGTTCAGTGAGATGTCAGACAATTGTCAGCTACGTTTTGCCCGCCTTTTTGCTATTTTAATTAATTTTGTTGGCAGATTATAACGATTCGTTTGCGATGCCATGGCTCGGCAGCAGAGGAACAGAACTAAATTTATTCAATGACGATGAAACGATTTTTTGCTTTATTTTTAATTGCAGTGGCAGGGCAGAACGCTTTGTCTGCCCACCCTTTTTTGCTGAATACAGCACGATTGCAGTACGATTTAACACAGAAAGAAGTAAGCGACACGGTGCAAACGGACAGGAAAGAAAAAACCATAGAACTGTCTGAAGTAACGGTGGAGGCTGCAAGAGTGGTGCAAAAACCTGACGGACAACTTATTTTCCCATCGAAAGCACAGCGCAACAATTCGGTAAACGGATACAGTTTGCTGGCTAAGCTCGGCTTGGCGCGTATCCGTGTAGACGAAGTAACGCACGCCATAACGGCTTTAAACAACAACGGCGACGTGCAAATACGCATCAATGGCGTGGTTGCGACGAAGACAGAGCTGACGAGTATGAACCCTAAGTTGGTGAAAAGCATCGAATTCATCGACAATCCGGGTGTCCGTTATGGCGAAAACGTGGGCTATGTGCTGAACATTCGTACTGTGCGGAGCGAGCGTGGTGGCGCAGTGGGCGTGGATTTGAGCAATTCGCTCACCGCTTTGTATGGCAACAATACGGCGTATGCTAAGTTTAATCGGGGAAAATCGGAACTTTCGCTTTCCTATTCGTTCAATTATCAAGACTTCAAAAAAAACAGAATGAAAGAAGTAGCCGACTATTTGCTGAACGACAACACACGCTATCGCATCGTGCGCACCGACTTATCGAGCCGCTATCGCTTGTTCGGCAACAACCTACAACTGAAGTATAGTCTTGCCGACTCGGCTTCCTACGTGTTTCAAGCAAATCTATCGGGCAACTTCAATCATAGTCCCAATGCCGACAGAACCTATCAGACACTTACACCCGAAGGCAATTTCGTGTCGGAAAGCAATGGTTCGGAGCGGAGTTTCTCGCCTGTTCTCGACCTTTACTATTATCGGAAGTTGGGCAAAAGCAGCAGTATCACAGCCAATTTGGTAGGTACGGCAATCGAAACAAAGGCAAACGACTACCTGAAAGAGGTTTCACCTTATATATATAATGTGGACGGACGAATGCGTTCGCTTTATTCCGAACTTATCTACGAACGGCAGTTGCGCCCTTTCACCGTGTCGATGGGCGTCAATGGGTCGCTGAAACACATACGAAACGAGTATACGGGCGATGTAAAATCGTTGAACCAAATGGACTATTCCACATTGTATATGTTCTCGGAAGTAAAAGGAACATGGCAGAAACTGGGCTACGTGTTTGGCATTGGAGCTACGAACGCAGGCTACAAGCAAGCGACCGACAAATACAACTATTGGCTTTTCCGCCCCAAATTCACTTTGAACTATTCCGTTTCTAAAGCCTTCTCGGTGCGATACAACTTTCAAATCTACGAGCATATATCGCGTATAGCAATGATTAGCGATACAAAAATAAGAGAAAACAGCCGCGAATGGCGTGTGGGAAACCCGAATATAGAGCCCAACAAGGTGGTTCAGCAAATGCTGAGCTTCAACTATGTTCGTCCACGCTTTTACAATATGGTGGATATATTGTTTCGATTGAACAGCAATCCCAATATGTCGAAATATGTTCGCACTGCCGACGACCGGTTTTACTATATGCAAGCCAACCAGAAACGCATTACAATGTTTTGTGTTATGGACAATTTCAACCTTAAAATCATACCCGATGTGATCGAAATGACGTTGGGTGGAGGCATTTATCGTTTTATTAACGAAGGCGACGACTATAAGCACAGCTTAACGGCTTACAACTTCCAAGCTAGCATACAGGCGTACTTGGGGCGTTGGACACTATCGGCGTATGCGGATAACGGGTGGAAATTCAATGAAGGAGAAACGCTTGCGCACAACGGAGGCAATGTCTACATAGGCGGCAGCTATAGTGTGGGCAACCTGCAACTGTCGCTCTACCTTCAAAATCCATTTATGCAGCACCCAAAGACCTATCATACGCACATACTCAATCGCTACGTAACGAAAGATATAGTGTATCGTAGCCGCGAAAATGGCAATCTTTTAAACTTCAATCTTTCGTGGAACTTGGAGTTCGGGCATAGGAAACACAACGACAGACAGCGCAACCAACACAAGGATACCGACACAGGAATTATGTAAATTAGTAGAAAATAGTTGGTAAATGGCACACGGTTGTAAAATATAATCGTTATCTTTGCAATTATTAGATTGCATTTAGCAATTCTATAAATTAAGTGAAAGAGCTATGACACAAGAGGAGAAGGCAAAGATAGAAGAAGATATAGTAGAGGTTTTGAAAACTGTCTATGACCCTGAAATTCCGGTAAACATATACGACCTCGGTATGATTTACAAGATAGACTTGCAGGACGACGGCACGTTGGATATGGATATGACCTTTACATCGCCATCGTGCCCTGCAGCCGACTACATATTCGAGGACGTAAGGACAAAGGTTGAAGGAGTTAAAGGGGTACGCACGTCGAACATAAATCTTGTTTTTGAACCTATTTGGGACCAAAGTATGATGTCGGAAGAAGCACGGGTGGAACTCGGTTTCGACTGATTTCACTTGTAGTAAGCAACGAAACTGTAAGACAATGAAGAATGTTTATTTCCTTTCCGATGCCCATCTCGGTTCGCTGGCAATAGAGCACCGACGAACACAAGAACGCCGCTTGGTACGTTTCTTGGACAGTATAAAGGACAAGGCAGAAGCAATTTATCTTTTGGGCGATATGTTCGACTTCTGGGACGAGTATAAATACGTTGTTCCGAAAGGCTTTACACGCTTCTTGGGAAAGATTTCCGAGCTTACGGATATGGGCGTAGAGGTGCATTACTTCACAGGCAACCACGATGTTTGGACATACGGATACTTGGAAGAAGAGTGTGGAGTGATATTGCACAGACGCGATATAACGACCGAAATTCACGATAAGGTATTCTATTTGGCGCACGGTGATGGGCTTGGAGACCCCGACCCGTTATTCAAAATCCTGCGGAAAATATTCCACAACCGTGCCTGCCAGCGTCTGCTGAACTTCTTTCACCCATGGTGGGGAATGCAATTGGGACTTGGTTGGGCAAAAAAGAGCCGTATGAAACGGCCGGACGGCAAAGAACTTCCTTTCCTTGGCGAAGACAAAGAATATTTGGTGCAATACACCAAAAAGTATATGAAGACGCACAAAGACGTAGACTACTACGTTTATGGGCATCGCCACATAAAGCTCGACCTACCGTTGGACGGCAAGGCACGTATGTTTATCCTCGGCGATTGGATATGGCAGTTCACCTATCTTGTATTCGATGGCGAGCATACCTTCCTCGAAGACTACGTAGAAGGAGAGAGCAAATTATAAAAAATAGCTTTAAATTGCTTATTTTTCACTCGGTTTTCGCTTTTTTATTGAAAAAAAAAAGGCAGTTCGTTGAAAATATTTGCACAGTTCAATGAAATACTGTATATTTGTAGCAGTTATTAAATCATAAAAGATTTAGCAATTCAATACTAAGAAGAAATAATGATTAGTAAAAGATAAAAATTCATCATTTAGAATAAAACTCAGGTTTGTAGATTAAGTTTAGTCAAAAAGGTGGTTGTCGTGATGACAACTACCTTTTACATTTTAAGCCATAAACGATTTACGTCAGCAGGGCAACGATAGTCATTGCCTTGCCCCCGGTTTGTATTATACGGTACTGTCCAATAAAAGTGTGTAAGTCCACTTCTTCTTATCTTTATATTTGGAAAAATATAAACGTAAAGAAATAGAACTTACACACTTTTATTGGACAGTACCAACTTTATGGTTTCTATATATTATATATAAGGTGTAGCTTATCGAAGCCACTGCTCCGGATTCAGCTTTTGGGTTTCCTTATGAAGCTGGAACTGGAAGATGCCGCTGGAATCTACTGTTCCAAGCGTTTGTCCTGTTCCTACTTGCTGCCCCTTACTTACACTAACGCTGCCTAAATTAAGGTAAACAGAGATGTAGGCACCGTGGCGAACCATAACAAGGGTAGAACCACCAACGTGCGAAACGTTGGTTACTTCGCCTTTGAAGACGCTGCGAACAGGAGCACCCGCCGAGGCTTTAATGGCAATACCATTGCTGCTTAGCTTAACGTGCGAGAGTCCTGACACGTTGTAAGTACCGAAACGCTTTACGATCCGACCCGATACAGGCATCGGCAATCGTCCTTTATTGTTGGCGAAACTACCTGTCATAGCACGGTCGGCAGACGAAAGGAGCGCACTGTTGTCGTTCGCCTTGTTGGCTGCAGCCTGCTCGCGCTCGGCACGTTCTCTGTCGGCAGCAGCCTTGCGCTCGGCTGCCATACGGTTAGCTTCTGCCTCACGTGCCTGCTGGTCGGCACGTGCGCGCTCTGCATTCTCTCTTGCTCGTGCTTGGTCTTCGGCGCGTTTGGCAGCCGCTGCACGTTCTTCGGCACGCTTTAGTTCGCGTGCTTTCTTTGCCGATGCTTCGGCTTCAGCGGCACGACGGGCTTGTTCGGCTTCGCGACGAGCCTGTTCTGCCCTTGCTTGGGCTTCTCTTCGTTCGCGTTCCAACCGGGCTGCCCGGGCTTCGGCTTCGGCTTTTGCCCTTGCTTCCCGCGCTTTGGCTTCCGCTATTCTGCGTGCATTCTCTTCCGCAGCACGCCGTGCAGCCTCTCGCTTGCGCGCCAATTCTTCTGCACGTTGCTTGGCTGCAGCCTCTCGGGCAGCTGCCTGTGCGCGTGCTTCCTCCATGGCACGCTCACGTGCTTTCCGTATTTCGATAGCAATGAGGCGGTCGATTTGTGCGTTGATGGCCTGCTGTTTCTTCTGTCGGTCGGAAATAACCGATTGCAAAACCTTTTGGTCGTTCTGCAACGACTCTACTACTTTTTGCTGTTCCACCTTCTTGCTTTCCATCTGAGAGTGAACCTGACGCCCTTTCACCAACAAATTGCTCTTGTGTCCACGCACTCTTGCCAACTGGTTATGCTTCTCGTCTATTTGGTTTTGCTTCTGCTTTAAAAGTTCGCCTTGTGCACGCTGGTAAGCTGCATACTCACGTACAAAACGGAGACGGCGATACATCTGCGTGAGCGTTTTGGCAGAGAAGATAAACATAAGCTTATCTTGAATGCTGCGGTGGCGCGCCATGTAGCGCATAGAGCGAATGAATCGTGAGCGACGCTCGCCCAACTGGCTCTCCAAAGACTTCAATTGACCTTTCAAAATGTCGATATTGCCATCAATCCCCTTTATGTCCGTGGTGATGTTTTCGATGGTTTTCTGCTGTTGCCCTATCTCCGTGTCGAGCGTAAGTATCTTTTGGAGTCGGCTGTCCACGTCTTTCTGCTTTGCTTTAAGTTCGTGCTCATTCTCCGTAATTTCTTTTTGTATCTGCTGATTTTGTTGCTGCAAACCTTTTATTTCTTCGGTAGTAACATACTTTATTTGCTGTTTACCGCCCTTTTGGAGCTTTTTCTGTGATGTTACAGCCTTCTTTTGGTGCACATTCTTGCCTGTTTTTTGCTTTTCTGCTTGTCTTTTTATAGGCTGTTGCTTGTCTGCCTGCTGGTTTTCCGCCTGTTTCTTGGCAGACTTACGTTTACCGGTCTGCTGCTTTTCCGCCTGTTTCTTGGCAGGCTTTTGCTTATCTGCCTGCTGCTTTTCTGTTTGTTTCTTGGCAGATTGCTGCTTGGTAGCTTCTTTTGTTGTGGCTTGTTTCTTCGTTATCTGCTGTTTTGTTTCTTGCTTTTTTGCCGTCTTTTTCTGCTTTTGTGCGTATGGACTCACAAGACAAGTGGTCAGCATTAACAATATAAATAATATACGCTTCATTTAAAGTTGCATTAGTTTACCTAAGATTTCTTCTACTCCCACCTGCTCATACTTCGACGATGGCGTTGTGAAACTGTCCCAATCGGCTTTATCGCTGAGCTTATCAAGCTCGAATGTAGCCGTAATAATCTTTTGTCCTTGCGCTACCGGCGTTTTTATTTGCACTTTATGATAGTAAGGAAACATTTTTGAACCGAACTTTTTAAAGTCTGCATAGTCCCAATTCAGCGTAGATACGCCGTGTGCAGCACTGCTGTATTTGGCTTCAGCCACACGAATAAAGCCCGTCAGCGATTCTGCCAACCACTTATAAGTCATCTTTCCGTCGCTCAAAGTAAGGGGTACGCCTTGTTTATTAGCCGTGTGGAGAGATGTTAAATCTACATCAAACTGTGCCAAACTGCGTTCGCTGACACGTTGTTGTCCCGGAATAAAGAGCTGATTCCAAAACAAGGCTTGGAGCGAATAGAAGTTGATGCCGTTACTTTTCAGGAAGCTACATCGGTGTACTTCGCCTTTACATATTGCTTGTGCATTCTGTCGATAAACAATACATAATCCTTTGTAAACTCGATGCGCCCTACTTCGCTGCGAATAATGGGAACAAGGAGTTGCAAACGAATGACTTCGTCCTTACGCATGTGGAGAATGCCCGGCACCGTAATTTCTTTTCTGCCCGTATTTACCGTGAAAGACAAGTCGGAAACAAGGTTCTTCTGGTAGAGTGCACCATCGGAAACTCGCTGAATAAACTGCATTTTCTGTTGCTGTGCAGACGCCGATGACGATGCAGACGATGTACTTGACGTTCCCGACGGCTTTAAAACCGACTTCTGTGTACCGCAACTTGCCATAAGCACAGTTGCGAATACACCTATATATATATTCTTTATTTTCATTCTGCTATGTATTTCTTTAATTCTATTTTCCTTCTGAGTGTAGCACTTGTATCGCCCAATTTCAGTGCTTGCTGCCACGAAGCCAATGCTTCTGCCGTTTTTCCGACATGGTAGTAGATGTCGCCCGCGTGCTCAAACAATACGCCACTGGGGGTAGTATCGTTCTTTATGGCTTGGTCTATATAGATATTGGCTTCCTCGTATCGCTTTTGCAAGAAGAGAATCCAAGCATAAGTGTCGAGGAAAATTGAGTTTTCAGGCTCTTTCTTTATCGTTTTGTAGCTCATCTGCTCCGCCTTCTTAAGGTCGTTCTTCGATAAACTCAGATAATAGGCATAGTTATTCAGTGCTGCAAGGTTCTCCGGTCGCCAATGCAAACAGCTGTCGTAAGCCTCGAAAGCCTCTTTATCAAGACCTTTCTCGTGAAGAATATCGCCCATAATGGCGTAAAAATCGGAAACGATATTGGGGTCGCTGTCTGGTTTTATCTGTGCTACGCCTTTCTTGAAAGCCTGTAATGCAGCATCGTTTTCTTTCTTCATATACTGCGCAAAGCCCTCGAAATAGTAGAAAACCATTTCTTCGGGATTGTATTCGTGGGCAGGGCGCGAAATGGAAATTACCCTATCGTACTGCTCTGCATTCCAAATGTTTTGTATCAGAGCAATACGAGCACTCGAATTATCGGGTTCTATGGCGATGGCTTGTTCGTAAACCTTGTTCACACTATCTTCCGGAGCATTCTTTAAGTTAAGGTAAGCCGCCTTCATCATTACGATGTCGGCATCTTCCTGCGGATAGGAAAGAACACGGTCGAAAAGTTTTATAACTTCAAGACTGTCCTTATCGTCGTTTTGTTGGTTGTCTATGATGACTTGGCGGAGCAGTGCCATCTTTGTTTCCTTTTCGGTTTTCTTCGATTCCAACAGCTTTTGGGTGAGTTCTTCCACCACCTTTTCGTTCTTCGCATCGCGATAATAATCCAACAAAGAGAGTTGGGCAGCAGCATTGTTGGGGTCTTCTTTCAGCACTGCCTGATACTCTTTAAAGGCTTCTTTCTTCTTATCGTTTTGGAAAAACCAATTGCCCAACATTATTCGATAGTTTAATTCTAATGGGTTTTTCTGCACAAGGCGCATCAGTTCTGCCTGTGCTTTCCGCTTGTCGCCCATCTGTTCGAAGATTTGCATCTTTGTTAGCGACAGCTGTTCGTTGCTTCCTAAAAGCATTTCCATACGTTCTGTTACCTCTATCATCTTCTTATAGTTGTTCTGCGAACCATAAAGCTGATAGAGAATCTGCAGAACGTCCTCGCGGGTCTTGTTGTTTGCATAGAGTCGTTCGTATGCAGCCAACGCTTGTTCGTAATTGGCTTGTGAGATATAGAACTGCCCTAATTTCTCCAAATAGGCAGGATTGTCGGGCGCAAGCTCAGCCGCCTTTTCGAAATAGTAGCGTGCTGCCTTTCCGTTTTGCATATCAATGTAGTATCCGGCTATTTCGTAATAGACCTCGGGAGCATTCGGGTTAATGTCGCGAGCATGGCTCAACAAGTCGAATGCAGCAGCAAAATTGCCCATTTCCTGTTGCCGAATAGCTTCCAAGAAGAAATAATTGTAGCGTATGGATTGGCTATTCGTTTGTGCTTTTGCCTGCAATGCTATTGCAACAAGCACTGCTATGAACGTTGTTTTTACTATGAATTGTTTAAAAGAAAATATCAATCTATTATCCCTCCTGCATTAATTATACAATTCTTACTTTACTCCTGTATGGCCATAGCCACCTGCACCACGTTCCGTTTCGTCGAGTACTTCTACTTCAACAAACGTTGCCTGCTCGTGGCGGGCTATTACCATCTGTGCAACACGCTCGCCGGCGTTGATAATAAAGTCTTCAGCAGAGAAGTTAATTAGCAATACCATCAACTCGCCACGGTAATCCGCATCTACTGTTCCGGGGGTATTCAACACCGTAATGCCGTGTTTCAATGCCAAGCCGCTACGCGGACGCACCTGAGCCTCATAGCCTTTGGGAAGTGCAATATACAAACCCGTAGGAATAAGGCGGCGTTCCATTGGCTTTAAAGTGATGGGATTGTCTATATTGGCACGCAAATCCATGCCTGCACTCTGTGTTGTTGCATATTCCGGTAAAGGTTGGTTGCCCTTATTTATTACTTTTACTTGAACCATGATATAATATAATAATGTGCAAAAATAATGAATTATGCGCATATAGATGAATTTTAAGCCCTAAAAAAGGCTGAAATTAGCCAAATTTAAGTACTTTTGCGTAAGCGAATCTTTTTGATATTTATGATGAACTGGCAAAATCTTATCTCCAGCAAACGACTCGGGCAGGAAGACCGACACGCTTTACGACATGACGACAGGTCGGAGTTTAAACGCGACAGCGACAGACTTATCTACTCAGCACCTTTCAGACGGCTGCAGAATAAGACGCAAGTGTTTCCATTACCCGGCAGTGTTTTCGTCCATAACCGCCTTACCCACTCGTTGGAAGTGGCATCGTTGGGCAAATCTTTAGGCGACGACGTGGCACGAAAGCTGATAAAGAAACACCCCGAACTGCAAGGAACGCTTTTTGAAGAAATAGGCACTATCGTGCAGACTGCATGCTATGCCCACGACATGGGCAATCCGCCGTTTGGTCATAGTGGAGAAAAAGCCATACAAACATTCTTCACCGAAGGCGCAGGTGCGTACTTAAAGGATAAGGTTAGTCCGCGTTTTTGGGACGACATTACCCATTTCGAGGGAAATGCGAATGCTTTCCGCTTGCTCACTCATAGATTTTTAGGACGCCGGGAAGGCGGTTTCGTAATGACATACTCTACTTTGGCAAGCATTGTGAAGTATCCTCTTTCATCGTCTTTAGCCGGAAAGCATGGCAAGTTTGGCTTTTTTGCATCGGAAGAAGGTATATACAGGAAGATTGCCAACGAACTTGGAATTATCACTAAGCAAGTTTCCGACAACGGAACAGCCTACGCTCGCCACCCATTGGTATATTTAGTGGAAGCTGCAGACGATATTTGCTACGAGATAATGGACATTGAAGATTCTCACAAACTTAAACTTCTGTCGTTTGAAGAAACTTCCGAACTACTGTTAGGGTTCTTCGACGAAGAAACAAAAAAGAGCATTCGCAATCGCATTGTAGAAGAAGGCGTTACCGATAGGAACGAGCAAGTGGTTTATTTCCGTGCCTGTGCCGTTGGATTACTCGAAGCAGCGTGCGTGAATGTCTTTGTTGAAAATGAGGAATCCATACTCAACGGAACATTTGAAGGCTCGCTAATCGACCATATTCCGACCCTCCAGCGCAACAACTACAAGCATTGCTCAAAGGTTTCTATCGAGAAAATATACAGCAGCAAGACCGTGCTCGATGTGGAATTGTCGGGTTATAAAATTATGGAGACGCTGATGGAAGCACTCATCAGTGCTGCCGATGAACCCGAAAAGTTCCATAGCAAGCAACTTATCCGACGCTTTTCAAGTCAGTACGATATACGAAACCCACATCTTGAAGACCGTATTATGGCTGTAATCGACTACATCAGCGGCATGACAGATATATATGCGCTCGACATTTATCAGAAAATAAACGGCATTAGCCTGCCCATTATCTAACAGTCAGCATAACAATGGAGAACCAATACAGAAAGACTTTCCCTGATTTGATGGTAGGAAAGAAACTCGTTTACGTGCATGGCTTTATGTCGTCAGGGGCTACACACACTGCCAAAATACTGCAAGAATACATGCCACAGTGCACTGTAATCGCCCCCGACCTGCCTATTCACCCCGAAGAAGCAATGGAATTGTTGCGGAAAATACAGGCAGACGAACGCCCTGACATCATTATCGGCACGTCAATGGGCGGTATGTACACCGAAATGCTGTATGGTACAGACCGCATCTGTGTAAATCCGGCTTTCCAAATGGGCTCTACCATAAGCGAAAGCAATATGCTTGGTAAGCAAGTGTATCAAAATCCCCGCAAAGACGGTGTACAGGAAGTTATCGTAACAAAGGCTTTGCAAAAGGAATACAAGGAGATGACGGAGCAATGCTTTGCTGCCGTAACATCCGAAGAGCAAGAAAGGGTCTACGGATTGTTTGGCGATGCCGACCCCATCGTACACACTTTCGACTTATTCCACCGGCATTATCCGCAAGCAATTTACTTCCACGGTGAGCACCGCCTCATCGAAAAGGCGATATTCCACTATGTTATGCCCGTTATCAGATGGATTGACGACAAGCAGGAAGGGCGCGAACGCAAGACCATCTTTATCGATTGGAATACGCTCAGCGATGATTACGGCAAGCCAAAATCGTCTTTACACAAGGCATACGAGTTCTTACTCGACCACTATAATGTTTATTTTACCGCACCGGCACCTACCAACAATCCAACGGCTCTAACGGAAAAACAGGTATGGATAAGCGATGTCTTCAGTGCGCCGGCGTGGAATCGCACCCTTTTTGTGAACCAACCGCAATTCCTTCTCGGCGATTATCTCATCAGTATGCAAAGCAACGACGAGTTTATGGGGACAGTATTGCCATTCGGTAGCGACGAATTTAAAACGTGGGAAGAAGTCATTACCTACTTTGAACGATTGGGCGGACAATGATACAAGACTCAACAACTGCGCAAGAACTCTTCGCTCGGATATTGGAAATTATCGAATTTCCCGATGACCGTCCCGATGTGCAAAACCATTTGATGCACGAAACACTTGTATTGGCGTGCCACGAAGGGCTGAAAGGAACACGGCATGGATTTGGAAACTTGTCTTCGCAGGTGGATTCGCTTTGCAAACAGCACCATATAAAGCCGCAAGACACTGTCGCTATACACTTGATGCGTCGCCACAGCAACTCCATTGCCCCCATTCTGCACAACGATTTGCTCTACGACTGCAGGGCTTTGGCACTTTTCATCTCTGCCGTTTTCAACACTTCCATACCTTCTTTCCTTGTCGGAAAAATCCCGACGGAGGGCAGGCGCACCGCGAATATCCGGATTGCGAACTACAAATACATTCGCTGCACGGTGCAATCGTGGGACGATAAATACATAAAGGTGAACATCTTAAATCAAGAATGTGGCGAAGAAGAAGTGTTGATAGACTATATCAACACACCTGAACACATTGATTTAAGCTATATTCGCAAGATTTTAAGTGAGGGAATGCAGCTCAATCTCTTAGATTGCAATGTTACACGCAAGCGCATTGTGCCACGCATCATAGTGGTAGAGCCCGACTTTCTTGTTGATATTTCGTCGATTGCAAACTGCTTTGAGGACTACGGACACCACCCTTTACTGTTTACTGTAAATCGTTTGCAAGCCCGAACAGCCACCGCTGCCACCCTATTGGGTAATTTTGCAGGCACAGCACTCGACGACATCATCAACAATCCTAACTACAACATCAACGAAACCTTAAAGGCAAACTTCCGAAACAAAGCTTTGGACTTCGCTACGTGCACCGATTTCCGTTCAGATGTATTTAAAAAAGACGGTACAGAGCAGGCAAAAAACATTCAAGACATCGTTGAAGAACTCTTTAAAAGCTACGACCACAACAAAGCAATACTCGAACCGTCGTTCGTTTGCGAAAGTCTGGGCATTCAAGGGCGTGTCGATTTAATGACTACCGACTTCCGTTTGCTTGTGGAACAGAAGTCCGGAAAGAACTTCTATATTGCAAACAACCGACTCAACAACCACGGTTCGAGATACTTGGAGAAGCATTATGTGCAGGTTTTGCTGTATTTCGGAATACTTCAATATAATTTCAACCGAAGCACACGAAACACAAACATTCATTTACTTTACTCTAAATATCCGCTTCCCGACGGTCTTTTGGAGGTAGAATCGCTACAATCGCTGATGATGGAAGCCATTAAATTCCGCAATCAGGTGGTGGCTACCGAATATTGGATGGGCGATAACGATTTCGCAAAACTTATTCCGCACTTCACGCCCGCCACTTTGCAGCTGAACCACTGCAACGAAAACTTCTTCCAACATTGGATTTTGCCACGCTTAACAGAGACTTTGGCACCGCTCCACACGCTGACACCCTTGGAAAAGGCTTACTTCAGCAGAATGATGCGCTTTGTCGTAAAAGAGCAAATCATAGCGAAGGTAGGCTATCAAGAGGGCGCAGGCAGCAGCAATGCCGACCTTTGGAACATGCCTTTGGCAGGTAAGATAGAGTCGGGCAACATCTACACGGACTTGACCATTACACGGAAAGAACAAAGTACGGCATATAGCGGCTACGACAGCATCACCCTTGCCGTGCCAAAACAAAGCGACGACTTCCTGCCCAACTTCCGTCGTGGCGATATGGTGTATCTCTATGCCTACCGAAAAAACGAAACTCCCGACATACGCAGAGCCTTTCTGTTTCGTGGTACGCTGCAAGAAATACATACCAACACGGTTGTGGTGCATCTAAATGACGGGCAGCAGAACCCCGATTTGCTCGTTGGCGACCGGTTTGCCATCGAACACAGCAGTAGCGACATTGGTTGCACAACTGCCATTCAAGGTTTACACACATTCGTTACAGCAAGCAAGGAACGTAAGGATTTGCTTTTAGGGCAACGTGCTCCGCAGCGAAACACAGAAATACAACTTTCCAGAGCTTACAATCCTACTTACGACGACGTGATTTTGCGTGCCAAACAGGCTACCGATTATTTTCTTTTAATCGGTCCTCCGGGTACCGGAAAGACTTCAATGGCGTTGCAATACCTTGTAAGAGAGCACGAGATAAAAAACATACTGTTGCTTTCCTATACCAACCGTGCCGTAGACGAAATCTGCGAAATGCTTACCGACAACGGCATTCCGTTTCTCCGACTGTCGAAAGAATACTCGTGCGACCCACGATTTACCGGCAATCTGCTCACCAATGCCGTGAAAACAAATCCCACGCTCGAACATATCAGGCAAACCATCGACTCGTCTCACATCATCGTAAGCACAACAGCAAGTCTCGCAACCCACACGGCTATCTTCAGCATCAAGCATTTCGAACTTGCCATTATCGACGAAGCAAGTCAGATTCTTGAACCTAACATCGTCGGTTTGCTTGCTGCACACAACGAAGAAGAGCAGGTTATCGACAAGTTTATCTTGATTGGCGACCACAAGCAGCTGCCTGCCGTGGTGCAACAAGACAACAACGAATCGGCAGCCGACTCGCCTTTGCTCGAAGAAATACACCTTCCGAATTGTGCAAACTCGCTGTTTGAACGCCTCATACTTACCGAGCGGGCAGCAGGACGCACCGACTTTATCGGCACATTGCGCAAACAAGGGCGCATGCACCCCGACGTTGCTGACTTCCCAAACACCTATTTCTATTCACGCGAACAATTGGAATGTGTGCCTTTAGCACATCAGACAGAACCCAATCTGCCTTACAACGAACCGAGCGAAGACCGGACCGACGACTTTTTAAAGGCACATCGCATGGTATTTATTCCCTCTAAACCGTGCCGACAGCCTAACATTTCCGAGAAAGTAAATACGGAAGAGGCACGCATCGTAGCCGACCTTGTGCGCCGTTTGTACCGCCAAATGGGCACAACATTCGATGCACAGAAGTCGATTGGCATCATTGTTCCCTACCGAAACCAGATTGCCATGATACGCAAAGAATTGGAACAGCTCCATTTGCCTGCAACCGAGAAGATTAGCATCGACACTGTGGAACGCTATCAAGGTAGCCAACGCGACGTCATCATCTATTCGTTCACCATTCAAAACCGCTTCCAATTGGAATTTCTCACAGCCAACACGTTCGTTGAAGACGGCAAACCGATTGACCGCAAACTGAACGTTGCCATAACCCGCGCACGCAAACAGCTCATTCTTACAGGCAACGAAGCTACCTTACGGCAAAACCAACTCTTCAGCGAACTGATAGATTATATCGACCAAAGAGGCGGAAGAATTGTTATTTAAATCCGTTGGCAGAATATATTTTCTATGTACTTTATATTGGCAACAGATGTTATTTTCAACCCCTTGCAATTAAATATAAACACAAAACGCTACTTCTTATTTTTCAACAATAATCAAAATAAGCACTATTTATCGCAATTATTTAAGACAAATATGCACAATAAACCAAATAAAACATACTTATTTTCTTTAGTATGGAACTTTATTTATATATTTGCAACATATAAAAAGTAAGATTATGACTTATACAGAACTGCTTGAAAAGCAAATTACAGACCGCCTGAAGATTGATAATCCTTGGTGGATAACTGATGTAATTCCAGCCTACTTGAGCGAAATGAAGCCAAGAATGTATTTGGATATATTCTATCCAATTGCAACTAACAGCAGTATCAGACGTGCCGTTGTGCTAATGGGACCTCGCCGTGTGGGCAAAACTGTAATGCTTTACCACACCATTCAACGCTTGATTAACGAGGGAGTGCCAAGCAGAAATATCATTTATGTATCGGTGGAAACACCTATTTACAATGGCATTGCATTGGAACAACTGTTCACCTTGGCTAAACGAATTGTTGGAAAGGCAGACGAAAGCGACGAAAATTTCTATATATTCTTCGATGAAATTCAGTATTTAAAGGATTGGGAAATCCACTTGAAGTCGCTTGTAGATACTTATTACAACACAAAATTTGTTGTTTCCGGCTCGGCAGCAGCAGCATTGAAGAAACAAAGTAACGAAAGCGGTGCAGGACGGTTTACCGATTTCAGCCTTCCACCCCTCACCTTCTTTGAATATGTACACCTAAAAGGTTTACAAAAGAATTTGAAAACTCAAAAAATGGTGTGGAATGGCTGCGATATTGCAACCTATTTGCCCATTTCTGCACAGCAATTCAATAAGGCATTCATCGACTATATAAATTTTGGCGGCTATCCGGAAGTAGCGTTAAGAACCGATATGCAGAACGACCCGGCACAATATGTCAAGCAAGATATTGTAGACAAAGTGCTTTTGCGCGACCTCCCCAGCTTGTATGGAATTCAAGATGTGCAAGAACTAAACTCTTTATTTACGATGCTTGCCTATCATTCGGGGAAACAGTTCTCTTACGAAGGACTTTCGCAAGAATCGGGGGTAAGAAAAGAAACGCTGAAAAAATATATTCAGTATTTAGAAGCAGCCTTCCTAATAAAAGTAATACATCGAACTGACGATACGGCAAAACGTTTTCAACGAGAAACTACATTTAAGATTTATCTCACCAATCCGTCGCTTCGCTGTGCACTTTTCCAGCCTATCACGGAAAACGACAACGAAATTGGCGATATGATAGAAACTGCAGTGTATGCGCAATGGATACCGCGTCCAAATGTATCGGTAAACTATGCCAACTGGAAAATCAACAAGAATGAAGAGGGCGAAGTGGATATTGTCGGACTCAACGTAGCCCTGCAAAAGCCTTATTGGGCAGTAGAGGTGAAATGGACTGACCGTTTCTTCGACCGTCCTAACGATTTAAAATCATTGGCTTTCTTCATTGAGAAGAACAAACTACCGGGCGCATTGGTAACAACCACCACCCAAGCAGGGGTAAAGAAGATGCCTTTTGGCGAGCTTTTATTTCTGCCAACAGCTTGTTACGCATATATGGTTGGCGAGAATACAATCAATCAGACAAAGTGTTCTTTTGGATTATAGTGCTTTCTAATCGACTCGGTAAAACCTTATCAAAGAAATAATTTCTTGTTTTGTTGATTAAGACAAATCCATAAAACGTCTTTAATTTTGTAAAGATAATTCTCTTAAAAAGTGATAATTGCGCTTTGGCGTTGCGAAAGCGTAGGTTTTGCATTGCAAAACAGCCGCTTTTACCGTGCAAAACCTACGGTTTTGGAACGCAAAACAATAGGTTTTACAAAGTGTTGATAAAGAAATAGTTACAAAATAGATATTCTTGCGAAAAATATTTACGTATCTATTGCCTTCGTTTTGCTTATAAAATACGGTACAAAACAACAACAGGGCAGGAATTAAAAGGGGGCTTTCGCTTCAGAAAAACGAAGCTGTATATTTATCAATAGTAAATGTCGGCAGACCCATTATAACGGCTTCCGGCGATGCTTACTTTACTTATGGGCATAAAAAAAGGAGTACCGCTGTACTCCAACCTTTGTTAACCTTAAATCTAATACTATGAAAAACACGTTGCAAAGATAAGGGGTTTTATTGAATAATGAAAATAAAACAGCAATAAAATTACCATTTTATTAGTTTTATTGATTTATATCAATTAAGAGTGGCGGCTTTTATAGCTTTATCCTATGATTTTGCAAGTTTTCTGCATCACTTGCTTACATAGAGAAAGACACATTATGCCAAAGTATTTTTTATGCTACGATAACACATATATTTTAGTATAAAGGAGAAGTTGTGAAGAATATATTGTATTAATAAGGTGTAAAAAAGCAGGTTTATTTTGGTTTTATAGGTCTAAATTGCTATCTTTGCATCGCAAAAATGGACATAAAACATTTAAAGAATAAAATATACTATGGATTTACTTAGCCAGATTATTGCACGTGCCAAGGCTGACAAGCAACGCATCGTGCTTCCCGAAGCAGAGGAAGAGAGAACTCTGAAAGCCGCAGACAAGGTATTAGCCGACGACATTGCAGAATTAATTCTCATTGGTAACCCTGACAACATTAAGAAGTTGGCTGACCAATGGGGACTGAAAAACATTGATAAGGCTACTATCATAGACCCTGAAAACAACCCGCGCAGTGAGGAATATGCTGAAAAACTGACGGAACTCCGCAAAAATAAGGGTATGACGATAGAGAAAGCCCGCGAATTGGTAAAGAACAACCTATACTTAGGTTGCATGATTATAAAGACGGAAGGTGCCGACGGACAAATTTCGGGTGCGCTTTCAACTACCGGCGACACGTTGCGCCCTGCATTGCAGATTATCAAATGCGCTCCCGGTGTCAGCGTTGTAAGCGGTGCCATGCTTGTATTGACACACGAAGCACAATACGGAGAGAACGGTGTCGTGGTGATGGGCGACGTTGCTGTAACGCCAAACCCGACAGCCGAACAGTTGGCACAGATTGCTTACACCACCGCAGCAACCGCAAGGAGCGTTGCAGGCTTCAAAAATCCAAATGTTGCCATGCTCAGTTTCTCGACAAAAGGCTCTGCAAGCGACGCTATCGACAAAGCTACCGGCAAGAGTGTGTACATCATCGACAAAGTTGTTGAAGCCACGAAGATTGCAAAGGAAAGGTATCCCGACCTGAAAGTAGACGGCGAATTGCAAGCCGACGCAGCCCTCGACCCGGCTGTTGCAACCAAGAAGGCAAAGGACTCTGACATTGCAGGCAAGGCGAACGTGCTTGTTGTGCCAAACCTCGAAGTAGGAAACATCGGCTACAAGTTGGTTCAACGCCTCGGCGGTGCTACTGCGATTGGTCCTATCCTCCAAGGTATTGCCCACCCGGTAAACGACCTTTCGCGTGGCTGTTCGGTAGACGACATCTACTATATGGTGGCTATTACAGCTTGCCAAGCACAAGATTCAAAGGCATAATTTAAGGAATTAAAAGGCGTCAGGGAGGGTAATAACTCTTAAATTCCTACATAAATTCAAATCAGAAAACAAGAATTATATTATGAAGATATTAGTTTTAAATTGTGGTAGTAGCTCTATCAAGTACAAATTGTACGATATGGCTGACGAAAGTGTGCTTGCACAAGGTGGTGCAGAGCGTGTCGGTTTGGACGAAGCATTCGTAAAGGTTACGTTGAAAGACGGCAGCAAAGAAAAGATTATGCACGACATGCCCGACCATAAGGAAGGTGTTAAGTTTGTTTTCCAGCTCTTGCTCGACCCCAAATATGGTGCATTGAAGAGCTTGGACGAAATCGACGCCGTCGGACACCGCATCGTGCAGGGCGGCGACTTGTTTGAGAAGAGCTGCATCGTAACCAAAGAGGTTGAAGAAGGTATAGAAAGCCTCATCGACCTCGCACCTGTTCACAACTTAGGACACCTCCGCGGACTAAGGGCGGTAGACGCTTTAATGCCTCATACACCACAGGTAACAGTGTTCGACAATGCTTTCCACAGCACCATGCCGCCTCACGCATACCTTTATGCCGTACCTTACGAGATGTACGAGAAGTACCATGTTCGTCGTTACGGCTTTCATGGAACCAGTCATCGCTACGTTTCAAAACGTGCTTGCGAGTTTCTCGGTGTAGACTATAAGAGCCAGAAGATAATCACTTGCCATATCGGTAACGGTGCGTCAATGGCTGCAATCAAGGACGGAAAAGTAATCGACACATCAATGGGTCTTACTCCTTTGGCGGGTATGATGATGGGTTCACGTTGCGGAGACATCGATGCTTCAGCCGTAACCTACATGATGGAGAAACTTGGAAAGACTCCGCAGGAAATGGCAGACTACCTGAACAAGGAAAGCGGCGTGCTCGGTATCACCGGAATCAGCTCGGATATGCGCGAAATCGAAGCAGCTGAAGCAGCCGGCAACGAACGTGCTATTCTCGCTTTGAAGATGTATTCATACCGCATTAAGAAATATATCGGTGCTTATGCAGCAGCAATGGGCGGCGTAGATATGATTATCTGGACGGCAGGTGTTGGCGAAAACCAAATCGGTCTTCGTATGGATTCTTGCGAAGGACTTGAGTTCCTCGGCATCAAGATGGACGCTGAAAAGAACAACTGCCGCGGTGTAGAGCGTATTCTCTCTGCCGACGACTCAAAGGTAAAGGTATTGTTGATACCTACCGATGAAGAAATTGTTATCGCTCGCGATACGCAAGAACTCGTTCTTGAAGCTAAGAAATAAGATAAAACATATCGACGTAATGGAAATTGGGTAGGCTGAAAACCTCTAGTGAGGGACAGCTACCCAATTTCCATTACGCCGATACTTTCTAATCTTATTAAGACTGTCAGCCCTATCACAATCATAGGACTTTCAAATCTTTATCGGACTACTTCTTCAAAATGCGCTGTGCACAATCCGACAGCACAACAACTGCCGAGGCAAGTATACATACGTCCTTTATAACCAATCGACCGGCACCTGTCAATAATGGGAAACCGTGTTCGCCACTACCAAGGTCGGGCACCCATACTTCAGGTGTGGTGATGAGAAAAGATAGCGTACCCAAAGTCATTAGTATGACTAACCCTGTGCCTACAAAGCCTATCTTCGGAAACCAAATACCCAACAACGTCAAAATACCAAACGACATAATAGCCAAACCTAATCCGTGAGAGAACGTATAGGTGTTATTTGCCTCGTGCCATTCGTGTTTAACCTTGTCGAATTCGCCCTCTTTAAGTTTATAGTCCTTATATTCAGGTGCGTCCTTGGCATAGAAAAAGCTCATGAACGGACTATTGGCAACAAAGGGAACAATGCCTTCTGCCTCGTAGTTCCAGAATTTCAAACCACCAATCCATATAAAGATAATAAAGATTGCGATACGCACTAAATGGATACCTAAACCTTTCAGCGATGCTGCCAGTTCGAGAACGAACTGTACCAATGATGCAATTTTGTTCATAAAAGTCTAATCTTAAAGTGTTATGTCTTGTTTATTAAAATGAATAAATAGCTGCAGTGCAACAACATTTCTTGCTGCCAATTACTGCAAACAACCAACCTTAATTGGTTAATCGGTTTGCAAAGATATGTATTTATTGTCAAATATCAAGCAAGATAATTGTATTTATTACAAATTTACATCTGTTTAATCATTCACGAATGCAAGTTCGAAGAACTATTCACATATATCAAGGCTGGCATTTTAAAATAGTTTGGACACTTCTTACTTCTGATTTGCGCAGGCAAAATGCCAGTTCAACAAATTACTTATACGTAAATAAATATTTCTTTACGTGTAAATAAATTCTTACTTACGTGTAGAAAAATATTTCTTTACGTGTAAATAATTTAGTAATACCCTTTCATTCTCACCAAAAAGATTTGTTTCGGCGATTGTTCCCTAAACTTCTGATTACTTTAAGACCCACGTATTGGCAGTATTATTGTTGGTTTCGGAGTAGTTTTCCATCTCTACTCCAGTTAAAATGTTTTCTTATTTCTCACAAAATGTAATGTTTTTATATATGTATAGCGTATTAAAAAAATATTTTGTACCTTTGCTTCACTAAACATAAAACCGAACGTATGAAACCTTATGCATCTGTAATTGTGTTTTTAGCATTGCTCTTGTCATCGGCATTGACAAGCGTAAATAGTTACAACCGTACGAAAGATACGATAGTGAACGATATGAATCAGGCGTTGGCGAGAACACTTTCCGAAAAGCAGGAAGCGTGGATAACGCCCGATACCATTATGAATTATAGGCAAAAGCTGAAGATTGACATACTCCGCAACGAGTCGTTTGTTACCTATGCACTTGCCAATAGTTCGAGAACGCTATGCAGCCAACCCATGAAATGGACGGGGAACGACAACAGAAACGTGGCTTTCCAGTCGTATGCCACCTGTTCTTTCCTTACCATCTATGAGCTTTCCGACCAGCGTTCTGCCACCTTGCTCTTGCTTTTGTCCATTATTTGGCTTGTCGGTTCGGTTTATTGGTTACGGAAACATAAATTGGGCACACTCGTTTTCAGCAGTTTAATCTACTCAAACGATAAGCAAACCTTCTACGATTTAAAGCAAATGCCCATTCCGTTCACACCAATGCAGCAACAACTGATGCTGCTTTTCATTGCTTCTGCCAACTATCAGCTGTCGAAACAAACTATTTGCGATGCACTTTGGCCTAAGAAGCCCGATGCAACCGAAACACTCTACACCCTTATTCGGCGTATAAAGCCATATTGCAGAAGTATGCAGGCTTGAATATCGTTACCGAACGGGGTGGCAACTATCGTTTGGAAAAGCAATAAAGCCCAATCGGTTCATTAGGACGCATTTGCTTAGATTTGTTAGTACCGTCATGCTTCCTTACCGGTTTCGTCCGCTTGCCGGCATCTGCGCAGCCATTACATCTCGCCGTAGCCCGCTACGCCTTCGATGAAATGCCGGCACAGCTGCTCAACAATCAAACAAAACCGGTCAAGGACGCTAATGAACGACTAGGGTTAAAAACACGCCCGCCTTGTAAAGATAATTCTCTTGAAAAACGATAACTGCGCTTTGGCATTGCGAAAGCGACTGTTTTGCGATGCAAAACAGTCGCTTTTATCGTGTAAAACCTACGCTTTTGGAATGCAAAACAATAGGTTATGCAATGCGTTGATAACAAGATGGTTATGCAACGGATATGACTGTGAAAGATATTTATAGCTTTATTGCTTGCTTTTTTGCCGCATAAAGACACGAAAACGTGTAGTCCTGAATGAGCATTATCTACAACATCAGCATGTCCGGCAGCTGCTTACTTCACTACGAAACTATGGCTCACACCGTCCACAACGAGAATATAACAGCCCTTTGCTGCGTTGTCGAGCGCAATTGTGCACGCACCTTCGCCGTTGGTGCGCATGTCTGCCACCTTCGTACCGTTGGTTGTGTAGAGCAAAATCTTAGCGTTTGCCTTTGCATTGCTTACTGTAACCTTACGTGTTGCAGCATTATAATCGATGTTGATGCCTGCTGCTTCGACTGCATCGATACCTGTCGGATTTTCGCAACCGGTACCGTCGCCCTCCACATCGACCTTCCAACCCTTATCGGTCGCAATCTTTGTATGGCTGATAGTAGTTTCCGGATTGCCGTTTATTACCAATTTGATGGTTGAGTGCTTAACGGTTGGCAAAGATTTGTAGAGTCTATTCAGTTCGCAAGCGTCAAGAGAATTATCGCTAACCTTTACTGCGTCCAAATTAGCAAAGCTTCGAGGCAGTTTGAGAGCCGTAAGATGAGCATCGTGCGCATTCAAATTGAAGAGATTCGGCAGATATTCAATGTCGAGCTTCTGCAGATTTGTTTCGGAAACATCGAGCCGTTGGATAGCTTCCGACCTGTCGTAGTTAAGCACAGTTAAAGCCTTACAGCCGGATACGTTGAGCGTTTTCAGTTTAGATTGCGCAGAAAGGTCTATCGATGCAAGCGATATGTTGTCGTTCAATTCAACTTCTTCCAAATCGGAATTGGCTGCAAACTTAACCGAATTCAGAATATTTATTCCCGATTTAAGAACTTTCAGTTTGGTATTGGCACTCAGGTCTAACGCTTCAAGGGCATTGTGAGCAATGTTGATAACCTCCAACAATGGGTTCTTGGAGAAATCTGCGGCGGTAAATCTTTTACCATTTGACACACATTCTATTTGTGTAATGTCGCCATAGAACTGAATGGTTGTTGCATCAACAGCCTTATAGACGGGTGCTTCGCCGGTTTCTAAAACCGAATTGATGATTTTTTCTTTAAAGTCGGCGTTACCTTCCTTCACCCAAATCTTTGTATTGTCCCTCTTTGCAGCCAACTTAACCTTAATATCTAAGTTGCTTACAACCGTCAAGGTTATGATGGGAGCATCGGCAGGAGGTACTATTGGTGTTGCGCAACCGGTTCCGTCGCCTTCCACATCGGGTATCCAGCCCTTGTCTTTTGCTATATTTGTGTTGCACGTCGTAGTGCCTCTGTTGTCTTCAATGCCAAGATTTGGTTCAGTAGCTTTCGTTTTTGGCAATGCTCTGAATATATCGTCTAATGCGCAGGCATCAAGTAAATTGCTTTGAAGAGATACCACGCTCAGGTTCTTAGCATTCGTAGGGAACTTTGCAGCGGTAAGTTTACTGCCGTATCCGCCAAATTGTTCGAGCGCAGACAAGTCGCTAATATCCAACTTTTGCATGCCTGTGCCATTCATATACAGAATTTTAAGAGCGGCATTGTTCTTGAATACCATTGCGGTTAATGCTCCACATTCGTTTACATTCACCTTTTCCAACTTGGTTTGGTCGGAGAAATTCACTTCGGCAAGTTCCCTGTTGTTGTTCAGGTCTATATCTTGCAACTCGGAATTAGGGGCTAATTTTATTGAAGTAATGTTATTGTAACCACACTTCAGCTTTTTAATGCCGGTGTTAGCCAATAGGTCTAATGCTGTTAAATGGCATCTTTCGGCAGTAATTTCCTCGATTAGTTTGTTCTTGGAAGCATCAATTGCAAGCACCTTTGTGTATTGCTTTGAACAGTCCATCTTTGTTACATCGCCATAAACATACATTGTGCCCGAGGGAGAAGTGAAAGACTGCGATGCGCCCATAGTAGAATTGATAGTTACTTGCTGGAAGCCATCACCGCCATTGTTCAGCCAGATAAGCGTATTATCTTTGTTGGCAGCAAACTTTACAAAGACTTTCTTGTTCTTTGCAACCGTCATTTTAATGAGTGGAGCATTTTCGGGAGGCATCTGAGTTTGTGCCATTGCATTCCCGACAAATAGCATAAGCAGCATAGAGAGTAAGCTCCATTTCTTTAAGAAGTAATTCTGTTTCATGTTCCGATTTAATTTAAGTTTCACAAAATAGTTAATATTTAAATGTACTCCCATTCTAAATGGGATATAGTTTTTAAAGTTTTATGGCACGTACTGTCCGTTTATAGTATCTATTTTACAAATATATGAATAAAAAAGAATAATAGCAAATAAAATGATTGCATTTTTATCAGATAGCTAACAAAATGTATTGATTTTATCAGAAATAAGTAAAATATGAATAAGAAACAAAGAAACAATAACCAAAAGAAACGTGAGTTCGGCATAAGAAAACAGGGTAAGCAAGGCTATTTCTCAGATGTTTTTAATCAAATTCACTAATGAAACAGTGAGATATTTTCAGTTTAACTTTGTAATGATAATTCCCTTAAAAAATGATAACTGCGTTTTGACGTTGCGAAAGCGGCTGTTTTGCAACGCAAAACCTACGCTTTTACCGTGCAAAACAGCCGCTTTTGGAACGCGAAACAATAGGTTTTGTAATGCGCTGTCGGATAGATGGTTAAGCAACAGTTACGTTTGTGAAGAATATTTACATCTCTGTTGTCTTCTTTTCGTTTATGATTAACATGAGTTCGGTGTAAGAATTTGAGGACGAAGATGCTTCATTTCTTTTTGAGTATAAGCACATTAAGCCATAACCGGTTCTTTCTTTAAGTATCTTAATGAATAATATACCGGTGCATTTTTTATACCGAACTCACATTCAATAATTGATATTTTTGCCAAAGCATTGAAAAATACATCACTGTTCGCTTTGCTTATCATCAGTAATTCGTTATCTTTGCAGCAGTAAACAGAAAGCATACTAATCAATATATGGAAGATTTAAGGAAAACATTTGCAGGCAAACTGCTCGGAATTAAAGCCATTAAGTTGCAGCCCAACGACCCTTTCACGTGGGCAAGTGGCTGGAAATCGCCTTTCTACTGCGACAATCGCAAAACTTTATCGTACCACGATGTGCGCTCGTTCGTAAAATTGGAGCTTGTTCACGCTATCTTGGCGAACTTCCCGGAGGCTACGGCAGTGGCAGGAGTGGCAACAGGTGCCATTGCACAAGGCGCATTGGTAGCCGAAGAGCTTGCAATGCCGTATGCATACGTTCGTCCGAAACCCAAAGACCACGGCATGAAGAACCAAATAGAAGGCGAATTGCCTGAAGGCGCAAAGGTTGTGGTGGTGGAAGATTTGATTTCTACGGGCGGTTCATCGCTCAAAGCTGTTGCCGCATTGCGCGAAGCAGGCTTCGAAGTGGTAGGTATGGTGGCTTCTTACACTTACGGTTTCCCGGTCGCAGAAGAGGCTTTCAAGGAAGCTAACGTACGATTGGTTACGCTTACCGACTATCAGAGCGTGGTGGAAAAAGCATTAGAAACAGGTTATATTAATAAGGAAGAAGTGCCAATGCTTGACGAATGGCGCAAAGACCCTGCAAATTGGAAGAAGTAAATGAGTAAATTTGAAAGTAGCATAAAGCAGATTGCTTATCCTCAGCAAAGTGTTTACAATATGCTGAGCGACCTTACAAACATAGAACGTGTAAAGGATAAAGTGCCCGAAGATAAGTTGCAGGGCCTGACTTTCGACAAAGACACCATCTCGGTGAGCGTCCCTCCCGTTGGACAAGTGTCTATGCGGATTATAGAACGCGACGAACCGAAGACCATAAAGTTTGCAAGCGAAAACTCGCCGATGTCGTTCAACTTTTGGATTCAGATACTCCCGGTAGACGAAACCGCTTCAAAAATGAAGCTGACTATCGACGCCGACATTCCTTTCTTTGCAAAAAGCATGGTTTCCGGACCATTGCAGGAAGGCATAGAGAAGATTGCCGATGCCTTGGCAATGATTCCGTTTGAATAGGGAAAGAGCCTTGTTGTAACAATACTATCGCAGCATAAGACGGTAACAGCTGAGGTGTTATTAAAAAATAAATATAAGAAACTCACTTCAGTATAAGCTTTTGTGGGTAAAAGAATAAGAACAAATTGCAATAAAACACTAAATTATAATCGCTTTTTAGCTGTTTTATAAGATTTATTATCTATATTTGCAATAGCAAATACCTAATTAGAAATAAATGAAAAGACTAATAAACCTTACCATAAAGGGTTCTGCAGAGTACCTCATTCAACTGTTGAACAAAATGAAAGCAGAAGATAATTCTGATTTTGGATATAATGAAGAGTTATCTAATGGTATGGCTCTCAGCGACTTTATCCCTATCGAATGTGTAGCATGCTTTGTTGCAAAGACCAAGCAGCTATTCCATTCAAAAGTATATATACTTATAAATATTGACGAAGAAAAAGATACAAATTCATATCTGTGGATTCCCAATATCGTATCTTCTGATGTAGATGATTTAGAAAAAGACGGATACAACAAGGTTGTAAAGGCTTTTATTTCGCAAGTTATAACCAAACATATAAGTCGTGATAAGATTCTCTTGACAGAAGAAGAAGTACAGCTCTCTGATATCATCTCAAAAAAGACGTATGAACGATTAGAAACTTGGGAAAGGACTTCCGATCATAACTCACCATTCTCCCATCCTCTTGACCGTAATAAATGGATGGCTTTCATTTGTTCTGCATTTATAAATGAAGATGATAAGAAAATGAACTCTGGCATACTTGAGGATTGGTTACGAGAAGATAAAGAATGGGGAACTTATCTTAACAATATCATTGACAAAGTCTGATAAAATACACTGACGACATAGAATTACTTCATTATTATTATAATAATAAATTATAATGGAAACACTTAGATTAGTCAATTATAAATGTTTTGAAGATACTGATACTTTCAGCTTTAAACCTATTAATCTATTGGTAGGTTCCAACAGTAGTGGGAAAAGTTCTTTTTTGGAAATCCTCGCACTGATTAAACAGAGTATTGGAGTAAGGAAGAACGGTGCTCTCCTTTGGAGCAGTGAAGATGGCATCGACACTCAAGATTTTAGAAATACTGTAAGGAACGGAGAAGGAGATATTACATTTACTTTCAAAATTAAGACATCTAAGTTCTCCTTTAGCGTCCCAAAAGATATAGTTTTTGCTGATATAACCTTAACTATTGGTCAAGAGGATAACAAAGCCGACTACATTAAGTCAATACGAATTGATTGTGGAGACCATATAGAAATCAGTTTTACTAACACGCTCGTATCTTCTATTAAGATTAATGAAGAGTCTATCAATCCTACAAAACACTCTCAATATGCAGAATTGGGTAAAGAAATCATCCCTAATATAGATTTTATAGATTCTGAGACTTCATATAAAGCCTATGAAGAAAAACGCAAATACGAAAAGGAACTATGGAAAAAGATAGGTGTAACATCAGATAAACATTTATTTCTCAACTTTATATTATCCCGATCCCTATTAAATAAAAAAGTCCAACGAGAAAGACTGATAGATAAAATAGGAAATATAGATGATAAGTTATTTGAAGAACTTCATAATTACATTATCTATTCTGAGATTAATACAATTATAGACAAAATTAATGATTATTTAAGAAACTTCACCGACAATCTTATCTATATTAAGCCTTTACGTGCAGAGTCCAAACGCACTTATCCCAATAGTAACATCGCTATAGACAGTGTTTCCCCCGATGGAAAGAACGTCCCTTCCTATCTACTGAACTTGAAACAAACCAATCTATTAGATTCATTTAATAAATGGTTGTCAGACTTTTACAACTTCAAAGTAGACATAGCACAGACAATGAGTCTTGTACAGGTTCTGATAGAAGAAGAAGGGAAGCCTAAACGCAATATTGCTGACGTAGGTTGTGGTTATTCTCAGATATTGCCTGTTACTCTGTCTATATGGGACTCCATATTTATCGACCGTGATGATGACACATCTAGAAGAATAAGGAAGTATCCAAGGTTTGTCGTAATAGAACAGCCAGAGTTACACTTACACCCACGTATGCAAGGACAGTTTGCTAGTATGATTTACAAGACCATAGAGATAGCACGGAAGAATGAGATTGACTTACGTTTTTTGGTAGAAACTCATTCTGAAGTCATTGTTAATAAAATAGGATTATTGGTAGCAGAAAGTGCAAATCTATCTGTTGATGACGTGAGTGTTATCTTGTTCAATGCAAAAGAAGAGGGAATGGAACAGAATGTATCTTATTCATCTTTTGACAAGGATGGATACCTAAGCAATTGGCCTTACGGATTCTTTGACGATATATGCTAATTAAAGTAGAGGAAGATTTTGTAGACAAAGTCCTTCAAGGGAAGAACGAAGAGTTTGTCAATGTATTGCGTAGATTATTATGGGCAATACAGTTCGGCAAACATATAGTATTCTTTGATCTATCTGATTATGATAGACTAATGCAATGCCCTTTATTAGGACATATAGAAAAAGCATTATTACAGAAAGTAAAGAAAAAGAACTATCAAATAAAAGCTATAAAATCAGAAGTTAATATAATCTGCCATGTTACTACAAAAGAAAATACTCGGCAAGAAGATAAGGATATCTACATTAACCCTACAGAATATCTTGGTTTCAATTTTGAAGAAGAAACGCATCTGATAACAGAAAATCTATCGGACGCTCGTTTCTTTGTAAAATATATCTTATCTAATTACCAAAGGAAAAACAAGACGAAAAATATAGCTACTAACTTCTTTAGTCTGATGGGCGGAGGTTCTACTATTGGGCAAGTCATTAAGCAAGAAGTAGAACTTAAACAGCACTTCGCATTTGCCATAACAGACAGTGATAAAAAATATCCAACATGTAACAAGAAAGGTGACACTTGCAAGTCTGTAGAGAAAGAATTAAGGAAGAAACCTTTCAATTGTGGGCATTACATTATGCAAAATGTGATGGAAATAGAGAACTTACTACCTCTTTCAGTAATATTAGAAGATAAAGAACTTAATGTGAAAAACATTAAACGCTGCATATTGAAAGACTGGTCTTTTTTTGATATGAAAAAAGGACTATACAATTCCAAAGATCCAGAATTTTATAAATATTGGTACGAAAATATCGACGCCCTTTGTATACAGAATACTTTCAAAACAGATTATAAGACGGGTTTAGAAAAATGTATAATAGAGGGCTTGGGTGAGAATGTTTTCAGTAATTTTCTAAAATTGATGGAGAAAAAAACTACGATATTTGAAGATAAAGACTTATCTGATAACCAAAAGAAAGAATGGGAAAATATTGGAAAAAATTTGATTTCTTGGTGTTGCTGTTTCAGCAAGACAAGATGCTAAATACATAAATTAGTGTTTCCAAAAATCGACAATTAGGATTTTTAATATCATACGGCGGAATCGAAAAAACTTCATCTTCTTTCCTATACGTTTCTACTGCTACGAATAAAAGCTATATAAAGGAATTTTAGAAGCACCTTATTACAGCTGCCCGGCCTCTACTTGCAGCACTATTCGCTCTACAAGACGGTCGGCACCTTTAGGGTCGTACCGCTTTTTAAGGCTGGCACCAAACACCCACGCAAAGGCTTGATAGAACCTGCACGCACGGGACCGAGGAAAGCCTGTATGAGTTCGTAGCCCGTAGAATGGGTTTCGCGGTCGATAAGTTTTATCAGCAGCTTTCCTTGCGAATAAGTAAGCTTTTTAATGCGCGGTGTATATTCCTCCTTTAAGTCTTTTTCCACTGCTTTCATGTGCGCATCGCGTTCCTTTTTGGTAGGAATGGTTTGGAGATAAGCACCCGTTTCCAATATGATTTGGTTACATTCTTTTGCCAACGGCAGCACCTTTTTTATGTTAGCCACAAGGCGGTTGTAGGCTTGGCGTTGCTTTTCGTTCTTAAATTCCATAGGCGGAAAAATGTAAATCTTGTTTGTCCGCACATATTGTATGCTGTCGTTGCCCACCTTTGCTTTGCCAATATGCACCATCGGCACAAATGTGGGAGAGTTCAGGTCTACCACACGGTCTTCCGGATTGATGTGTTCTTGCGCAAAACTACCCACGGCAATAAGCAAGAACCAAAGGGTAAATATAATTCGATAGCATTTCATAACGAGGGCAAAAGTAGCGATAATTTCGCAATCGAGTGCTTTTTTATATTATTTTATGGTTTTCTTACCTCAATAAATGCGGCGAATTGCCGTTTTATAAACAAAATCTTACAGCAAAAACGTAAAGGCTCATGAAGGTAAAAAGTATAATCAGCAAAAGCATAATGGCACTGTTGGCAGTATTCGCGCTGACAGCTTGCGGCGATAACGTAGACTATGAATACAGCAACTACCATTGCAACCTGACGATTGACAACGCTGTGCATCTCGATGCAACGCTTGCCAGTGCGATGAATGCACTCTCGCCGGGCGTATTCACAACGATAAAACCACTTTACAAAGACGGAACAAACTACTTTTACTTTAAAAACAATCAGGGAATGGAGTCGGAAAAGCGTTTCAATGCCATCGACGACAAGTTGCAAAGCCACTTGCGTATAGGTATGAACGGAGGGCTGATAGTGGGCTTTGGCAACCTTGATACGCCTGCACGCTTCTTTGCTTACGACCTGCAATGCCCCAATTGTTTCGACTTGAATGCACCGCCACTTCGCTCTTACGAACTAACGGTAAGCGGAACAGGCATTGCTGCTTGCAAAACCTGCAAGCGAACCTACAACCTTAACACAGGCGGAAACATTGTAAGTGGCGAAAAGGGCAAAACAATGACACGTTACAGAGCGAGCACAGCAGGACCAAACGGACTTCTGCGCGTATATTAAACCCCAATCTGTCATTAGGACGCATTTGCTTAGATTTGTTATTACCATCATGCTTCCTTACCGCTTTCGTCCGCTTGCCGGCAGATGTGCAGCCGTTACATCTCGCCGTAGCCCGCTACGCCTTCGATGAAATGCCGGCACAGCTACTCAACAATCGAACAAAATCAGTAAAGAACTCACGTTTTCAGGGTGTAGTTACTACGAAAAACGGGTGTACCCAAACAGCTTGTTTGGTACACCCGCCTCTATGTATGTCGTTCTAAGCAACGGCAGAGATTATGCGCCGTGGAACAGATATTCCGCTTGAATATCCTTTGTAAGCTGTGTGAACAGCTCTTCCTGCAAGCGGTCGGCAAGTTCTATGCCCATGGTGAGTATCTTGTCGGAAAATTCCTGCAACATGTCTTTTGCGCGTAAAGGCTGCGTTTTGTAAATGCGCAGATATTCTTCTTCCATTTCGCGCTGACGTTGGTCGGTTTCTGCCTCAAACTTCAGATAGGCTTCCTTGATGATTGGCGCATATTTGTTGTAGTTCACCATACCCAATGCCATCACCTTACGGAATTTCCAATAAGCCGAATCGGCACTCGATTTACCTTCGCCTTTTGTGTAAGCCTCCGGATAAGAGGTGATACCTTGATACAGCGGAAGGAATAAGCCAAGGTCTGCCATGCCCATAGCCACATAGTTTACACAACCAATGGCTTGCGGGAGTTCGGGGCGAACCTGCAAGATATGGGTCTGCGTGGTGCGGAAGATAGACACCGGGCGGTAAGGTTCTTTAGGGTTGCTGTGCAAATAAGGGTCGTGCTCCGTATTGTCGTAGTGGAAACGGAAGGCGTGGCGCATATCTGCAATGCTGATAGGCTTTTCTGCCTTGGCGTAAACAGGGAACGTATTCTTTGTAACATCGTTTTTTATGCCGGGCGAGAACATTGCCTGCAATCCCCATACACGTGGATAATTGTATGTGGTGTCGAGCTTTATGTCGCGTGCGTAGGCTTCGTGGAAATCGAAACTGCCCTTCTTGGGGTCGTACAGACCGTGCTTCTCGGCAAACTCCAAGAGGTCGTTGGAAGCCATATAGTTTTCTGTATCCAATGGGTCGTATAGGCGGAAACGGCTCTGATTGCCTGTAACGAAATACCGGTCTTTCGGCATACGGCAAGCCAACCAGCGATGACCACACGCTGTTTCAAGATACCATATCTCCTTATTATCGACAAAACCAATGCCGAAACCTTCGGCAATGCCGTGCTTTTCTATCAGCATTCCCAGTCGTTCAACGCCTTCGCGCGCCGTGCGAACGTAGGCAGAACAACGTTGAATACGGAATTCTCGGCGATACCGTTCTCTACAAGCGGGTCGTACTTCAGCACTTCGTCGCTGCTGAATATGCTTTCCGTGGCACTCATGCCCACACCGGCAGTGTTAAAGCCTGCGCTTCCCCAGTGGTTGGGCAGGCAATAGGGTGCCAATGCGCTGTACCCCAAAGCCTCTTTGGGGAGTTCGCAGCGGAAAGGACTGTCTTTTGCTACATATTCGGTTGCGCCTTCGGTTGTATCTTCGTAGATTTCGTAGTTCTTTGCCTCCATGGCGTCCCAGTCTTCGGAACGTGCCACTAACATTGAACCGTCGCTTGTCATTTCCTGTCCCACAATTATCGTGGTGCATTCTGATGGTAAATTGCTTACCAAAACTTTATTTTCTTTCATAAATATATTTGTTTTAAGATGTAACTTATAGGGGCAAATGTAGACAAAATAATTGAATTAGAGAAAGTCTTTCGCCGATTTATAATTAATTTACCTAATTGTAGGTAATCGAAATTATATCGAAAGTCTTTACTAAACAAACTTAAAAATAGGAGCTAAATTCAATAATTTACATAATTAACTATCAAAATCGGATAGTATCTAAAGAATTCTAATTAAATTTGCAGGCAAATTGTATAATTCCAACTCAATGAGAAATAAGATATATTCCCTTATAGCAATGCTGACAATAGCACTTGCGCTGACTTCGTGCTTTAACGACGATGACGAAAGAGAGGACAAAAGGTCGCGGGAGACCTCTATTGTTGCTTTCTCGCTTCAAGAAATAAAAGTTCCTCTCGATACCGTTACCAAGGCAGGAAAAGACACGACAGTTATCGCTAAATATAGGAAAATCAACAAACATAGGTTCTATATCGACCACAACAACGGAACGATTTACAACCCCGACTCGCTGCCTTACGGAGCGAGAGTGAAGGCTGTGATTGCCAATATTGTAACAAAAAGCGGAGGTACCTTATATTTCAAGTCGCTGACAGACGACAATCAGACGCCATACGCACAGAAAGACTCTATTGACTTCTCGCAACCACGCACCGTTTTCGTTTATTCGCAGAACCAAAACTTCCGTCGTACCTACACCATAACGGTAAATGTGCACAAGCAACGTGGCGACGAATTTACGTGGAAAGCATTCAACGACAATGCCGACTTTGCACTGTTCGAGAACGCAAAGATGGTAACACACGACAAGAAAATCTACGTTTTCGGAAAGAAAGGCAGTCAGACACTCGGCTACTTCACATCAGAAGAGGACGGAAACACGTGGACACAGCTTCCTGCAACCTTTGCAGCAGAGGCTTACAAGAGCGTTATCGTGAACCAAGGTGCCATCTACCTGCTCGACAACGGGCAAATCAAGCGCACTACCGATGGTAAAACGTGGGAAACAACAGGCACCGCATCGCTGCAACAACTTGTTGCTGCAAGCAAAACAGAGCTGTATGCGCTCTCTGACAGTAAAACGCTTATGGTATCGAAAGACAACGGTGCCAACTGGACAACAGAGACATTGGACACCGATGCAGCAAAACTGCCGACCGAAAGTGTCGGCTATATGTGCCGGCCATTGGCTGCAAACAGCCAAATAGACAGGGTGGTACTTTTCGGAACAAACACAACAAGCAACCATGCCATAATGTGGAGCAAGCTCGTAGACTATTCAAACACTGCAACAAACCACAAATGGTCGTTCGTAAAATCGGAAGCAAGCGAGACTTTCCTACTTCCCAAATACAACTTCCTTACCGTTCTTTATTACAACAACAAGGCAATGGCGTTCGGTGTAACAAGCGACGGCAAGTTTGCACAGGTAAAAGAAAGCAGCAACAGTGGCGTTGTCTGGACAACCAACAAGGCTTATGTCTACCCTGCTGCTACCCCTTCGGGATATTTTGCAGCCACAGCCGACAGTAAAAACTACATTTGGATTGTCAGCGGCAGCAAAGTTTGGAAAGGCAGAATAAACAGTATGGGGTGGGAAAAGCCTCAAACCGATTTTACAGAATAAACTTTCAAAGGTGGTTGTAAGGCTGTAAAGAGCCGTCCACAACCAACAAGAATAAAAGCTAAAAAATGAAACGTATCCTCTTTTATATATTGCTCTTCATCGCTTCTGCACCCGTTCAGGCGCAGGACGGCGAGGAATATAAGATGGAATTGGGTGCGGGCGTAGGATTGATGGGCTATCTTGGCGACTTCAACGGTTCGCTGACGAAAGACCTTCAGCCTATGGGAACATTATCGGCACGCTATGCTTTCAGCCCCTATATGGGACTGAAGTTCAACGTTTCGTATGGAAAGATGCAGGGAAAGTCGAGCGATGTAAATACTTACTACCCTAAGTTTTCAGCAAAGCCCTACGAATTTAGCAATGCATTGGTAGACGTTGGAGTTGCCTACGAATACAACTTCCAACCCTATGGCACAGGAAGAGAGTACAGAGGAGCACAGCGTTTTACACCCTTTGTTTCTGTCGGGTTAGGCGCAACCTACGTACAGATAAAAGACGGAGACAGGAAATCGGCTTTCTCGGCGAACCTTCCAATAGGCTTGGGCATCAAGTACAAAATGGGAGAACGCACAAATATCGGATTGGAATGGGCAATGCACTTCTGTCTTTCCGATGAGCTGGACGGACAGAAAGACCCCTACGACATAAAAAGTAGTGGAGCTTTCAAGAACACCGACTGCTATTCTACGCTGCAACTCACCTTCACTTACAGTTTTATGGCAAAGTGCCGCACTTGTCATAACGAAGACGAATAGGCAACAGTCGCCCATTAAATCGGTTATAACAAATAAGAAACAATACAATCTTCTCAAAATATGGCAGAAGAATTAGATATGAAACGCATACCGCAACACATTGCCATCATTATGGACGGCAACGGTCGTTGGGCTACAGAACGCAACAAGCCACGTTCGTATGGGCATCAAGCGGGTGTAGATACAGTGCGTCGGATAACATCGGAGTGTACCCGGTTGGGCGTAAAGTACCTTACGCTTTACACCTTTTCCACTGAGAATTGGAATCGACCGTCCGACGAGATAGCTGCACTTATGGGACTTGTACTGACTTCTCTCGAAGACGAAATCTTCATGAAGAACAATGTACGCTTCCAAGTTATTGGCGACATCGACCGCCTTCCTGCAACGGTAGCAGACAAGCTCCGCGAAACCATTGAGCATACGGCAAACAACGACACCATGACAATGGTGGTTGCCCTAAGCTATTCTGCACGTTGGGAACTTACAGAAGCCACAAAGCAGATAGCAGCAAAGGTGCAAAAAGGCGAATTAAGCATCGACGACATCGACGAAAACACCATTAGCGGCAGTCTTTGCACAAGCTTTATGCCCGACCCCGACCTACTTATCAGAACGGGAGGAGAGTTCCGCATATCCAATTATCTGCTTTGGCAGTTAGCCTATTCGGAACTATATTTCTGCGACACCTATTGGCCGGACTTCTCAGAAGCCGACTTGCACAAAGCAATAGCCGACTATCAAGGACGTCAGCGTCGCTTTGGAAAGACAGAAAAACAAGTAGAAACAGAACAAGAAAATAAAAAAGATAACGCTATAAATGAGTAATACGAAAAAACTCTTAATGCTCTTGGCTGCAATTTTCAGCTTCAGCTTGCAGATGAAAGCGCAACAGAAAATTGTAAAACCAGCCATTTCATACGCCACCAACCCACAACTGTATAAGTTGGCAGGCATTTCCGTATCGGGAGTGGAGGGTTATGAAGACTATGTTCTTGCGGGAATCTCAGGATTAACCATAGGACAAGACATCGAAATCCCCGGTACAGCCATCACAAACGCAGTAAAACGTTATTGGAAACATGGTTTATTCTCCGAAGTTTCAATTGCCGTGGATTCCTTGGTGGGCGAAAAGGCATACCTGCACATATACTTACAAACGCGTCCGCGCATTTCCAACATCAACTATCATGGGCTAAAGAAAAGCGAACGTGAAGATATGGACCAGAAGTTGGGCATTATAAAAGGTGGACAGATAACACCTAACATGATAGACCGCGCAAGAATTCTCGCAAAAAAGTATTTTGACGATAAGGGATATAAAGATGCTACCGTGCAAATACGCCAGCGCGACGATATTACGGCAAAGAATCAAGTCATTCTTGATATAGAAGTAGACAAGAAAGAAAAGAAAAAAGTTCGCCACATCATTATAGATGGCAACGAACAACTGCACGACAAGAAGATAAAAGGTTCGCTCTTTAAGAAAGGTGCTTTCGCTAAAACAAACGAAGCAGGCAAGTTATCGACCATCTTCAAGGCGAAGAAGTTCACTCCCGAACGTTGGGAGGAAGACAAAAAGCACCTTATCGAAAAGTATTACGAGCACGGTTTCCGCGATGCGACTATCTTAAAGGACAGCATTTGGAACGAAGACAACAAGCACGTAAATGTGTATGTGAAGGTAGACGAAGGCAAGAAATACTACATTCGCAACATCAACTGGGTCGGAAATACGGTTTATACCACCGATTATCTTAATTCGTTGCTCGACATGAAGAAAGGCGACGTCTACAATCAGAAGTTCCTTAACAAGCGATTAACGGAAGACGAGTCGTCGGTTGGTAACCAATATTGGGACCACGGCTACCTCTTCTACAGCTTGCAACCTACGGAAGTAAACATTGTCGGCGACTCAGTAGACCTTGAAATGCGTATCTACGAAGGTCAGCAAGCACGCATCAAGCGTGTGCGCATCAATGGTAACGACCGCATTTACGAGAATGTTGTTCGCCGCGAATTGCGCACAAAGCCGGGCGACCTCTTCTCTAAAGCTGCCTTAATGCGTACTGCTCGCGACTTGGCATCTATGGGACACTTCGACCCGGAATCGGTTAATCCGGAACCAAAAGCCAACTATGAAGATGGTACGGTGGACATTAATTGGAACTTAAAACAAAAGTCTAACGACCAAATACAACTATCCTTAGGTTGGGGACAGATGGGTGCGCTGCTGCAAATGGGCTTAAAACTGAACAACTTCTCTATTGCAAACTTGCTCAAAAAGAACAAGGAGCACAGAGGTTTCCTGCCTATTGGCGATGGCGAAACAATGTCGTTGAATGCTCAAACCAACGGTAAATACTATCAGTCTTACGGTTTGCAATACGCAACAAACTGGTTTGGAGGCAAGCGTCCTATTCAGTTTACACTTGGTGCGAACTACTCTAAGTCTACCGACGTGAACACAAGCTACTACAGCCGCAGCTATATGCAGAACTACTACAACTACATGTACGGCGTAGGAAATTACAATTACAACAACTACGAGAACTATCTCGACCCCGACAAGTACATTCAAATCTGGGGTTTCTATGCAGGTTGGGGTAAGCGACTAAGCTGGCCGGACGACTATTTCCAGCTCTCTTTGCAGCTTTCTTATCAACGCTACATCTTGAAGAACTGGCGTTACTTCCCCTTAATGTCGAACGGTACAGCCAACAACTTGAGCCTGAACATCTCGCTCAACCGTACTTCAACCGACAACCAGCTATTCCCTCGCACGGGTTCGGAGTTCACTGTATCGCTCTCTATTACACCGCCATGGTCTAAGTTCGACAATAAAGACTACAAGAACCTTGCCAACGACCGTTTCTCGGCTACTTATCAACAAGAGCAACAAGAGAAATACCGTTGGGTGGAATACCACAAATGGAAGTTCAAGGCACGCACTTTCACAGCTCTTGGCAACGGCAGCAAGTGCTTCGTGCTGATGACCCGTGTTGAATTAGGCTTGTTGGGAAGCTACAACCGCTACAAGAAAAGCCCGTTTGAAACCTTCTATATGGGTGGCGACGGTATGAGCGGATACTCTTCAAGCTATGCGCAAGAAACCATTGGTCTGCGCGGTTACGACAACGGACAGCTCACGCAGTACGGCGAAGGCTACGCTTACGACCGCATGACGCTCGAGCTCCGCTATCCGTTCCTTTTGGGCAACACCACCATCTTTGGTCTTGGGTTCGTCGAAGCAGGTAACGCGTGGACAGAAACATCGAAGTTCAACCCATTCGACATGAAACGTTCGGCAGGTTTAGGTGTCCGTATCTTCCTCCAATGGTGGGTATGATGGGTATCGACTGGGCTTACGGTTTCGACAAAGTCTTTGGAAAAAGAGGTGGAAGCCAGTTCCACTTCATCTTAGGACAAGAGTTTTAACAACTTAACAATGCCACTCCCATACGGGTGGCGTATAGAAATAACAAGAAGAGAAATTGACAATGAAAAAGTTAATCGCATTATGCTTGGTGGCTGTTTTTGCAATAACAGCCCATGCACAGAAGTTTGCACTCCTCGATATGGAGTATGTGCTTAGCAACGTCCCTGCCTACGAACGTGCCAACGAGCAGTTGAACCAAGTCAGCAAGAAGTGGCAAGCAGAGGTGGAAGCCCTCAATACGGAGGCTGCCACGATGTATAAGAACTATCAGAACGAAGTTGTGTTCCTCTCACAGGAGCAGAAAAAGAAAAAGCAAGAGGCTATCATGACAAAGGAGAAGCAAGCTGCCGACCTGAAGCGCAAATACTTTGGTCCTGAAGGCGAGCTGTTCAAAAAGCGCACCAGCCTCATCACTCCTATTCAAGACGAAATATACAACGCCGTCAAAGACATTGCCGACCAACGCGGCTACAGCCTCATTATCGACCGTTCGAGCAGTACTGCAGGCATCATCTACGGCTCGCCAAAGGTCGATATAAGCAACGAGGTGTTGCAAAAGTTAGGCTACGGCAACCAATAACCGCTATGGCTGCAAAGCCATACGACAGGAAATAGATTTATAACAAACAGACAATTACAAACATTTTAAACAATAAGAAGAAAAATGAAAAAGCTAATTTTAATGTTGATGCTCTGTGCTCCTATGAGTTTGTTTGCACAGAAGTTCGGCCATCTCGATTCTCAGGCACTCTTGCAATCATTGCCGGAGGCTACCAACGTGCAGAAAGAACTTGAAGCCAAAGGCAAGGAATACGAGAAACAGCTCACCGATATGCAAGCTGAATTGCAGCGCAAGGCAGAAGAGTACGACAAGACCAAGAGTACAATGAATGCCACAAAGCAGGCTGAAACCGAGAAGGCACTTCAGGATATGTACACCAAAATTCAGCAAACTGCACAAGACAACCAAAAGGCTTTCAACGAACAGCAACAGCAAAAGCTCGGTCCTGTACTCGACAAGGTACGCAGTGCCATCGAAACAGTGGCAAAGAATGGCGGCTATATCTACATCATGGAGAAAGCAGCCGGCCAACCTCTCTACATCAACGAGGCTATCAGCAAGGACATCACCGCTGAAGTGAAGGCACAACTTGCCAAGATGAAGTAACAAAAAACGAAACTCGGGGTGGCTCGAACAGCCATTCCCGACAATCCTAAGGGCGGGTGTCTTTCCCCGTTAGCATTTCCCAACGCTACGAAAGCGAACGGAAAGAGTAAGACCACCGCAAGAATAAACTTGTTGCGGTGGTCTTTTTAACCCCAATCGGTCATTAGCGTCCTTGACCGGTTTTGTTCGATTGCTGAGCAACTGTGCCGACGTTTCATCGGAAGCGTAGCGGGTTACGGCGAGATGTAATGGCTGCACAGATGTCGGCAAGTGCACTAAACCGGTAAGGAAGCATAACGGTAATAACAAATATAAGCAAATGCGGCTTAATGACCGATTTGGGTTTAATTTACCCTTTTACAAGGATAAAAACCATATATTATAATGAAGAAAACTTTCTTATTCCTCCTTCTTGCAGCCTTGCCGCTTATGGCGAGTGCACAAAACGCAATGAAGTTTGCCTACTTCAACTACAACGAAGTATTGAAAGCAATGCCCGAGTACGCCATGGCTACACGAAGCATTGACGAACTACGGGCAAAATACGATGCAGAAACAAAGCGTTCGGAAAACGATTTCCACGCCAAATACGAAGACTTTCTTGAAGGTCAGCGCAACTTTGCACCCTCAATACTGAAGAAACGTCAAGCCGAACTGCAGGAAATGTTAGACAAGAACATTGCCTTTAAGAAGGAAGCCGACCGCCTGATAGAACAAGCCGAGAAGCAGGCATACGCTCCCGTGCACGCCAAACTGAAAAAAGTAATTGCCAAAATGGCGCAGGAAAGCGGCTACGCCTTCATTCTCAACGCCGACAACAACGCGCTGCCATACGTGAACAATATGGTTGGCGAAGACATTACAATAGCTTTGAAAACAGCTTTACAATAAGCCTATGAACAAATTGCCTCCACAAGCAGCAGGTCCGATAGGTGTCTTCGACTCGGGATATGGCGGACTCACCATTCTGAAAGCCATTCGCGAACTGTTGCCACAATACGATTACGTTTATCTTGGCGACAATGCGCGTGCCCCGTATGGCTCTCGTTCGTTCGACGTAGTTTACCAATTCACGCGCCAAGCCGTGCTGAAACTCTTCGATATGGGCTGCCAATTGGTGATACTCGGTTGCAACACGGCATCGGCAAAAGCCCTTCGCAGCATTCAGAAAAACGACCTGCCCGACATAGACCCACGTCGTCGTGTGCTGGGAGTTATACGTCCTACTGCTGAAATTGCCGGCAAACTGACCGAAACCAAACACATCGGCATTTTGGCTACGCCGGGAACGATAAAAAGCGAAAGCTACAATATGGAGATAAACAAGCTATGGCCCGACCTGAGTGTTACGGGGGTGGCTTGTCCGCTATGGGTGCCCATCGTTGAAAACAACGAGGCGGAAGGTGCAGGTGCCGACTATTTCGTGAAGAAACGCATCGACCACATCTTGTGGTTAGACCCCGACATCGACACACTTATATTGGGTTGCACCCACTACCCCATTCTTATGCCGAAGATAAAACAATACGTTCCCGACGGCATACAAATCGTATCGCAAGGCGAATATGTTGCCGACAGTCTGAAAGACTATCTTGCCCGCCACACCGAAATGGACGAACTTTGCACGAAAGGTGGTACGGTGAGCTACTATACCACCGAGAACGCCGACAAGTTTAAAGAGACTGCACGCATTTTCTGGGCAGAAAACATGAACGTAAAGCACATAGATTTAGAGTGATAGCCGGTATTTAGCTATCACTTTTTTTATGTCGCTGAAACAGAAAACAACAAAATACAGATTTCTCCGACAGTCTTTTCAAAGAGCCGTTATTGTTGTTCCCTCATACTTAAACCCCAATCTGTCGTTAGGACGCATCTGCTTAGATTTGTTACTACCGTCATGCTTCCTTACCGCTTTCGTCCGCTTGCCGCCATCTGCGCAGCCATTCCATCTCGCCGTAGCCCGCTACGCATTCGATGAAATGTCGGCACAGCTGCTCAACAATCGAACAAAACCGGTCAAGGACGCTAACGACGATTGGGGTTAAAATACGGCAAAATCTCTTATTTGATAAGCAGGAAAAAGGCGGGAATTTTGTAAATATTTTTCGGAAGCATATCTATTTCATAACTATCTTGCTGTCAGCGTATTACAAAACCTATTGTTTTGCATTGCAAAAGCGGCTGTTTTGCACGGTAAAACCGTAGGTTTTGCATCGCAAAACCTACGCTTTCGCAACGTCAAAGTGCAGTTATCACTTTTTAACAGAATAATGTTTACAAAATCAAAGCTGTTTTCTGCCCCTTCCGAAAGCAAGAAAAACAAAATCGTTTCCCCCGATAGCCTTCTACCGGACCGCCATAAAAACAATAGAAAGAATACACAATGAACCTACTTTGTGCGTACAGCTGCGCAGGCACAAAGTAGGTTTGTTGGTTTCGGATAACCGTTTTTACACTATTCCGCAATCTCCGGAATAACATAAGAGAGCGATTTCAGCACATCTTCGTGCGAACAACCCTCCTTGAAAACAATAAAAATGGTATCGTCGCCCGCTATTGTTCCCAATACTTCGGGCAAATCGCTGTTGTCCAAGTTGTAGGCAATGGCACTGGCATAGCCCGGACGCGTCTTCATAATAGCCATCTGCCCGGAGAACTGAATGGAAAGATAGCCGCTGTGGCGAAGCATTTCCGAGGCTATTCGTGGTGTTGAAACACGTTTATACATTGAGTCGTTAGGCAGCACATAAACATATTTTCCACCCATAGAGGCAGCTTTTGCCACCTTCAACTGCTTGAGGTCGCGACTCAATGTAGCCTGTGTCAGCTTAAAGCCTTCCTTCTCCAGTGCCTTGATAACTTCTTCTTGAGAACTCAGCTCCATACTTGAGATGAGCATCTTTATCGTTTCTAATCTTTTGGTTTTTACTTTCATACTACAGAATATCTATGCGTTATCTATATGCAAAAATATTCAATATTTTCCAATTATGCAAGAGTTATTTCAAAAAAGATTACTTTTTATACATTTTTATCGCTTTGCAGCACTTTAATTCCTATTATTCTTTCAATCTCCACGAGCAGCTCCGATGCTTTTGCTGCTGTAGTCTTGTATGCTACCCGAATGAAAGCCATTGTCTGATATTGCCCTTATATATAATAAGGTGTAAAGCTACTGAGAAGTAAAAAAGAAAGAAAAATATCGCTATTTTGCAAAAAAAGTTGCTCTAAAATTTGGAGGTTATCGAATTAATACATACTTTTGCAGTGTACTACATAAGTAATACAGTATAACGAAACATGATAATTAAAACAAAAATACAACTATGATTGAAATTAAGAACTTAGTATTCAACTATCCCGGAAACAAGAGAAAGGTGTTCGACGGATTGAATTTAACGCTCAGAGAAAACCATATTTATGGTCTTTTGGGCAAGAACGGTATGGGTAAAAGCACTTTGCTTTACTTAATATCAGGTTTGTTGCGCCCGAAGAGCGGAGAGGTTAGCATCGACGGAATGGAAACAAAGAATCGCCGTCCGGAAATGCTTCGCGAGATATATGTAGTGCCAGAAGAATATAATCTTCCAAATCTCACGCTGGAGCAGTATGTGAAAATCCATCAGGACTTTTACCCTCGCTTCAGCGATGAGATTTTAAAGAAGTGTCTGCAAGACTTTGAAATGCAGTCGGACGTAAACTTCAAGCACCTGTCAATGGGTCAGAAGAAGAAGATTTATATGAGTTTTGCCGTGGCTTCTTGCTGCCAACTCCTTTTAATGGACGAACCTACAAACGGGCTTGATATTCCTTCAAAGGCACTTTTCCGCAAGGTGATAGCCGGAAACCTGCCTGCCGACTCGTCGCTCATTATCTCTACGCACCAAGTGCACGATGTTGAGCAGTTGCTCGACCATGTTTTCATTCTCAATAACTCGGAGATGATAATCAACGCATCGGTAGAAGAGATTGCAAAACAGTACGAATTTACTTACCGCAACGCCAACGAAATGGACGAAAACGTGCTTTACGCCGAACCATCGCTGCAAGGCAACGCCGTAATTGCACGCAGAAAGGCAGACAGCCCCGAAACTACAATCAACTTGGAATTGCTCTTCAATGCAGCAACATTAGGTAAACTAAACAATCAATAAGGAGGAAAAGACATGAAAAAGATATTTGGTTTTACATTCAACGTATGCCTTTCAATATTGGTTTTCGCACTGTTGTTCACATCGTGCATACGCAAGAAAAGAGATATGGGTAAGGTAATAACAAAGGAAATAAAGGTTACGCCCTTCCAAGACCTTCGGTTGTTTGGCAACTCAACGGTGAACATCATTCCCGGCGACATATTTAAAGTAGTGGTAAAAGGCAAGGAAAAGTTGGTTGCTAACGTAAGTGCAAAAGTTGAGAACGGCGTACTGACAGTATCTGATACAAGGGAACTCTTCTCTAATAACAACGAATTAAACTTCGGAAGATTTACAAGAGAAGACTTCGTTACCGACATTTACATCACAATGCCTGCCTTGCGCAACATCTACCAAGAAGGGAATTCATATATAAACATCGACAAAGCGATGCAAGGAGACAGCATAAACATCGAGACACTTGGCAACGCCAGTCTTGACATCGCAGGACTTACAGCGAAAAGTCTAAAGATGGATATTCAAGGAAATGCCGATGTAGACTTGTCACACCTAACCGTAGACCTCACGAATGTGGATGTTTTGGGCAATGCGTCAATGGATTTAATGTTCGATTTAGGCGGCGATGTGAACTTAGGAGTACAAGGCAACGGTTCGGTAACGCTCACCGGTGTAACCCGCAACAAGCCTGTTTACAGTATGCAGGGCAATGGAAGTGTAGACGACCGTACCACTCGTGCACAGAAGTAATAAAGTAAAGAACTTGTAAAACAATAGAAATAAAACTGCAATATGGAAAATTTCAATATACAACGATTTGGCAATGTTTGCTCAAGACTCGTAATGATAAGAAAACAAGAATACCTCAGAACATTCTTGGAGCTGATGTTAGTTTTCACTTTCTTAAGTGTATTTGCTTGTAACCCTTTCAAATTAGAAGCCCTTAGCAATGAAGCTTATCAGCTTGCATTCCTCAACATATCAGGTCTTTTTGGCATTATATCAGTTATATATATAGTTCTTGGTGGCTCAATGATTATCAGCGACTTGAAGACAAAGCAACAAAAGATAGACGAACTTCTATTGCCGGCTAGCAATCTTGAGAAGTTTGTAGCACGTGCAATAGGTTCTACGCTTCTTGTGGTAGTAATTTTGGTTGTTGCTTTCTTTGTAGCCGACCTCCTGCAAATGCTCATCAACATGTTGTTGCACAAGGGAACGTTTGCTTCAATGACTGTCATGGCAAAGGATACAATAATGAAAACCAGAAACTTTGATATTACACCATATATGGGAGAGAGTGGCATGTCCATATCAATGACAATGACATTACTTATCTTAACTCCCAACGCCTTCTACATCTTGGGCGGTATGCTGTTCAGAAAGTCGGCTTGGCTGAAGACCTCCTTAGCACTCGTCCTCCTTTCAATCATCGTTTTCAGCTTATTTGTTGGCTATGGTTACCTCGTTTACAAGTACACCGACTACGTGGTATATATCCCTGAATGGATATCAAACAAATGGTTTTCTTTAATTTTCAACATCGTTCAAATAGTGGTTTGCTACTATTTTGCTTACCGCATCTACTGCAGACTGCAAGCCATAAATACTCGCTGGTTGAATATTTAAACAGTTATTGCTTGTGGATAGGGCTGTTCGCAGCCCTCCACAATCTCCCCTCTCAACTTTAAAAGAAAGGATTTAATTATGAATTTCAATAATAACAAGGCTATATACGAGCAGATGGCAGACCGCCTATGCGACGAGATAATTGCCGAAAACTACAAGGCAGACGACCGAATACCCTCGGTTAGGGAATACTCCGTCATGCTGGAGGTAAACACCAACACCGCCGTAAAGGCTTACGAACTACTCGCCCGCGATGCAATAATCTACAACAAGCGAGGATTAGGCTACTTCGTGTCGCCCAACGCACGCACGCAGATACTGACGCAACGCAAAAACGAGTTTATGAACGAGATGCTGCCGGAGGTTTTCCGACAGATGAAACTGCTCCAAATCGATATAAAGGACATCGAAAAGATGTGGAACGAAACGCACACTTCGTAACATAAAACAGAATATGACGTCATTTTCTACAAAATATGACGTCATATTTGCTGAAATATGACGTCATATTTACAAAGACCACATAAACAAACAAGCATATCGTACTTTAGCATTGAAAAACTTGCTACATATAAAAAATATTTATAATATTGCACTCCAATTGAAATATCACAATAAAAATAACAAGCAAAACATGAAAAAGAGAACATTAATAGCAGCCTGCCTGCTGGCAGGAATGTCTGTAAATGCACAAAACTTCTCATCAGGTATTGACAAGAAAAACATGAACCTGAACGTGAAACCCGGCACCGACTTCTACCAATATGCAGCCGGAGGTTGGCTAAAGAGCCACCCACTGGACGCCGAACACACCAGCAACGGTGCCTTTGTAGACCTTTTCGAAGAGAACCAAAAGCGCATTCAAGAGCTTATCTTAGAATACGCAGGCAAGCCGCAACAGAAAGGCACGCTCGGACAGAAGCTCGGAAGCCTCTACAACATGATGATGGACAGCGTACGCTTGAACCGTGAAGGCTGGGCACCGCTGAAACCGACACTCGCTCGCATTGCTGCCATCAAGAACAACAAAGAATATCAGGTTGTAACAGCACAGCTCGACCGCCGTGGCGAAAACACAATGATGTTCGGAGTAGGCGTAGGTGCCGACATGCGCAACGCATCTATGAACATCGTTTCCATCGGTCAGGGAGGCTTAGGTATGGGTACTCGCGACTACTACTTGAACGACGACCCACAAACCGTAAAGGTTCGCGAAGCCTACAAAACCTATATGAAGAACCTCTTCAAGATGGTTGGCAACGACGAAGCTACGGCTGCAAAGAAGGTGGAAGCCATTATGGCAATCGAAACACGCATAGCAAAAGCCAGCTATTCGAACGTTCAGCTCCGCGACATCGACAAGAACTACCACAAGATGAGCTACAACGAACTCGTGCTGAACTTCCCCGGCATCGACTGGGGCAACGTTTTCCTCCAGACAGGCTTCCCTCCTTTCGATGCAGTAGACGTCGGTCAGCCTGAACCAATACACGAAGTAGAGAAGATACTCGCCGAAACAGCCCTCGACGACCTCAAGGCATACGCCGAAATAAAGGTTATCTCAGGTGCATCAAGCCAGCTCAGCGATGCCTTCCGTGCCGAAAGCTTCAAGTACAACAGCGTGTTGAGCGGTGCACAGCAAGACCGTCCACGTTGGAAGCGTGCAGTAGGCGCAGTGTCAGGTGTGTTCGGCGAAGCTGTCGGAAAGCTCTATGTGGAGAAGTATTTCCCCGAAAGCAGCAAGCAACGTATGATAGAACTCGTGAAGAACCTGCAAGAAGCATTGGCACAACGCATTCAGGAAGCAACATGGATGAGCGCAGAAACCAAGGCACAAGCTAAGGACAAGCTCGACAACTTCATCGTAAAGATTGGCTATCCCGACAAGTGGCGCGACTACAGCGGGCTGCAAATCGACGAGAAACTCTCGCTCTACGAAAACATGCAGAACGTTAGCGAGTTCTTCCTCCAAGACGAATTGAACAGAAAAGTGAACAAGCCGGTAGACAAAATGGAATGGGGCATGACGCCACAGACCATCAACGCCTACTACAACCCTACAACAAACGAAATCTGTTTCCCTGCAGCTATCCTCCAACCTCCGTTCTTCGACCCTGAAGCCGACGATGCTGTGAACTACGGTGGCATCGGTGCAGTAATCGGACACGAAATGAGCCACGGATTCGACGACCAAGGTTCACAGTTCGACAAGACCGGTAACCAACGCGATTGGTGGACCGCACAAGACAAGAAGAACTTCCAAGAACGTTCAAAAGTATTGGTAGACCACTTCGGAAAAGTAGAAGTTGTAAACGGAAAGAAGGTAAACGGCCAACTCACATTAGGCGAAAACATCGGCGACAACGGTGGTCTGAACGTTGCCTTCCGTGCTTTACAAAACAGCATGAAGAAGAAACCATTGAAGGTATTGGACGGTTTCACACCCGAACAACGCTTCTTCCTCTCTTGGGCACGTGTATGGGCAGGCAACGCTCGCCCCGAATACTTGGAGTACATCATTACCGTAGACCCACACTCGCCTAACATGGCACGTGTAAATGCTGCACTCCCACAAATCGACGCGTGGTACGACGCATTTAAAATCAAGAAGGGCGATAAGCTCTTTATCCCTGCAAAGAAACGCGCACAGATTTGGTAAGCAACACGAAACCCGCAGCAGCAAATCGCTGACAAGCTGCTAAGGCAACATACAAAGTCCCTACAAACAGACTCAATGCTGATTGTAGGGATTTTCTGTGCACGATAAGAACAAGCACAAATATCCATCAGAAATATCTGTTAAAATATGGAAAAGATGCTCGAAGCAAAACAAACATTTTGGCAGAATAGTTCTGTACTGACGGTATAATGACTCTGTACGGTTGGCATAATAGCTCTATACGGTTGGTAGAATGGCTCTGTACGGTTGGTAGAATGGTACTGTAATATTGGTAGAAAAGCTCTGTACTAACGGCACCATCTAATAAAACAGTGAGATATTTTCCGTTTAATATTGTAAAGATAATTCTGTTAAAAAGTGATATAATCGCTTTGGCGTTGCGAAAGCGTAGGTTTTACAACGCAAAACCTACGGTTTTACCGTGCAAAACCTACGGTTTTGGAATGCAAAACAATAGGTTTTATAACACACTGGTGGATAGATGGTTACGCAACAGCTATACTTGCGAAAAATGTTTACGTTTTTATTGTCTTCTTTCCGTTCTTTTCTCGTTCCTCGAAAAGTGCATTTTCTCGCCATGACAATGCTTAAATTAATTTGGCATTGCTCATTTGGCTGAACGAAAACGTTCATAAATAACGTGGGGTCGGTGTAAGTATTTGCGGACGGAGATACTTCATTTCTTCTTGAGTATAGGCATATTAAATCATCATCAGTTCTTTCTTTAAGTATCTTAATGAATAATATACCGGCGTAACTCTTATGCCGAACGCACGTTACACCTCCACTTACCAGCCATGAAATGTATGCAATAAACGTACTTAAATTATACTATTCTTCTGTTTTATTGTTCTTTTACACCGACAAAAAGCAAAGGTTAAATCATAATAACTTCAAAATAATTTCCTTATATCATCAAAATTTACTATTTTTGCATTTATTAAAGGTGGACTAACGTTCGTGTTCACGAAAAGAAAAAGGACTATGCAGGCAAAATATCACTACGCAATACTCATACATGAGCAAGCCAAAAAATACGGCACAAAGCCGGCTATCACGTTCAGAAACTTTGGCAGTTTGACGTGGAAGTCGGTTTCTTGGAATCAGTTTTCCATGCGTGTTAAGCAAGTTTCAAACGCTTTGCTTAACTTCGGCTTAAAGCCACAAGAGAACATTGCTGTGTTTGCGCAGAACTGCATACAATATTTGTACACCGACTTCGGTGCGTATGGCGTTCGTGTTACTACAATTCCGTTCTACGCATCAAGCTCCGAACAACAGATACAATACATTATTCAAGATGCCAATGTGCGCTACATATTCGTGGGCGAGCAAGAACAATACGACAAGGCACACCGTATATTTGCGCTTTGTCCGTCGTTGGAGCGCATCATTATATTCGACCCGAGTGTACGCATCAGCTCGCACGACCCTTACGCAATCTTCTTTGAAGACTTTCTGAAGCTCGGCGAGGGACTTCCACGACAGTCGGAAGTGGAGCAACGTTGGGCAGAAGCAAGCGACAACGATATTTGCAACATACTCTACACCAGCGGTACAACCGGCGAGAGCAAGGGTGTTATCCTCACTCACGGTATGTATAATGCAGCCATGCTTGCCAACAGCCTTTGCGTACCTGTTTCCGACAAGGACAGAGCAATGGCTTTTCTGCCCTTCGCACACGTTTTCGAGCGTGCTTTCTCTTATTTGGTATTGGCGAATGGCGGCGAAGTGATAGTGAACACGTACCCGAAAGAAATTCAAGACAGTATGCGCGAAACCAACCCAACCTGCATGGCGTCGGTGCCACGCTTCTGGGAAAAGGTGTATATTGCTGTAAAGGAAAGAATAGAAAAGTCGAGTGCCGTACAGCGAAAGATATTCGAACACGCCTTGGAAGTAGGGCGCAAGCACAACGTGGTGTATCTTGGACGCGGCAAACGTCCGCCTTTGAACTTGCAATTGGAGTATAAACTCATCAACAAAACGATATTGAGCCTTGTCCGCAAGCAGTTGGGACTTATCAATCCGAACTTCTTTCCAACGGCAGGCGCATACGTTTCGCCGGAAGTAGAGGTGTTTGTGCATAGCATCGGACTTGATATGCTCGTGGGATACGGACTCACCGAGAGCCTTGCAACCGTAAGTTGCGACCACCGCGGCAAAGCCTTTACAGTGGGTTCGGTGGGCATTCCTATCGAGGGATTGCAAGTAAAAATCGGCGAAAACGACGAAATCTTGCTCAAGGGTCCCACAATTACACCGGGATACTACCGCCGTGAGCATATAAACGAAACGGCTTTCACCAAAGACGGCTTCTTCCGCACAGGCGATTCGGGCTACCTTAAAGACGGCGAACTGTATTTGAAGGAACGCATAAAAGACCTTTTCAAGACATCGAACGGCAAGTATATCGCGCCACAAATGATAGAAGGAATGCTCTTGGTAGACAAATTCATCGACCAAGTAGCCGTCATTGCCGACCAACGCAAATATGTTTCTGCGCTCATCGTGCCCGAATTCAGGGTCTTGGAGGAATGGGCGAGGGAGTACAACATAGCCTACGACAGCCGAGAGTCGCTTTGCAGCAACCACAAAGTAAACAAAATGATGAAAGAACGCATAGCAACCCTGTTGCAGTTGCTTGCCCCTTACGAGCAGATAAAGCAGTTCACGCTGTTGCCACACCACTTTTCGGCAGAGAATGGCGAACTTACAAACACGCTGAAACTGCGACGCCCGATAGTTTATAAGAACTATAAGGACGTTATCGAGCGCATGTACGAGGAATAAGAAACACTATCTAAAGACGAAAAAAGAAAGTGATTACAGCAGAACAACTGAAAGATGTGGTGGCACGTGTAGATGCTTTGCACCACTATTTGGGCATAGATAAGAAGAAAATAGAGTTCGAAGAGGAGCAGCTGCGCACGCAAGCACCCGACTTTTGGGAAGATGCCGACCGTGCAAGAGAGCAGATGAAGAAGGTGAAAGGCATAGAAAAGTGGCTGAAAGGCTACGACAACGTGCGCTCACAAGCCGAAGAATTGCAGCTTGCCTTCGATTTCTATAAGGACGAACTCGTTACCGAAGAAGAGGTAGACAGTGCCTATGCGAAAGTAATAGCCGACATCGAGAGTCTGGAACTTATGAATATGCTCCGCCAAGAGGAAGACCCTATGGAGTGTGTGATGAAGATTAACTCCGGCGCAGGGGGCACGGAGAGTCAAGATTGGGCTTCTATGCTGATGCGTATGTATATGCGCTACGGCGAAGCACATGGGCACAAAGTAACCATTTCCGATATTCAAGACGGCGACGAAGCGGGCATAAAGAGCGTAACGATGAAGTTTGAAGGCGGAGAATATGCTTACGGATTTCTTAAAAGCGAAAACGGCGTACACCGTTTGGTGCGTGTCAGCCCTTTCAACGCACAGGGAAAGCGCATGACAAGCTTTGCCAGCGTGTTTGTTTCGCCGCTCATCGACGACTCCATCGAAGTGTATGTAGACCCCGCACGAGTAAGTTGGGACACCTTTCGTTCGGGTGGTGCCGGCGGACAGAACGTGAACAAGGTGGAATCGGGTGTGCGTCTGCGCTATCAATACGAAGACCCCGACACGGGAGAACAAGAGGAAATACTCATAGAAAATACAGAAACGCGCGACCAACCCAAGAACCGGGCAAAGGCAATGCAGCTCTTGAAGTCGCAATTGTACGACCGTGCAATGAAGAAACGTATGGAGGCACAAGCCAAGGTTGAGGCTTCAAAGAAGAAAATAGAATGGGGAAGCCAGATAAGAAGCTATGTTTTCGACGACCGACGTGTGAAAGACCACCGCACAAACTATCAGACTTCTGATGTAGACGGTGTGATGGACGGCAACATAGACGCCTTTATAAAAGCCTACTTAATGGAGTTTCCGACCGAAGAAGAATAAAAAAGGTGGAGCTGAAAAGCCGATTTTCACCTTATTATATATAGTAACCTGCGAGAAGGAATAAAACTTCTCACGTAAAATAATATCATTATGAGCAACAAAAGCAAAATGCAGAAGAAAGCACGCGAAGCGCGTCAAGAACAGCAAGCAAAGTCTGTAATCAAGTGGATTGTCATCACGCTTGCCATCTTGGCTATCATCTTGATGGTCTGGGCTATGTATATCTGATAGTAATGAGCAGCGGATTAGAAATAGAACGCAAGTTTCTCGTTCATAAAGACATTGATTGGAAGAGCCGGGCGCACAGCGTAAGCCACGTTCGGCAGGGCTATTTTGCAGCCATCAACACTATTCGTGTGCGCATTCGCGACGACAAAGGCTACCTCACAATTAAAGGAAAGTCGAACGATGGCGGACTTTCGCGCTACGAATTTGAAAAGGAAATAACGCTCGAAGAAGCCCAACAACTTCTTGGTCTGTGCGAGAAAGGCATCATAGACAAGCACCGTTATCTCGTGAAAAGCGGCAACCACACCTTCGAGGTAGACGAATTTCACGGCGAAAACGACGGTCTCGTAATGGCAGAAGTCGAACTAAGCAGTGCAACAGAAACGTTTGAAAAGCCCGACTTCATAGGAATGGAGGTTACAGGCGATGCCCGCTTCTACAATCGGCAGATGCGCCACAATCCGTTTAGTGCTTGGAAAAATACCTTACCAGCAGAGTACCGATAATCAAAGCGAGGGTGGAACCCACCATATTGGCAACAAAGTCGAGCCATTCGCCACTTCTGTTTCCGTTGGTGCAATAGGCTTGCAATACTTCAACACCACCGCCTAAGAGCGTAGGCAGCAACCAAATGCCCAGAAACATGCCCTTTCGGGTTACGTGCTTGTGGTTGTGGAAATATTCGTGTGCGATTATCAACCCCAATGCTGCATACAAGCCGATGTGTGCCCACTTGTCTATGAGCGTAATATCGCTTAACGGAGTGTCGGGAATAGCAATCAACGAAACGATTAAAATGGCAACCGACATGCCTATCGACATGGGAAACTTGCGCAATATTTGAAGATTTTTATTCATAAGCCTATACTGTTTTAATGCAAAAATAGCAATATTTTTGTATATTTGCACCGTTTTAGCTGAATATTTTAAGAATAAACACAGCTCATACTATGAATATTCGTGAATTTTTCTATTTGCAAAAGTCTGACAGAAAGGTCATCGCTTTCTTGCTATGCCTTGGCATTGGCGTATTGGGAGCAATATTCCTGTTAGGCAACAAAACCTCCCGCACATTGCTGAACACTGCCGACAGCACGGCTTTTGCAGCAGAAAAAGGAAGTCAAATGGGCAGTAGGGCAGCCGATTTGCGCCACTACGAACCGGAAAACAGCAGAGAAGCAGAACTATTTCCTTTCGACCCCAACACAGCCGACAGTGCGCAGCTGCGCCGTTTAGGTCTTGCACCTTACCAAATACGCAACATCTACAAGTACAGAGCCAAGGGTGGTGTGTTCCGTTCGCCACAAGCGTTTGCCAAAGTCTATGGTCTGACACGCAAGCAGTATCGCGATTTAGAACCTACATTACCATTGGCGACGACTATCAGCCCGCTTTCACGATGGAAACCATTCGAGGTTACGAGCGCGAAAGGGCAGCAGAGCAGCGCAAACTGCACGAAGCCTACGAGGCTTATAAGCAGAACGATGCGTACAAACCCTACAAGAAATACGACAGAGACACCATTCGCTATCCCATTAAAATAAAGTTGGGAGAGCATATCAACCTTGCTCATGCCGACACCACTATGCTGAAGAAAGTTCCCGGCATTGGTTCAGGCTGGGCAAAAGCCATTGTCGGTTATGGTGAACGGCTTGGCGGATACGTTGCAGTGGGGCAGCTGAAGGAGATAGAAGACTTTCCTGTGGAGTCGCTGCCTTTTTTTGAAGTCCGCAACGCCCACACCAAGCGACTCAACCTGAACACGCTTTCGGTGTCGCAACTGCGCCGCCACCCTTACATAAACTTCTATATGGCACGCCAAATAGCAGATTACAGACGGCTAAAAGGCAAGCTAAGCAGTCTTTCGCAACTCCGTTTGCTCAAAGACTTCCCACCCGACGTAATCGAAAGACTGCAACCTTATGTTTGCTTCTAAGCATTCAGAAGAAGTTGATTAATGGGGTTGATTTCCTTCTTCCTGCTTGCAGACAAAAGCAAAAAGTACCCCTTGCATTGTAAAGATAATTCTGTTAAAAAGTGATATAATCGCTTTGGTGTTGCGAAACCGTAGGTTTTGCAGTGTAAAACATACGGTTTTGCAACATACTGATAACGAGATTGTTACGCAAGAGATACGCTTGCGAAAAATATTTACGCTTTTATTGTCTGATTATTCCTTCCTTTACACCAAATCTTCGTAGGCTTGGTTCATTTCGTTCATCAATACTTCAAAGTTGTCGGAATTAAGTGCCACACGGCGGAAGATAAGTTCCAAGTTGTCGCCTTCAAGCGAAATGGGTTCTTCGTGCAGCAAAGCCATTGTGCCGTGGAGCATCAGACGGAAGACGGTGGCTTGGTGCAAGGTTGCCAATTCCGGGTTGGCAGCTTTCAGAACCGTACCGTACGCCATCATCTGAGTGCGCACCATAGAGCGAATGGCAAGGGCTACATCGACCGCTTCGGTCGCTTCCGCACCGCGTTCGTAGTTTTCAAAGAACTCCGAAATGGTTTGCAATCGTCCCGAAAGTAAGGTCGCTATCTGCTGCTGATACTCTTTAATGGCGGTATCGTACACTTCTTTCGAGCCGCAAGCATAGCGGAGAAGTATTTTTGGCGATGTTGAATTACTGAAGTTCCTACGTTTCATATCCTCTGCAACAGCTTCTCCGTCAGCGTAATTCAGACGAATGAGAATTGGAAACATCACTGAAACGTAACAAGCCGACAACCTTTCGTAGTTGTCGGCTATCATTTTCTTGTACTCCAAGGGCGTTATGTCTGTCTTTCCGGGCTGTGTAGCGTCAATCTGACCACTTACAAAGGCTTGGAAAAATCCCCTTGTCATTGCTGCCACCACCTTGTGGCGACTGACAGTTGTTATGCGCATATATCTTATTTCTTATCTGTGTCCTCCGAAAGAACCGTTGTTTTGTGCAGGGCGTTCAATTGTTGGGCGTGGCTGCGGATTAGAACGTGGCGTGCTGTTGCCGAACGAACTCCTGCTGTTGCTGTTGTTGTTGAACCCGCTGCTCGGCGGTGTGGTGGGGCGACGGCTATCCGAACCAAACGTGTTTGCTCGCTCGGAGCTACTGTTTCTGTTATTATTATTTCCGAAACCCGAAGATTGCGACGTTGTTCCTTGCCGCGAACCGCCAAAGCTACCGCTTCCGAAATCGGAGCGTTGAGGCTTCTGCTGCGGTTGAACACCGAATGGACGGCCTTCTATCGAGCTGTTTCCGAAACTTCCCCTGTTAGGTCTTTCGTTATTGCGGCGTTGGTTTCCGAACGACGGTTGGCTGCCATTGTTTCCGTTTTGCGGTGTTTGTATGATGCGCGAATCGTTGTTATTGTAACTTCCGAAGTGCCCGCTGTCGCGATTAATCACCACCGGTTGCCCCGTGCGCCTGCCAAATCTGCCGGCATAATAGCTATTGGTGAGTTGGTTTCTGCCACCACGATAGGTGTCGTAGTAAACCGGGCGTGAACGATAATAGTAGCGTGGGTTGTCGTATCGGCTGTAAATGCTGAACACATATCGGTTGTCGTACCAATAAACCGGGCGATAGAAGTAGTCCATATTTACGAAGTAGTTGTATTGAGAAGCATTCAGCACGTAGAAAATATCGCTGTTGCGACGTGCCCAATAGTCGCCGTAGATAGAGCGTTCATCACGCATATTGAGCAAATAGTCGAGGTTTATTTCGTAGATAGCCTCGTATTGTGCATCGGTAAGTCCCAATTCGTAAGCCATTTTGTCGGACAAGAACAATGCCTCCCTACGTGCTTCTTCGTATCGCATGCCCGAATAAGCATAGCCGTCATCGTAACTTGAGCCGTAGCCTGCATTGTAAATTGTGCCGCCCGATGTGTAGATTGTACCGCCTGCTGTGTAAACTGTACCGGCAGGGCTGCTGTCTATTGCAAGCAAAGTGTCGCATGAAGTGAGAGACATCATCGTTGCGATGGCACTCATAAGGAAGATATATCGACGTTTCATGACTTTATACTTTTAAATTGTTATACTTATTTTTCATTGTTTCTGCTGCAAATATAGCGGTAATTCCCCACACTGCCAAAGGCGTATGCCTATAATTGGACGGGAAATCCCTACTCTTTCAAGTGTGCAGAAAGTTGTATTGTAATATAAAATCATCTTTTATAGGTATGTAATGTTTACAGGAAACATTGCGTATGCCCTTATTTTACTGTGTTCTTCATTATATTTGATACACAGAAACTGCTATTCACACCACATCAGTATCATAATGCTATCCGGAGAGGAATATATAATAACAAATTGACAGTATAATTATAACAGAATGAAGTAAAGGCGAAAAACACTTTATGACAATATTTTTACTAACTTTTGGGTATTGTCTGTTGCTTTATAAGTAAATACCTTTGCATGCACTAAATTAATATAACAAATATATGAAACGAGTTTTAATTCTATTTTCAGGATTGCTTTGTGCCATCATGTCTATGGCTCAAGGTACAGACGCTATGCTCTTTGGCGATGTTAAAGCCAAAGAAACAGGGCAACACCTCCCTCACGCAACCATTACCGTGAAAGGTACAACCTTAAAAACCAAATGCGATGCTTCGGGACACTTCAAGATGGCAGACTTGCCAATAGGCAAACAAATCGTTGTTGCCAACCTTGAAGGTTATCAGGAACAGGAAGTTGAAGTTGAAATGGTTAGCGGAAAGGGTACTGCTGTTTACTTTAAATTGGACAAAGACGCTTTAGAGCTTAGCCAAGTTGTGGTAACCGGCACACGCACCGAGCATTTCGTAAAGAACGTTCCTATCCGTACGGAAGTGCTTACGTCGCAGTCTATCAAGCGCAAAAATGCACTGAACCTCTTCGATGCATTGGAAGGAGTGCCCGGTATTCGCGTAGAACAGCAATGCCAATTCTGCAATTTCTCAATGGTTCGCATGCAGGGTCTCGGTGCCGAACATACACAGGTGCTGCTCGATGGCGAACCCGTGTACTCCGGTCTCGCCGGTGTTTATGGCTTGCAACAGATGGGTACGAACGACATAGACCGTCTTGAAGTGGTTAAAGGCGCAGGTTCTGCCCTCTATGGCAGTAGCGCAGTTGCCGGAGCAATTAACATTATATCAAAGGAACCAACCTTCGAGCCTTCAATAAATGCAGACATTCAGTATGGCAACTTCGGACACAAGAGCTACAAGGGTTCAGGTTCTATGCGCTACAAGAATATCGGTCTGTTGGTTACGGCACAGCGCACGGAAGAAGATGCTGTCGATGCAACACAAGACGGACTTACCCGCGACGAAGTAAAACATAAAGACCAAATCTCCGACCGTGTTTACAGCCTGATGAATAACGTTGGTGCAAGCATCTACGTGTATAGTCCTTTCGCTGTCAACGACAAGCTGGTGCTCCGTGCAAAGGCAATGGACGAACTTCGTTATGGCGGAAACATGAAGGATAACCTGTTCCTCAACCCTTATTCGGAAGGCACAGAGAATATCCGTACCAACCGTATCACGACCGACCTTGCCTACACTTTGCCCATCGGTTCGCACTCTGAACTGAACCTTGCAATGGCTTACGTTCACCATAAGCGCAATGCAACGAACGATACCTTCCTTTCCAACTACAAGGAAGCTACAACCGACGCTGCGCACCCCGAAGGTATCAGCCCCGATGTAGAGTTGATGCGACCTTACATTGCTAAGGAAAATACATTCACTCCTTCGCTTACGCTGACTTCTATCTTTGGCAACCACACTTTGCTTGCGGGTGTTCAAGGCTACTTTACCCGTTTGCGCGAAACCGGTCTTTACATTATCTCTGCCGAAGAAGAAAGAGGTAACCCATACTTCGGTATTCCTTACACATCTATCGGTAAGAAACATGCCAACGAATTTGGGCTCTTTGTTCAAGACGAATGGAACATATTGCCCAACCTTACTGTTGTGCCCGGTCTGCGTTTAGACACCCACTCTTCCGGCGAAGAGTATGCAACAAGTCAAAAGGTGTCTGACAACGCCTTCCCGAAAACCCACTTCAGCAAGACTTCGTTCAACCCGCGCCTTGCCATCAAGTATTCTGTCAGCCCTTCGTTCGTACTCCGTGCCAATATCGGTACAGGCTTCCGTGCTCCTTACGGATTCTCTGAAGACTTGCACTTATGCTCCGGTTCGCCACGCGTATGGAAGTCGTCAAGCCTCAAGGGCGAGCGTTCTATCAGCTACAACCTCTCTGCCGACTACTATGCAAAGAACGTTCAGTTGAGCGCAAACATCTTCCGCACCGACCTGAAGGACAAGATACAGTTTGCTCCTGCAAGCGACGACGTGAAGAAATTCGGCTATACATACCAGTGGGAGAACGTAGACGATGCGTACGTGCAAGGTATTGAACTCGGTATAAAGTGGAATCCATTCAGAGATTTCAAGGCCGGAGTGAACTGGACCATTAACCAAGGCAAGTTCAAACACGAACGTGCAGAATGGTCTGACCCGGAATCAGACGAATGTAAAGAAGCTCCTCAGCGTTTAGCTTACGCCAAAGACAGCAAGTACATCTCTCGTTTCCCTGCCATGACAGGCGACCTGACACTCGAATACACTCCCGGCACATGGTCGTTTGCACTCACAGGTTCTCTGCAAGGCAAGATGTACATCGACTATAACTCTGAAGATGCGCCAAAGACATCTAAGATTAAGAAGACAGACACTTTCACTTTGTGGAACCTCCGTGTGGCTAAGCGTTTCGGTTCGTTCAGCGTTTATGGTGGCGGAAAGAACATTTTCAGCTATCTTCAAGACGAAAAGCACGGCGACGATGCAGCATTTATGTATGCTCCCGTATATGGTGCAACGTGGTATGCAGGCGTCAGCTTCACGCTCTAAAGGGAGTTAAAGCCGACAAAATGCGGTTTCACAGCTCTTTGCACTTGCAGTAACGTGAGTTCGGTATAAAAGAATAATGCCGGTATATTATTGATAAGATACTTTAAGAAAGAGTTGATTATGATTTAATATGCTTATAATCAGAAAGGAGAAGAAGTGCCTTCGCCCGCAAATTCTTACACCGGACTCACGTTATTCATGAACGTTTCCGTTCAGCCAAATGAGTAATGACAAATTTATTTAAGCATTGCCATGGCGAGAAAATACACTTTTCGAAGAACGAGAAAAGAACGAAAAGAAGGCAACAAAAACGTAAATATTTTTCGCAGGAATAGATGTTACGTAACAATCTCTGCATCAACGTATTACAAAACCTATTGTTTTGCATTCCAAAACCGTAGGTTTTGCACGGTAAAAGCGTAGGTTTTACAACGCAAAACCTACGGTTTCGCAACGCCAAAGCGATTATATCACTTTTTAACGGAATTATCTTTACAATATTGAACAAAAAAATCTCTCATTATTTCATTAGCGGACTTGCTTGAAAACATCTGCGAGATTACTTGCTTAACTGCTTTCTTATGTCGAGTTCACGTTCAATACGGCAACAGTGCAGCCGCATTGTAGTGTTAATACAACTACTCTTTAAAAATCTGTAATGGTAGTTTAAGGATACGTTTTTCATTGATAATCTAAGTAAAAAGGTTCGCATACAATCTGTGTGCGAACCTTTTTCATACTTTTCAGGTGTATGTTTTAGCAACCGCCTTTATGTGTCATGATGTCTAAAACCATTATGTCCATTTCATTCATAGCGTCCTTGCCCAAGCTGGTAAGGTTGCGAATAGACTGGTCGATGTCTTTATCGATGATGCCTTCCGCCTCTGTTACGTGGTGATTTTCCATCGAAAGCATCGCAGAAAGTATGGCAGTAGATACGCCTGACGAAACTTTCAGGGCGCAACTTGGCTTTGCACCGTCGCAAACCATACCCGTAAGGTTGGCTATCATGTTCTTTACAGAATAGCAAATGTTGTTGTAGTCGCCACCCATCAGATAGGTAATGCCACAGCTTGAGCCCGTGCAGGCAACGATACAGCCACAAAGTGCCGACAAAGTGCCAAGGTTTTGCTTGATATAAATGGCAGTAAGGTGGCTCAACGTCAGCGCACGCACCAGCTCATCGGGTGTGTTTTCGTTCTCCTTGGCAAACACTACAACCGGATTTGTTGCGCAAATGCCTTGGTTTCCCGAACCGCTGTTGCTCATAACAGGCACCATTGCCCCACCCATACGTGCATCGCAAGCCGACGCAGTTTTGGAAAGAATGTGCGAATAGATACTGTTGCCGAACAAGCCGCGGCTCAATGGGCGGTCCATCGTTTTGCCGACACAGTGCCCATAGTTTCCTTTCAACGCTTCTTCTGCAGCATTCATATTGTAACGCTTAGCTTCGAGAATGAAATCAATCTCGTTTATGGGTGTCGTAGTGGCGAAATCCCACACCATTTTCAAGTTCAACTGAATGTCTTTGCTTTCGGTTGGCGCACCTTCTTCGGCAGCAACTTGCTTGTCGAACAGCACTTTGCCGTCTGTTTCCTCATAAACGAAGTTGGTGTGGGTCTTTGATATAATGGCAGTAGCTTTCTTTCCACCTGCCTCGCACGTCATTTCGATGTACAGTTTCTCGGTAATTCCCTCCTTCAGCTTTATGTCTATACGATTTTCGCTTACATATTGCTTGCCCTCTTCCAAAGTTTCGGGCGTCAGGTCTTTAATTACTTCAAGCTGATATTCCGACTTTCCTATGAGCGCACCCAAAGAAATGGCAATCGGCAAGCCTATCATTCCTGTACCCGGAATGCCCACTCCCATTGCGTTCTTTAAGATGTTTGCCGACAAGTGTGCACTTATTCTCTCAGGTTTCTGCCCCAACAGCTCTGTGGCACGTGCGGTACAGAGCGATACCGCCATAGGTTCGGTACAGCCGACGGCAGGAACAACCTGTCGATGAATCAAATCAATGATTTGTTCGCGTATGTTTTTCTCAAGCATTTCTATTATAAATTAGTAGTTGGATTGCAAATGTACGCAAATTTTGGCAAACCAAAAGGAAAATAAAAGAAAAATTATTGATGGAGAAAAACTTTGACTTAAATTTTGAAATAACAGAACATTGTTGTATCTTTGCACGCAGATAGACTTTCGGTTTGTCCGAAAAAGGGGTGCCACTCCATTGAGTGAGCTGAGATTATACCCGTATAACCTGATGCAGGTAATGCTGCCGTAGGAAGTGCGAATATACAGACATTTGCGTTTATCTATCCTTATTGGTGTATCTCCCCATATTTTGGTTATTCCGAAAAGTACCATTTGTTACTTTGATGGCTTATGATGCACTATGTAAAAACTTTGACGATAGCCGGTTCCGACAGCGGAGGAGGCGCAGGAATACAGGCAGATATTAAGACAATGTCGGCTTTAGGGTGTTACGCCTCATCGGTTGTTACGGCTGTTACGGCACAAAACACGAAGCAAGTATTCTGCGTTCAGAACATCGAAGCTGCGGTTGTAGAGGCTCAATTGCGTGCCGTTCTCACCGATTTGCGCCCCGATGCCATTAAAACAGGTATGGTGGGATGTGCCGAGAATATCGAAACAATTGCGCAGGTGTTGGCTCAATACAAAGATATTCCGCTTGTTATAGACCCCGTAATGGTTTCCACATCGGGCAATAACCTTATGGAAAAAGAAGCGGTAGGCACTTTCTGCCGACATCTTTTACCTATGGCAACTGTGCTTACGCCTAACATTGTCGAAGCAGAAACGTTGGCACGCCGTACAATTGCAACGGTAGCAGATATTGACGAAGCTGCCGAACAAATACTAAAACTTGGTTGCAAGGCACTATTAATAAAAGGTGGACACATAGAAGACAACACAAAAGCCGACCGCCTTTACTTTTCCGGCAACAGTAAACCGCTAATCTTTGAAACCGAAACCATCGATTCGTTCAACACACACGGCACAGGTTGCACGCTCTCCTCAGCGATTGCGACTTTCTTGGCTCGTGGTTTAAGGCTCGAAGAAGCCGTTTCAATGGCAAAAAACTATATCTCGCAAGCCATAAGAGAAGGTGCAAACGTGTGCATTGGCAGCGGACACGGAGCGGTAAACCATTTCTTTTATCCTGAAAAACTAATAAAACGATGAACAACATACAGTTTATTACACACGAGAACCAACGGTTCGACTACGTCGAAGGGGCTGAAATGGCACTCCGTGGCGGTTGTAAATGGGTGCAATTGCGTATGAAAGACGCTACCGACGACGAGTTTTTAGGCGTTGGACGCAAGGTTGCTGCGCTCTGCCGTAGTTATAATGCAACGTTTCTGCTCGACGACCGTGTGCATTTAGTTGCCGAACTCGATGCCGACGGTGTACATCTTGGCAAGAACGATATGCTCATCGGCGAAGCGCGGCGCATACTTGGCAACGAAAAAGTAATTGGTGGAACTGCCAATACCTTTGCCGATGTGCAGCATTTGTCAGCGCAAGGAGCCAACTACATAGGGTGCGGTCCTTTCAGATATACACCCACGAAACGCAACCTTGCCCCCGTACTTGGTTTGGAAGGCTACAAAAACATTCTAAAACAAATGCAGCAAACGGGCATCGACATACCATTAATAGCCATTGGCGGCATCGTCAGCACCGATATAGCAGCACTTCGGAACATAGGCGTAAGTGGAATGGCTGTCAGCGGAGCAGTACTCGGAGCAGCAGACCCCATTAAAGAAATGAAGAAACTAATAGAAATATAACATTATGAAGAACGAAAACATTAAGATTTCTTATCCTAATTCGGAGAAGATTTATAAGTATGGCACCATCTATCCTGAACTAAAGGTGGGTATGCGCCGCATTCTTCTTACACCAACGGTTATAAAAGAAGGTGGCAAGCGCATAGAACGACCCAACGAACCGGTAGTGGTTTACGACACGAGCGGGGCATATAGCGACCCGAACATAGAGATTGACCTCAACAAAGGCTTGCCGAAACTGCGCCAACCGTGGATAGAAAAGCGCAAAGGAACACAGATGTACTATGCCAAGAAGGGCATTATCACAGAGGAAATGGAGTATGTTGCCATTCGCGAAAATATGGATTGCGAGGCTTTGGGCATAAAAACGCACATCACACCGGAGTTCGTTCGCGACGAAATAGCAGCCGGGCGGGCGGTTATTCCTGCCAATATCAACCACCCTGAAAGCGAGCCAATGATTATCGGAACGAACTTTTGCGTGAAAATAAACACCAATATCGGCAACTCACACGAAAACTCGAGCATCGACGAAGAGGTGGAAAAGGCGGTTTGGAGCTGCAAATGGGGTGGCGATACCTTAATGGATTTATCGACAGGAACGAACATTCACGAAACAAGAGAGTGGATTTTACGCAACTGTCCTGTGCCAGTGGGCACCGTTCCTATGTACCAAGCCTTTGAAAAGGTGAACGGAAAGGCTGAAAAACTTACTTGGGAGATTTTCCGTGATACACTGATTGAACAGTGCGAGCAAGGCGTTGATTACTTCACAATTCACTGTGGAATCCGCTTAAAGATTGTTCATCTTGCCAACGGACGCCTCACGGGCATGGTGAGTCGCGGCGGAAGCATCATCTCCAAATGGTGTCAGGTGCACAACGAAGAAAGTTTTCTGTACAGCCACTTCGATGACATCTGCGATATTTGCAGCAAATACGATGTCGCAATATCGCTTGGCGATGGTCTGCGCCCCGGTTCTACCTACGATGCCAACGATGCTGCACAGTTTGCAGAGTTGGATACGATGGGCGAATTGGTGGAACGGGCATGGGCAAAAAACGTTCAGGCGTTCATAGAAGGTCCCGGGCACGTGCCGATGCACAAGATTAGGGAGAACATGGACAGGCAAATTGAGAAGTGCCACGGTGCGCCTTTCTACACATTAGGACCTCTTGTAACCGATATTGCACCTGCTTACGACCACATTACGAGTGCCATTGGTGCAGCAATGATAAGCTGGTACGGCACGGCAATGATTTGTTATGTTACACCAAAAGAACATTTGTCGCTGCCCAACAAGGACGATGTGCGTACCGGAGTCATCACTTACAAGATTGCTGCCCACGCTGCCGACTTGGCAAAAGGGCACCCCGGTGCTGCCGTAAGGGACAATGCGCTCAGCAAAGCCCGCTATGAATTCCGATGGAAAGACCAGTTCAACCTTGCCCTCGACCCTGAAAAGGCACTCGAATATTGGAAAACGTCGAACAAGGTAGGCGGAAAATACTGCACAATGTGTGGTCCGAACTTCTGCGCAATGCGCATCAGCCAGACATTGGAAGACTGCGAATGTGAGGAATAAACAAAATAAAAAGACCCAAAAACAATAATATTATGATTGAAAAAAAAGTATCAAAAGGAATTATCAGTACCTATTTTGCCAAGATGGAAAAGTGTCTCGAACTCGATGTTGCCATTGTTGGTGGCGGTCCTTCGGGCATTGCAGCAGCTTACTATATGGCAAAAGCCGGGCTTAAAGTGGCACTCTTCGACCGCAAACTGTCGCCGGGCGGTGGTATGTGGGGCGGTGCAATGATGTTCAACCAGTTGGTTATACAGCAAGAAGCCTTGGATATTATCAAGGATTTCGACATCAACTACGAGCCTTACGAAGACGGTTTATACACTGCCGACTCGGTGGAAAGCACCTCTGCCCTACTCTATAAGGCAACCCACGCAGGGGCAACCATCTTTAATTGCTATTCGGTGGAAGACGTTGTGTTTAAGAACAACATCGTGAGCGGTGTGGTTGTGAACTGGACACCCGTACTTCGCGAAGGGCTACATGTAGACCCTTTGAACATCATGGCAAAGTTTGTGGTGGACGGAACAGGGCACGACAGCGAGATGTGCCAAGTTGTTGCACGCAAAAACGGCATTAAACTCAACACCGCAACGGGCGATGTGATTGGCGAACGCTCGTTAGACGTAGTGGAAGGCGAACGCCAAGTGGTAGAAGGAACAAAGGAAATATACCCCGGACTGTATGTTTGCGGCATGGCGTCGTCGGCAGTTGGCGGTACGCCACGTATGGGTCCAATCTTCGGCGGTATGCTTCTTTCAGGCAAAAAGGTGGCAGAAGCCATTATCGAACGTTTGAAATAGAAAACAAAATGGGTGGCAATGGTTGCACGACAGCACCGGTTGCCACCTATTATTATATATATTCGGAAACAGAAGATATGCGTTTTTTAGTAATTACCGAACCGCAGTTTACCGATAACGAGGCAAGTACCATCGCACAGCTGCTGCATTGGGGCGCAGACCTTGTGCATCTGCGAAAACCCGAAAGCACTGCCGGCGAGTTGGCAAAACTAATCGAAGCCATTCCAACAGTGTATCATAACCGCCTTGTACTGCACGACCACTTCAGTTTAGCTGCCCATTTTACACTGCACGGACTACACTTAAACCGCCGAAACAGCGTGCTGCCACCGAAACACAAAGGTACGGTTTCGCAGTCGTGCCACACGTTAAACGAAGTAAAAGCCTGCAAAACAAGGTGCGACTACGTTTTTCTCAGTCCTATTTTCAACAGCATTTCAAAGCAGGGATATACCTCTGCATTCACACCGAAAACCCTTTCCGAAGCGAAAAAGCAAGGCATCATCAACCGGAAAGTAGTTGCCTTAGGCGGTATTACTGCCACCAACATCAACGAAACAAAACGCTACGGTTTCGGCGGCGTTGCACTTTTGGGCGATATTTGGGGCAGAACAGCCAACAGGAACTTTGAACAGTATGTACGCAAAATCATCGAAATGTGCCATACATAATATATAAAGGCATCGCAATCGCTTTACTGCAAAACCTTAAACAATACGTGAGTTCGGAAAAAGAAAACAGGTTAAGCAGGCTAATATCGCAGATGTTTTTCAGCAAATACCCTGATGAAACAGTGAGAGATTTTCAGTTTAATCTTGTAAAGATAATTCTGTTAAAAAAGTGATATAATCGCTTTGGTGTTGCGAAAGCGGCTGTTTTGCGTTGCAAAACCTACGGTTTTACCGTGCAAAACAGCCGCTTTTGGAATGCAAAACAATAGGTTTTGCAATACATTGATAACGAGATTGTTACGCAAGAGATACGCTTGCGAAAAATATTTACGTATTTATAGTCTTCTTTTTGTTTATAAACAACGTGAGTTCGGTGTAAGAATTAGAGAGCGAACAATCTATCGGAAATCAGAATAACAGCATTACCGAACATCGAAAAATATTATGCCTTGATTATAAAAACACGAATACTGCTATTCCAAAAACCTAAAACCACAAATAATACTGTTGCAAAAATAGAAATATACCAGACTTAAATGGTACCATTATAGCTATTTTGAATACTTCCTAATAGTTTACTTCCAAAATATCACAATAACCATTATCGAAACAACCCATTACCAATGCTTGTAAAGATGCACAAATGCGCCTACCTTTGCATCGTAAAAAGAAAATAAACAAACTTAAAATCAAAGAGATATGAATAGTCAAATTATCATCTGGAGTTCAGTAATGTTGTTGCTTTTAGTAGGTTTTGTATTGCGTGTAGCCATCACTGCCCGCCTCACAAGTGGCAACGGAAAGATATTTGAAGTAGCCGACGAATTCGATTTGTATGATTGGAGCGAAGATGAAGCATAGCCAACCCACTTCCCTTGTGAATGAAACAAGCGCATTCATTGCTGAATATGCAGCATGGCTTTATGGTTGTGGGGCTACTTGCACACGCATAAAGAAAAATGTAGAACGCATAGCCAAGAAATGGAACATAAACTGCCAACTCCTGATTATGCCCGGCAGCGTGCAGCTTATGGTGTTCGACCCCTCCGCAAACCAATCCTCGGTGGTGATAAGAAGAACGCCCCATACGGGCATCAGCTTCTACAAGAACACGCATTTAAGCCAATTGAGCTGGCACATAGCCGACGGATTAGTCGATTTAGACGAAGCAAACAATGTTCTTAAAGAGGTCAGCGCAGCACCTTTCACCAACAAATGGTTGGTGCTGTTGCTGACTTCGCTTGCCAACCTTTCGTTTTGCCGTATCTTCGGTGGCGATTTCGCAGCTATGGCGATTGTCTTTGTTGCCACCTTTGTAGGTTTCCGACTGAAACAAATACTGATAGAAGACGGCATGAACGTAAAGTTTGTTTTCCTGATTTGTGCATTCTTCTCCTCTGTAATCGCCGCTTCGGGGTATATTTTCGGCTTAGGAAACAAGCCCGAAGTTGCACTTGGAACGTGCGTGCTGTACCTAATACCGGGCATACCCTACATCAACAGCATCAGCGACCTGATGGCAGGCGAGTATCTTGTGTCTTTCAGCCGCTTCATGGACGCCATTGTGCTCACGTTTTGCCTGTCGGTTGGCTTGTCGGTAGGCATATTTCTTATGAATCTTCAATTAATTTCATAGTCCTCAATTATGGATTTTCCCTTTTCAATACTGCAAGATGCGTTCTTCGGCGGCTTAGCGGGCATCGGCTTTGCCAGCATCAGCAATCCTCCGAAAAATGCCTATAAATATTGTTTTATTATATCTGCCGTGGGTCATGCCATTCGTTTTGTTCTCATGAACAACGACTATCACCACTTCGGACTTATCGCTGCCAGCTTCATGGCAGCGTTAGCCATCGGTTTTATGACGGTGTTCATGGCACGAAAGGCGAAGTGTCCGCCCGAAACATTCTCGTTTCCGTCGCTTTTGCCCATGATTCCTGGAATGTATGCCTACCGCACTGTGGAGGGCTTGGTAATGTGTTTATCTACCGAAAATGAAGATTTATTCGAGCATTATTTGTATCTTTGCACATCGAACGGTTTTACTTGTGCTTTCGATATATTAGGAATGGTATTGGGCGCAACCATGCCCATCTTCATTTTAAATAAGATTTCCTATAAGGTAACAAGGTACACGAATTAACAAAAATAAAAGGATAATGGAGCTAAGACAACTACGATACTTCTTAAAGGTAGCAGAACTTTTAAACTTCTCGGAGGCTTCAAAAGCACTGTTCATAACACAAAGCACGCTGTCGCAACAAATAAAACAACTTGAAACAGAGCTTGACACTACGCTGTTTGAACGCAACAGCCACGAAGTTACGCTTACCGAAGCCGGGCAGAAACTTGTGAGATATGCACAGAAGGTGGTCGTAGATGCCGACATTTGCCAACAGAAAATGACCGATTTGAAGAGTTTGCTGACAGGCGAGCTCAATATTGGGGTTACGTTTACTTTCAGTTCGCTGCTCACCGAAACCGTGCTCGAATTTATGGAACACTATCCCGAGGTTCGCCTTAACATCATTTACAAGACGATGGCAGAACTTATGGATATGCTGCAACGCCACGAAGTAGACTTTGTTTTGGCATTCAAACCCACTGAAAAGAACGAAAGAGTGGAAAGCTACCTGTTGTTCAACAATAATCTTGTAGCCGTAATGAGTTCCACCCACCCATTTGCCAAACGCAAAAGCATATCGTTGGAAGACTTGAAAGCCTGTCAGATAGCTATGCCTGCATGCGGTTTGCAGGCTCGAAACGCATTCGACGATATGACAGAATCATCGGCAAATGACATAAAAACACGTTTAGAGATAAACGATATAAACATTCTGCTGAAGTTGGTACGCCAAAGCAAACTCGTAACAGTGCTTGCCGAAGCCACCATTCACAACGAAGAAGGACTTGTGGGAATACCGCTCGAAATGCACAACAACGACATGGAAGGCTGCATTCACATGCTGAAGAACGCTTACATCAAGAACTCTGCACGCGAGTTTTACCGTCTGTTGAGCCAATCGCGCGCCATTATGAAATACTCTTCGCTATCTCGGCTGCTGTAAAAAAGCATACTGTTTCGGGCGCATATCTATCTTATTCTATAAGTTTGACAGGCAAGAAAAAGGGCGAAAGATACGTAAATATTTTTCATAAACATATCTGTTGCTTAACTTGCTTACTGCCAACGCTTTACAAAACCTATTGTTTTGCATTCCAAAACCGTAGGTTTTGCACGGTAAAAGCGGCTGTTTTGCGTTGCAAAACCTACGGTTTCGCAACGCCAAATCGAAATTATCGTTTTCTTAACGAATTATCTTTACAAAGCAAGAGCGATTTTCTTGTAAAATCATCTTATATTTGCTGCGAATAAAAGGACGGATTGTAGGGGTGTGGTTTATCACGTTCCTACAATCCACGTTGCTGTTTCTTAGGTGTTGGGAACGTGATGAACCACGCTCCTACCTGCGTTGGAAAATGTAAAACCTATACTTAGCTGTTTAAAAACAAAAATCCACCAACTGCAACGGCTCTATACCAACCGCGAAGATGTGGCTGTGGTGGATTTCTTTCGTCCCTTTCTTACTGTACTTTCAGCGCAGCACGAATGCCTGCCTCAACATCTTTCATATCGGTAGTAGGCTCAAAGCGGTCTACGACATGCCCATCGCGGTCGATTAAGAACTTGGTGAAGTTCCACTTAATGCTTGGATTTTTCGCATAGTCGGGGTCTTCCTTGCTGAACTTTTCATCAAGAAACTTGCCTATCTTGGTGCTCGTATCGAAACCTTTAAAGCCTTGTTGCGCTTTCAGATAGGTGTAAAGGGGCAGTTCTTTCTTTCCATTCACCTCTATTTTGTCGAACTGTGGGAAAGTAACGCCGTAGTTTCCCGTGCAGAAAGCCTTTATTTCGCTGAGTGTTCCCGGAGCTTGCTCGCCGAATTGGTTGCATGGGAAGTCGAGAATTACGAGTCCTTGCGCCTTGTAAGTATCGTAAAGTTTCTGCAAAGCCTCGTATTGCGGCGTGAAACCGCACTTTGTGGCTGTGTTTACAATAAGCAATACCTTGCCTTTATAGTCTTTCAGCTTTACCGTACGCTCGTTGGCGTCCTTCACTTTAAAGTTATACACATTCTTTTGCGCCATAGCAGGGAATGCCAAAAGTGTGCAGAAAAGTGCTAATATTATTTTCTTCATAATATGTTTTTTAATTTTTGCATCGGTATGTTTTAAATTCTTTCCATCAGTTCGCGCATTCCTTCGCTTGCCCCTTTGCGAATAACAGTGATGTTGGGAGCGTGTCCCGATTGCACATCGTTAGGGTCTATCAGGTAGATGGGCACGCCTGCACGGACGTAATGCACCAATCCTGCAGCGGGATAAACGTTGAGCGAAGTGCCGACGATAACGAAAATATCGGCATCGCCCACTGCTCTTGCAGCGGGTTCTATCATCGGAACGCTTTCGCCGAAGAACACAATGAAGGGGCGAAGCAGACTTCCATCGGCTGCTTTCTCGCCCGGCAGCACGTCGGGATTGTCTTCTGTAAGTACCTTTATATATTGAGGGTTGTACGCATCGTTGCTCGAACAAGCCTTTTTCAACTCGCCGTGCAGATGGATAACGTTGGTAGAACCTGCCGACTCGTGCAAATCGTCTACATTCTGTGTAATCACGGTTACGTCGTAGTTGTCCTCCAACTTCTTTATGAGCTTATGCCCTTCGTTGGGTTTCGCCATGAACAGTTTCTTTCGCAACCGGTTGTAGAAGTTATTCACCAATACAGGGTCGCTTTCCCATGCCTCATGGGTGGCTACTTTCTCCACCGGATAATCCTCCCACAAGCCGTCGCTGCCACGGAAAGTTTTAAATCCGCTCTCTACCGACATACCCGCACCCGTCAGGAATACTATTTTCTTCATACTGATATTTTATTTGTTGATTTTACAAATTTAGTAATTTTAATTAGATAAATGCCAAACTATGTTCTAAAAATAGTATCTTTGCACATTAATAATATTTAAACAAGAAAAGAAAATCAATGGACAAATTAAGTTACGCTTTGGGTATCGGCATTGGTACACAGCTCAGTGGAATGGGTGCAAGCAACTTGAATATCGACAACTTTGCACAAGCAATTAAGGACGTAATAGCAGGCAACAAGTTACAGGTAAGCAACGAAGAAGCACAAATACTCGTAAACAACTTCTTTGCCGAACAACAGGCAAGGCAAGAGGCTGCCGCTGCCGAAGCAGGCAAAGTGGCTAAAGCCGTAAGCGAGGACTTCTTGGCTGAGAATGCAAAGAAAGAGGGCGTCGTAGTATTGCCTTCAGGGCTCCAATATGAAGTTATCACAGAAGGAAACGGCAAGAAACCAAGTGCAACAAGCAAGGTGAAGTGCCACTACGAAGGTACGCTCATAGACGGAACCAAGTTCGACAGCTCGTACGATCGCGGCGAACCTGCCACATTCGGCTTGAATCAAGTCATAGCAGGTTGGACAGAAGGACTTCAACTCATGGGTGAAGGCGCAAAATATCGCTTCTTTATTCCTTATAACCTTGGCTATGGAGAACGTGGGGCAGGCGCATCAATCCCTCCATACGCAGCTTTGGTATTCGTAGTAGAACTCATTGAAGTGCTTTAAGCGAAAGAATAACAACTTAAAAATAATAACACAATAAAGAAAATGAAGAAACTTACAGTTGTAGCCGCATTGGCTATCGCCGCAATCAGCTTTACGGCATGTGGCAATCAAACTCCAAAAGAAGACTTGAAATCGGACATCGATTCATTGAGCTACGCCTTTGGTATCGACCAAGGACAGGGCGTTAAGCAATATTTGCAGCAGATGAACATCGACACAGCTTACATCGATGAGTTCATTAAAGGTATGAACGATGGTGCAACGAACATGGACGACAAGAAGAAAGCTGCTTACAATGCCGGTATCGGTGTCGGAATGAACATGAACATGGTAATTAAAAACCAAATCAACAAGAGCATTTTCGGTGAAGATTCTACCCAGTCTATCTCGTTGAACAACTTCCTTGCAGGTTTTGCAGCAAGCGCAAAGGGCAACAACAAGAACATGACCATAGAGAAAGCTCGCCAAATTGAGCAAAGAGTACCACAAGCCATTCAGGCAAAAACAGCTGAAAAGAAGTTCGGCGACAATAAGAAAAAGAACGATGCCTATATGGCAAAGATTGCAAAGAACCCTGAAATGAAGGCTTTGAAGCAAGGCGTGTACTACAAGGAAATTAAAGCCGGAAGCGGTGCGAAGCCTACAGCGTCGCAGGTAGTGAAGATTAGCTACGAAGGAAAGACCATCGATGGTAAGGTATTCGATAAGAACGACGGTACAACAATGCAAATCGGACAAGCTGTTCCCGGTTTCAACGAAGCACTGCTGAATATGCCTGTGGGTGCAAAGTGGGAAGTTTACATTCCTTACGCAGCAGGTTACAACGCACAACAGCCAAGTCCTGACATCAAGCCTTTCTCTACTTTGATATTCACAATCGAAATGTTGTCTATCGAAAAGACAGAGAATGCAGGCGCAAGAATGCCAATGAATTAATCGGAAATAAAGTTCATAGTATAATTAATTAAGGTGGGTTGGGAAACTGTTTAGCCCAATCCACTTTTTCATTACTACACCATTTCATGGGAAACAACAAGGGAATGTAGCTTGTAAACATTCCTGCCTAAACACAAAAGACGATGAAAAAAATAGCAATTATGGCATTGCTCGTCATGGCAAGCGCAGGTTTCAACACTGCAAATGCACAGAGCAAGAAACAGAAAAAACAGAAAAAGCAAGAAGCAAGAGAAGTAATAACAGCCGTAAACCCTGTCGGCGATGAAGGCAAAATAGAAACAATGCGGTTCGATTCGCTAAGCTATGCAGCAGGTGTGAGCATGACACGTGGACTGGAAGACTATCTTTCAAGTCAGTTGGGTGTATCGAAAGAGCAACTGCCCGACTTTATGCGCGGACTGAAAGAGGGCTTTTCAAAACGCAAGGACGCCTCTTTCTCTGCCTACACAGCAGGTTTGCAAATCGCAGCACAGGTGGAACGGAACATGCTTCCTAATATGAAGAAGCAGTTTAAAGGAACATCTGCCGACATCAACGACAAGTTTTTCTTTGAAGGTTTCATTGCTGCCATGGAAAAAGACACAACCTTCTTGAAGCAGGAAGAAGCGCAAGAATATCTCAATAAGAAGCAGAAAGCATTGACAGAACACCGCAACGCACAAACAAAAGCTGCGGGCGAGAAGTTCCTTGCAGAAAACAAAAAGAAGCAGGGAGTAGTTACTTTGCCAAGCGGATTGCAATATAAGATACTCGTAAAGGGAGAAGGAGAGAAACCAACGAAGGACGATCAGGTTATAGTTGTGTACGAAGGACGCACCATCGACGGTAAAGTGTTCGATGCAACAGCCCGCCACGGCAAACCAAACGATACTTTCGGGGTGAGCAACCTCATCAAAGGCTGGACGGAAGCCCTCACGCTTATGCCGGTGGGCTCTAAGTGGGAGATTTACATTCCGCAAGAACTTGCCTACGGTGCACGCGGTGCCGGCGACGACATCGCACCTTATTCAGCCCTCATCTTCACACTCGAACTGCAAGGTATATCAGGAAAGGAAGAGAAAATACCGGCCGGAAAGTTTCCTTTGTTGAAAGAAAAGAAGAAGTAAAACAATGTTTGCCAAAGGAACGATAATAACTTGTTGGCAGAATTGATTGGGAAGAAACATTACAAAAACATCGTTTTGGTGAAGTCTTCGTAAGTATCTGACAATCAGTTACTACGTTTTTACGTTCCAAAAGCGTAGGTTTTGAAGAGTAAAAGCGTAGGTTTTGCAATGCGAAACCTACGCTTTTGAAATGCCAAACCGCAGGTTTCAAAAAACGAAAGCAAAACGGGGCTTTTTCCGTAATGTTTTTTTCAATTAAATCAATCGGCAGGTAACAATAAGTCTTGGAATATTCCTTAAAAAACGATTAACAAATGACAAAATGCGCATACAGACACATTTTGTCTTCTTTTTTATTGTCTAATCCATTTAAAATGCCTACTTTTGCTTTCAAATTGTAAATTAACTTTCTTGCTTACCATAGGCAAGTAAAACCCAAAATATTTATGGATAAGATTGATAAATTAGACAAACGAATTCTGAGCATCTTGTCGCAAAACGCTCGTATCCCATTTAAAGATGTAGCAGCAGAATGTGGCGTGTCGCGTGCAGCCATACACCAGCGTGTCCAGCACCTTATCGAAAACGGCGTAATCGTAGGCAGTGGCTTCCATGTAAACCCAAAGAGCCTCGGCTATACCACTTGCACTTACGTCGGCTTGAACCTCGAACGTGGCTCAATGTATCGCGATGTGGTGGAACGTATCAGTACCATTCCGGAAGTAATAGAATGCCATTTTACCACAGGTTCGTACACCATGCTCGTCAAACTCTTCGCAAAGGACAACGAACAGCTTATGGATTTGCTCAACAACAAAATTCAAAGCATTCCCGGCGTAGTATCTACCGAGACGCTTATCTCGCTCGAACAGAGTATCAAGCGCGAAATTCCAATCGCCGAAGAGCTATAAACGAAGCCGTTTAGCATTGTGTTTCAAGCGTTAAAATACAGGCATCGGCAACGTCAAGGAATAGCGGCTTTTGCCGTAACTCCGTTGCGACTTTGGCAGCTGTTCGGAAGGAGGCAATCATCGCATCTGCACCATTCTGAATTCGTTAAACTCACGTTATTATATAAATAAAGATTATGACACTAAACTATAATTTGGACGCCCATCTGGCAGAGCTTTACGAAAGCTATCCGGAGGGCAACAGCAAGCCTGTCATTGGTATTACCACCAATTTTTCGGGGCAAGATGTTACCATTCGTGAAGTTTTCCACAAGCAGGTGATAGAAGCCGGAGGCACACCGCTGCTTATTCCGCCCACTACCGATAAGCAAGTATTGACCAATATACTCGACCGCATCGACGGACTTCTGCTTTCGGGCGGTGCCGATGTAAATCCATTGTGGGCAGGCGAAGAGCCAACACCAAACGTAGGCAACATAAACGATAAGCGAGACCTGTCGGAACTGCTCACCACACGGTTGGCTTACAACCGCCAAATACCCATATTCGCCGTGTGCCGGGGCATGCAGGTCTTGGCGATAGCGTTAGACGGAAAAGTGCAACAGCACATTTACGACCCTTACATCGTTGAGGAAACAGAGGAAAAGAAACTCGCACGACTGAAAAGCGTTACTACTTTGCGCCCTGCAAAGCTAAAGCACGACCAGAGTGCAGCCTTCAACGAACCTACGCACAGCATTATGATAGAGCCTCGCTCCATACTTCATTCCATTTACAAGCAAGACAAAATCTTTGTAAACTCGTTCCATCACCAAGCTGTTTCCGACCCCGGAAAGCGGTTTAAAGCAACGGCTTACGCTCCCGACGGCGTTATAGAATGTATGGAAAGTGCCGAATTTAAACCCATCATAGGCGTTCAGTGGCACCCGGAATGGTTGGAAGACGAAGGCAGAAGCTGTTTAAATGGTTTGTAAACGAAGCCGGCAACTTCCGCACAGCCAAGCAACTGCACACACGCATACTCACGCTCGACACCCATTGCGACACTCCTATGTTCTTCCCGCAAGGTGTAGACTTTGCCAAACGCGACCCACGCATTCTTTACGACCTGCATAAGATGACCGAGGGACACCAAGATGCCGTTACAATGGCGGCTTACTTGCCGCAACCACGCATAGGCGAAACGTTCTCATCGAAGATAGATGTGGAAGGATTAAAGCATTTTAATCCCGACCTGACCGACGTGTTGGACAACCTTACGCCGACTTCCTACGCCGACTTAATATTCAATAAGATTGAGAAAATAGTAAAAGAAAACAGTCGCTACCTCAGTATTGCACGCACACCGTCCGACCTTTACGAAGACAAACGCAAGGGACGCAAGAGCATTATGTTCGCTATCGAAAACGGTTTAGCCTTGGAAGGAAAGCTATCAAACGTGAAATACTTTGCACAACGGGGGGTAACGTACATCACACTGTGCCATAACGGCGACAACGACATCTGCGATTCGGCACGAGGGAGCAACCTCCACGGCGGCGTGAGCAAGTTTGGCATTGAAGTAATTAAGGAAATGAACCGCAACGGCATTATGGTAGACCTCAGCCATGGCGGCGAAAAGAGTTTCTACGATGCGCTCGAAATAAGCAGCCAGCCATTGTGTGCAGTCATTCCAACAGCAAAGTGCTTTGCGATGTGCCTCGCAACCTCACCGACGACCAGATGAAAGCATTGGCAAAGAAAGGCGGCGTTGCACACATAACCCTTTATCAAGGCTTCTTGCGTAAAGGCGGAACAGCCTCAATACTCGATGCCATCGCCCATTTGGAGCACGCTATAAACGTTATGGGCATCGATTACGTAGGCATAGGAACCGACTTCGACGGCGACGGAACAGTGTGCGGAATGGCAGACGCCGGCGAAATGATAAACTTCACTCGCCATTTGCTTGCCCGCAAATACAGCGAACGCGACATAGAAAAGATATGGGGAGGCAACTGGTTGCGCGTAATGGCACAAGTGCAGGCAGCCAAACAAAAATAAAAAGAACAACAATGAACGGAAAAATAAAGTTTTTATGCAGTGGCATGGCAATGCTTTTGCTTGCTGCCCTTACCTTTAGTTGCAAGGGAAAAGCAACCAACAACAACACCGAAGACAGCGATACAGTGGCAACAGCAAAGCCTGTTGGTCCGAAGTTCAATCCCGATTCGGCATTCGCCTATACGGCAGCGCAATGCGATTTCGGTCCTCGCACAATGAATTCGTCGGCTCACGACAAGTGCGAACAATGGATTATCGGCAAGTTTAAGCAATACGGCTGCGAGGTTCAAACGCAGAAAGCCGACCTGAAAGCCTACGACGGCACAGTATTAAAATCGACAAACATCATCGCCCGCACCAATCCCGATGCACAACGACGTGTCTTGCTGTGTGCCCATTGGGACAGTCGGCCGTGGGCAGACAACGACCCTGACTCCACAAACCACAAGAAACCCGTTATGGCAGCCAACGACGGAGCGTCCGGTGTTGGCGTCATGATAGAAATAGCACGCCAATTACAAGCCGACAGCACGCTGAACATAGGTGTCGATTTCGTTTGTTTCGACGCTGAGGATTGGGGTGTGCCACAGTGGGAAACCAACTATCAAGAGCAGTCGGGCGATAGTTGGGCTTTGGGTTCTAACTATTTTGCAAAGAACTTGCCCCTCACCGTTCGTCCCCAATTTGGCATTCTGCTCGATATGGTAGGCGGCGAAGGTGCTCAATTCTATAAGGAAGGCATTTCCCTGCAATATGCGCCGGAGGTGGTAGACCGTGTTTGGGAAGCAGCAAAGAGTGCCGGTTTCGAGGCATACTTCCCAACAACGAACGGCGGAATGGTAACAGACGACCACTATCCGTTAAATAAAATCGCGGGTATTCCTACGACTGACATCATTCCTTACTATCCCGACTGCGCACAAAGTTCGTTCGGTCCCACGTGGCACACCATAAACGACACGATGGAACACATAGACCGCAGCACCTTGCAAGCCGTCGGACAAACCCTCATTCAGGTACTTTACAGCATGTAGACTTACTTTTGGGTGTCCGTTCCTACATAAGTTGCAAGCCGAAAATGAAGAAAACAGTACTCGCAATGGTTGTTTTGCTCCTCTTCGCGGGGTGTTCAAAACCACTTAAACTGCAATATTCTGCTCTCCGCTTCACCGATGAAGTGCGGTTGCGGACTACTCCTGTGAAAGACCAAGGGCGCAGTTCGCTATGCTGGGCGTACGCTATGCTTGCCACCATAGAGACCGAACACCTGATGAAAGGCGACTCCGTGAACCTCAGTCCCGACTATGTAGCACGTATGTATCTTATGGAACAAGTAAAGCAACGGTTACCGGCAAGGTTCGGAAGAAACGTTTCTGCAAGCAACGATGCAGCGATTACCACGCGCGGAATGTCCGGAATGCTGATAGACCTTATACAAAGATATGGCGTGCACCGCTTCGACGCCTACCATAAACGCGATGGTGCAGACTACGACATTATCGAACGCAAGCTGAACCAAGCAGTCTCGTTCGCTCAAACAGGCGATTTGGCTGCACAGATAAACAAAATCGAGGCACTGTTGGACGACGAAATCGGCTCTGTACCGCAGCAAGTGTTTCTCTACGGTGCCACCTATACCCCACAGGAATTTGCCCGCAGCGTATGCAAAAACAACGAATACTTGGGCTTAACGAGCTTTATGCATCACCCTTTCGGCACATACTTCCCCTTGGAAGTGCCCGACAACTACTTCCGCAACACGTTCTTGAACGTTCCTATCGACACGTTGATGCACCGCATTGAGCAGTCTGTCCGCTCCGGACACCCCGTTTGCTGGGAAGGCGACACGTCTGAAGATGGTTTCTCGTTTGCAGAGGGCGTGGCAAAATTGGAAAACGACAACGAGAAACCTACACAGGCGCAACGACAAAAAGCCTTTGAAACCTACCGGACCACCGACGACCATTGTATGGAAATAGTGGGAATAGCCCACGACAAAGCAGGCAACAAATATTTCTGCTGCAAGAACAGTTGGGGAAGAAACAACCGTTTCGGTGGTTTTATGTATTTAAGCTACAACTATGTACGGCTGAAAACCATTGCCGTGTACGTTGTAAGAAACTGAAAACCTACCGTTTCCGCTCTTCCAGATATTCCTTGAAGGGCGCAAGAAAAGCATCGGTAACGTGTATAATCTCGTTGCCTATGTAAATGCAATCGTTCCTATCTACCTTTCTTATTTTATCCAAAGCCACGATGTACGAGCGGTTTACACGCATAAAGCTGTTGGTTGGCAACAACTCTTCTACCGTCTTCATTGTCATGTGCGTAACCAATCGGCGGTCGGAAAGGTGGAAAACAACATAATCTTTCATACCTTCCACATATATAATATTGCTTATCGGCACTTGCTGCAATTCGCCGTCTACCTTCAGAAACACCGTTGTGTGCCGGTTGCTGACAGGCTGCGACGCCATATCGAACCACTTCTTCGCCTTTTCGGCAGCAGCAAGAAACTTGTTATAACGTATCGGTTTCAGCAGAAAGTCGAGCGCATTCACTTCGTAACTGTCGAAAGCATATTCCTTGAATGCCGTTGTAAAGATGATGCGGGTATGGGGCGGCACCATACGCGAAAGCTCCATACCGTCCATATCGGGCATTTGAATATCGAGAAACAGCACGTCGGCACTGTCGTCCCTTATGCTTTGCAAGGCGGCAACCGAGTCGGTGAACGATGCTTTGAGCGACAAAAACGGTGTGCGCTCTACAAATTTCTCTAATAAGCGTATAGCCAACGGTTCGTCATCGACGATGATACAAGACAAATTCATATATCGTTTTTACTTCTTTACATTTATTTTTATACGCAACTTGTAGATGCCCTGCTCTACCGTTTGGTGCATTTCGTAACGTTTGGCATACATCAGTTCCAAGCGTTTGCGCATGTTTTCTATGCCAATGCCGCTGCCACTGCGGTCGCAACCGTCTTTCGGATAGTTGCTGTTCCGGCACGAGAACACCAAAAAACCGTTCTCTTCGATAAGCGAAATGTCGATAAACGACGGCTTCCCACTACTCACGCCATGTTTGAAAGCGTTCTCGATGGGCGACAAGAACAGCATGGGCGGAATGGTTCGCACCGTATCGGGGGCGTCGAAATGCGTTGTTATCTTCACATTTTTGTCGCAACGCAGTGCCATAAGGGCGATATAGTTTTCCATAAAGGCAATTTCTCCACACAGCGGAACTTCCTTTTGCTGCGTTTCGTATAGCGCATAGCGCAACAAATCGGAGAGTTGCCCGATGGCATCTTGCGCTTCGTTGGCATCAATCTGCGTCAAAGACGAAATGTTGTTGAGCGTATTGAAAAGGAAATGCGGGTTCAGCTGGTTCTTCAGCCACGCCAATTCGGCTTCGGCATTGCGTTGTTTTTCCTCTAAAAGTTGCTTCCGAAGGTCGCTTTGCCGTATGAAATAGCGCACGGAAATGGCAGCAATCGCCACGACATAGTTGAGCACCAACCAAATAATGGAGAACTGATAGTAGTGCAAATGCGTCGCCGTCCCAATGCCGGCTCTATCGTTAGGGAAGAATATGGCATGGTTCAGCAGGAATATTAAAAGAAATTCTACCACCCAAAACAGGTATCGGCGCAACTTGCTTTTGGATTCATACAAGTACGGAACAAGCACATAGAAGTTTGCCATAAACACCATGAGGAGCAGAAAGAACATAACTGAATTGGTTCGCGCCGTAGCCGCTGCCACCAATGGGTCGTGCTCGGTGAAGTAAACCACTACACACCACGTTACAGAAGTCATCAGGTAGATACCTATCTGTGCAAGAAATATCGCTACGCTGCGCTTCTTTAACCACGCTTTCATTATTTCCATTATCTTCTTCATTGCTGCAAAGGTATTGCTAATGCGTACAAAGATAGTTCTATTCTACCATATCTACAAATTATTTTCGACGAGTAATCCCCCTTGTTTCGACGAAAATGGGAATGAACGAGTAATATAATAGCAAACATAAGGCGGAAGAGCCTGTTTAAAGGCAATTCCGCAAGGAACTCTATGAGATTTAAGATTTACCGGACAGCAATATTACCAAGCGTTGGTAATACGATTACCATAGGTCTGTAATCGGATTACCATCAATCTGTAATCGATTACCACCGATTGGTAATCCGATTATATGATGTGAGTAATCCGGCTGTTTGATGTAAGTAAGCCGATTATCTGATGTAAATAGTTCTTGAACCGATTGGGGTTTAAGATTTCCTGCCCATTTGGTTTTAAACGTCAGCAGCAGGGCAACCATGTCAGTGTATGTTTCGCTTTCATTGTTTCGTATCTTTACTTTATCTGTCTATATTCTTTTGCGCCTCGGCAGAATAGCGGTTACCTTGCAAGACAATGCGGTCGAGTTCGCGGTTTATCTCTTGCATCTCTTCTTGGGTGTAGCTAACTTCAGCCGCGGCGATATTGTCGGTCAGGTGTTTTGCACTGCGACTGCCCGGTATGGGCACGATAAAAGGTCGCCGGGCAATGAGCCACGACAGAGCCACTTGTGCCGGCGTAACCTGTTTGCGCCGGGCAATGCGCTCCACCAAGCGGACGATTACCATGTTGGCAGCGATGTTTTCTTGCGAGAAGCGGGGCACGGTGGAACGGAAATCGTTTGCGCCAAACTTCACGTCTTTTGTGATTGAACCCGTGAGGAAGCCCTTGCCCAGCGGACTGAACGGCACCAGACCGATGCCCAGACTTTCGAGTGTGGGCAACAATTGTTGCTCGGGTTCGCGCCAAAACATGGAATATTCGCTCTGTATGGCGGTAAGTGGCAGCACGGCATGGGCACGGCGAATATTGTCTACGCCTGCTTCTGACATGCCCCAATGCAGCACCTTGCCCTCTTTCACCAGCTGTGCCACGGTTTCTGCCACCTCCTCGATGGGCGTGTTCTTGTCTACGCGGTGTTGATAATACAGGTCGATGTGGTCGGTACGCAGTCGGCGCAACGAGCCTTCGACGCTTTGGCGGATGGTGGCAGGACTGCTGTCAAGCGTTTGCTTGAAGTCTTTTAGCTGTATGCCAAACTTCGTTGCAATCTTCACCTCGTTACGAATGGGCTGCAGAGCCTCGCCCACAAGTTCCTCGTTTATATACGGACCGTAGCATTCGGCGGTGTCGAAGAAATCAACGCCCCGGTCGTGCGCCTGCCTTATCAGCGCAATCATCTCGCCCTTGTCGCTTGCCGGGCCGTAGCCGTGGCTCATTCCCATACAGCCAAGGCCGATGGCCGACACTTGCAGACTGCTTCCTAATGTTCTTTTCTCCATCATCATTGTTTTTTTATTTCATATCGTCTACTATGGTAAACATAAAGTCAGACTCGCGTTTCTTAATCAACCAGCGTCCATTCTGCTTCACATAGGTGTCGTGATAGCGCACGCCGCTTTGGTTGCGCTTGCCATTGCCAATAAGCGTTACGTGGCAATAGGAGATACCTGTGGCCTTGTCGCCATCTATTTCTACGGTTTGTTGTCCGTTTAAATGATAAACCACATCGAAGCCGGCAAGAAATGCGGCAAAGGCCTTGCCTATCTCTTCGCGCCCTTTGCAGACAAACACCTGCCCGCCACTTTTGCTTATCACTTCGGCATCCTCGGTAAAGAGCAACACTTGCATCTACATCCTTCACGTCGGCAAGGTTAGAAAACGTGTCTACGAGTTTCTTCAATGCCAATTGGTCTTCTATTGTTTGTGCGTTCATAACTGTTATGCTTAATAATGTGAATAAAACGAGTGCAATCCTTTTCATGTTTGTTAGGTGTTTTATTGTTAAACATCGCCCGAACAAAAGGCGCGGGGCAACCATAAGCCAAGCCGCATGCTTAATGTGTGGCTTTTAGATATTGCAAATTGCCATACCAATAGCCGGCTGTTGTGCCGCCATCAATAAGAATGTCGGTGCCGCTGATAAACCGCCCGCGGCTCGACATAAGAAACTCCGCCAAGTCGCCCACTTCGTCGGGCGTGCCGGCGCGCCCTGCCGGACTCGCTGCTATCATCTCGCGATAGCCCTTTCCGCGCGGTCCGTTCAACTCGTCGTTGGCCAATGGCGTGATGATGATGCCGGGCGAAATAGAATTGATGGTTGCCCCTCGCTTGCCCCAGCGGTCGGCTTCGCCGGCCACGCGAAGCACATTACAGCGTTTGCTATACTGATATGCCTTCAACGTGTTGTCGATTTGCTTAACGAAGTCAAGCTCCAAGAGAGCCTCCGGGGCTGATGTTGCCAAGGCTTCGTTTTGCTCTTGCGGCAGTGCGGGCAGGCGATGTCCGCTTTGCGAAGATATGGTAACACCCGAACCGCCCTCGGCGATAACCTTTCCGAATGCCTCTAAGAGCATACTTGTGCCCACCATGTCTACCCGAAGGATTTCGTCTACCGAGGCTTGCGATGGCGAAACGCCTGCCGCATTGATGACATGCTTCACTTCTCCCCACTTCTGCGACTCGGCAACAACGGCCAATATGTCGGCCTTACTACCCAAATCGGCACGCATGGCAGTACACGCAAAGCCGGCATTCGCCAGCGTCTGCGCCACTCTTCGGGCGTTATCCTCGTTGTAATCTGCCAACACCACGTGCTTCCCCGCAGCCACACGGCGCACAATGCTTGCCCAATGCTTCCTGCGCCAAATAAAACTACCACTTCTTTCTTCATTGCTTCTGTCGTATTTGTTATTAGTGTTTATTCTTCCATGCCTTGGTTATGCGTCCCACATACTCATAATGTATGCCGTCGCGAAAGGCTTTATAAAACCCTTTCACCAGCGGGTCTTTAATGTTTTCGGCCTTAAACTGCGCGCTGTACATCACGCGGCACTCAATCACCATGTCGGCTTCGGCATAATAAGGCGTGCCCTTGTCGGTGTATTTTACGTGCAGCCCCAAGGCTTTGGCCTTGTCACCATCGCGTCCGCTGTGGCGACCCATGTACTCGAGCACGTCGTCGTTCTTGAATGTCATCACCGTGAAATAATCGTTGTTGTCCATAAAGGGGCGCGTGTGGCGTTTGTCGGCCACGTAAACCGTGAGCGAGGGGTTGAACCAATGCACACCAAGACTTATCCAACCGATGGTCATGGCGTTGCTGCCGTCTTTGTTGCCTGCGCAAAGCAGTAGCGGATTGTCGAACAATCCCGCCGTTGTTTTCAGCAAGCTGTCGCGAATGTCAATCTCGACTGCGCCCTCGGGGATACGTCCGCCATCTTGCGGACTCCTTAAATTCTGCGCAACGGCGTTGTTGCCTAATGCCAACAAGAGCAAAAGCAACAGGAAAAAACGAAATGCTTTCATACCGGTTCTCCTTTATCGTTACTTCAGTTTCGCCTTAAAAAAGGCGTATGCCTTTGCTGCAATGGCGTTCACATACTCCTTGACATAATAGGTTTTGATGTGGGTTGCGCCCGGAACGATAAACAACTCCTTGTCTACCGTGCCCGTTGCTTTGGCGAAAGCCTCTTCCGACATATAGCGGCTGTCGGCTTTTTCACCCGCCATCACTAGCAAGGGTTGGTCTATCAGGTCGCATGGTCGGTGGCGTCCCATGCCATCGTGTCCATGAGCGAGCTTTTAAGATAAGTGCCGGGCGCGTTGGGCGTTTTGTGGGTAACGGCATAATAGAAGTAACCTTCGCGATAAAGGTCAATGGGTAGCTTGCGCGCCTCGTCGGGCGACATATTGGCAAAGCCTGCCACTTCGGGTTCTGCGCCCGCTGCCTCTTTCTGTCTGGCTTGCGAAGCCTCAGCTTGCCGTTGGCCGATGGTTGCCCGTTGCGTGCGCATATAGCCGTTCCGGCGAACGTCGCCCGTGTTGAACAAACTCAACGTGGCAACAGCCTTGATGCGTTTGTCGGCTTGAGCCGCAGCAAAGGTGTAGCCACCGCCACCGCAGATGCCCAATGCACCGATGCGTTCGCGGTCTACGCCGGGATAGTTCTGAATGAAATCCACCGCCCCATAGATGTCGCCCATACGATAGGCAGGCTTATCCGTGCGGCGCGGTTGTCCGCCACTCTCGCCTTGGAAGCGGGCATCGAAAGCGATAGCAACGAAGCCGGCCTCCGCTAATCGCTGGGCATAAAGCCCCGCCACTTGGTCTTTGCTGCCCCCGTTTGGGTGAGCCACCACCACAGCCGCATACTTGCCGGTAGGCGTATAGCCTGCCGGAGTGTACACATTGGCTACAACGTCGATGCCATCTACCTTATAATTCACACGTTGGAAGTTCACTTTTCCGCGTTCGTTCTTTTCTATTGCGCCCTCGTAAACCAAGCCCAGACGGTTGGGCGTGAGTGTAGGACCTTCGTCGCCGTAGGCTTGCGCCTTAATGTTTGTTGTTGCCATAACAGCCAAAATTAGTGTTGCAATTGCTTTAAATGTTCTCATTCTCTTTACGGTTTTAATACATTTACCTCGGCACGAAACCCATAAACATCTTAGTTATCTCGGGATCATGATGGCTGGGCATGATAAGTGGCCGGGCTGTATCCAGCTTCAATATCTCTGCCATCTCGTCGTTGGTTAGTTCAAAGTCGAAAAGCTGCAGGTTCTGTTCCATACGTTCTTTGCGCACCGACTTCGGAATGACAATCACTCCGCGCTGCAACAAATAGCGCAGAGCCACCTGCGGTCCTGTCTTGCCGTGCTTTGCACCGATGGCTGCCAGCGTTTCGTTCGTGAAAAAGCCGTTTTTACCTTCCGCCAAAGGTCCCCACGACATGTGGCGCACGCCCAGTTCGTCCATATATTTGCGCGCTTCCACTTGCTGGAAGAACACGTGCGTTTCCACTTGGTTCACTGCCGGCACCACGTCCATAAAGTGGCACAAGTCGATGAGATGGTCGGGATAGAAGTTGCTCACGCCTATGGCTCGCACTTTTCCTGCCTCAAGGGCACGCTCTAATGCGCGGTAGGCGTTGTAGCGGTCGCCGAATGGCTGGTGCAACAGCATCAGATCGATGTAGTCTGTGCCTAATTTGCGCAAACTTTCGTCGATGCTTTGCATGGGTGCGTCGCCCTCGTAGTTGCTCATCCATATTTTGTCTACCACGAAAACCTCTTCTCTTGGCACACCGCTTTGGCGTATGGCGCGCCCCACACCCTCTTCGTTCCGGTAGGCTTGTGCCGTGTCAATCATGCGATAGCCTACGCTCAGCGCATCAGCCACGCAACGTTCCGCCTCGTCGGGCGATACTTGGAACACACCGTAGCCTAACTGTGGCATCTCCACTCCGTTATTCAATTTAATTGTTTGCATATTCTTATGTTTTATATTGTTGTTGTATATTCGTTGTTCTCGGGTGTAAAGCTTACGTCTTATCGTCTGTGCCTCATTGCCTGCGCAGTGCCTAATGCACGCTCATTTTAGAAAACAGGTTGATAACCACCACACCGGCCACTATCAGCAAGAGGCCCACGATAGCGGGAATGTCGGGCGTTTGCTTAAAGAAGAACACACCAACGAGCGTAATGAGCACGATGCCCAAACCTGCCCAGATGGCGTATGCAATGCCAACGGGTATCTCGCGCAGTGCGAAACTAAGTGCGTAGAACGACAGACCGTAACCGGCAAGCGACAAGAGAGTGGGGAGCAACCGTGTAAACTGTTCCGACTTGTTAAGCATCGAAGTGGCGAACGTTTCGAAAACGATGGCTGCAAAAAGGAATAAAAAATTTTTCATCTTTTTCTTTTCTATATTTAATATGAAACTAATGCCTTGTTTATCTGCCTTTAGCGTAGACAACTGCCTGCACCAAGGGCAACGCATAATATAGGCTTACAATCTTATCTCTATGTATCCAATCTAAATGACTTACATTGCAAAGATACACATTTATTTCGAAAAGGCAATGGTTTTCAAATTCTTATTCCGGCTGTAATCTTCTACGTTCCGCCAAATCATTATAGACAAACGGACAGCGTCTTTATCAATGCTACCTCGTGCAGGCTTACTGTATTGACTTGTCTACCCATTCATTCAATTCCTTGTCGTTCCATCGGTTCACACGCACGGCAGGTTTCCATGTTACGTTGTAATTAATAGACTTGTGCAAATGCTTGTCGGTTTCACCCGGTCCGCTGCTTGCCGACGTGAAGAACGGAATGATGGTTTTGCCTTTAAAGTCGTTGGTTTCGAAAAAAGTATTGATAATGTTCGGAGCGATGTACCACCAAATAGGGAAGCCTACGAACACTACATCGTATGTTTTCAGGTTATCAACTTTCTTTGCGATAGCCGGACGGCTGTCGGGGTTGGTCTTCATCTCGCGGTTCACGCGTGAATTGTCATCTCTCCAGTCCACGTCTGCATCGGTGTAAGGCTGTGCTGCCTGAATTTCAAAGAGGTCTGCATGAGCCTGTTTGGCTATTTTCTCTGCATAGCCTTTTGTTGTACCCGAATAAGAAAAATAAGCCACTAATACTTTCTTTTGCATGTTTTTATCCTCCCTGTTAATGTTTTGTTTTGCATTGCTTTTGCAACCTACCATCAGAAGTAAAGCTGCCATTGCTGTGATAATTCTGTTCATATACTTTTTGTTTTTATTATTTTGATGTAATGTTGATTGATACGGCAAAGATACGCTGTTTGTTTCTGATGTATTTTACACAAAAGTCGGCTGTTGAGAACAATTTTTCAGAAAACGAAAAAGTCGGCAACTTTTCCTCTCAATTGTTTTGTCGGTAGCCAATTAATTACATTATATATTGTAGGAATATATTGTAGGAGGGTTCTTTAAATGTACAAGAAAAAAGTAAAAAAGTTTGCAAATTAACGAAATAAACGCTATTTTTGCGACACACTAAGACGCTTAAATCATTTATTCACTAATATTATTATGTTATGAAACAAAAACTATTTACCATTAGAAACTTTAAGGGTTTCATCGCATTAGTATGTATGTTGCTATCGACATCGGTAGCTTTTGCACAGAAGACGGTGCACGTAGAAGAGGCAGGAACATTGAAAGACAAGCTGTCGGACGAGGAAATGCTTTCTCTTACGGAGCTTACGCTGACAGGAAATCTAAATGGCACGGATATTTTGTTTATTCGTGCAATGGGTGGAAGCACCATTGCGGGCGGAATAACCGATGGAAAATTGCAGGTGCTCGACCTTTCGGGGGCGAACATTGTGGCAGGCGGCGACGCTTATTACTATGTTGATGAGGATTTGGAATATGGCACAAAGGATAACACGCTCTCGGTGAATATGTTTTGCAGGTGCGGGCAGTTGCGTAAGATAACAATGCCCAATAGTGTTACATCGGTTGAGAAGAACGCTTTCTTGCTATGCGACAATCTTACGGATATTATTGCAAAGCCCGAAAACAAGAACTTTAAGACGGCAGACGGAGTGCTATTCGACAAGGATATGACTACGTTGCTGAAGTGTCCCGACGGCAAGACGGGCACGTACAATATTCCCGAAGGTACGCTGAAACTGTCGGACGAGGCTTTTTCCAATACCGAAAAGCTGGAAAAACTTGTTATTCCTGCATCGCTGAACAATATTGGCAGCAACAGCGCAGTGCCTTTCTATATCTGCAATGCTATGAAATCGTTTGAGGTTCATAAAGATAATAAGACTTTTGCGTCCGTAGACGGTGTGCTTTTCGATAAGAAAATAGAAACGCTTTTAAAGTATCCGAAAGGCAGAAGTGGCGAGTATGTCGTGCCCGAAACGGTGAAGAAGATAGGCAAATATTCGTTCTACGAGGCTACCGAGCTTGCGAAGGTAACCTTGCCGAAGTCGCTCAGCGAGATAGAAAGTTCGGCATTTGCCCACATCAAGAAGCTAACCACCCTTACTTTGCCCGAGAATCTTGAGCAAATTGGCTTCGGTGTGTTCATGAATTGTACGGGACTGACCGAAATTCATGCGCTTGCTGCCGTGCCTCCTTACTGCGGTACGATGGCTTTTTATAATGTAGACTTCGACCATTGCAAGCTGTTTGTTCCCCATGGCAAGGCAAACGACTACCGAATGACCACGCCTTGGTCGTCGTTCAAGCATATTGAAGAAGCCGCAGAGAAGGCTTATGTAACCTTTACGACAGGCAAAGATGTCGGCAGCGAGGTTATTTTCCGCATTGTTGGCGAAGATATGACGTTCGACGGAATTAAGTTCTTGAAGACGGAAGAAATACTGGGCGAGAAGTTTGACTACTATCAGGTTACGAAGAAAGATGTCAGAATAGAAGGTAATATTGCGGAAATGAGCGTCGATAACTTTGAAGTGGAAGCTCTCGACGTAAGCCATTGCCCTATGTTGAAGGTGCTAAGCTGTAAGAATGGCAAGTTGGCGAAGTTGGATTTGTCTAATAACAAAGAACTCGACAGCTTGAATTGCAGCTACTGCGGACTGACGGAATTGGACCTTACGCAGTGTGGAAAGCTGACATTCGTGGATTGCGACGAAAACAAAATAACGAAACTCGATGTCAGCAAGAACCTGCTTTTAAGTTATCTGTCGGCTAACAAGAACCAAATTGGCAGTATCGACGTGAGTGCGCAGAAATATCTTGAGACGCTTTCGCTGAACGGTGCAGGTATCGCGACGCTTGATATAAGGAACAATCCATATTTGCAGAATATGTATGTGAACGAGAATAAACTCGCCGAGCTTGACCTTACGAAGAATACCAACATACAGGAATTGCAGTTGGCAAAGAACAACTTCACGTCGTTCTCGCTCAATTCGTCTACGCTGAAGAAACTTTATATCAACGACAACAAGTTGAAATCGATGACGCTCGACCTTCCTGAGTTGGAATTGCTCTGTGCTTACAACAACGAGATGGCAGAACTTGACTTGTCGAAACTGAAGAACGTGAACACGCTTTCGCTTCATCACAACCTGCTGAGCGATGTAAATCTGAAGCCACTCGAAGAGTTGGAGTATATCTGGATAGACAACAACAAGCTGAAATCGTTGGATTTGTCGCAAAACCAAATGATTTTAACCGTAGTATGCTATTCCAATGAGCTTGCTGCCAACGCCTGCAAATCGCTTATGGAGGGACTTCCACAGCGCAACGAAAGCGACATAGCCGAAATAATCATCGTCGATACGAAGGGAACAGAGGGCAATGTCTGCACAAAATCGGCTGTGGCGATTGCAAAGGCAAAGCAGTGAACGTGATAGACTATGTTGGTGGCACGGAAGGTTATCCGGGTTTGCCTTACGAGGGCGTTGATGACCCGACGGGCGTGCAAGGCATCAGTGCTGACGGCAAGCAAGAAATGTTTACTATTACCAGCGGAAAGATACTGTTCAACGGCAATTGCGGACGGGTTGTGCTCTACAATGCGCAAGGTGCAGCGGTTCGTTCGCTCGACAATCCTGCAGTGATAGACCTCGCCGATATGCCGCACGGTGTCTACGTCGTAAACTTCAATGGAACTTCAACGAAGTTCGTTCATTAATATAAAGGTCTACTATTGTTTTTTGACGGCGGAACAAAGTAATATGGTTCCGCCATTGACAGAAACCGAAACGCCCCTTGCAACCGATAAGACTTGCAAGGGGCGTTCACTTAAAGTTTAACTTCTTGTTATCAGCATCGGCAGATACAGACGGATTTGAGTTTCCGTCAGCCAAGAAGAATGTTCTGCCAAGCTCTCTATTTCTTCAGAAGAAAGCGCAATCAGGTTAGTACCCACGCTTCTTGCCAATTGTTCTGTCTCTTGGCGAGGTATTTTCTTTTCCAATTCAGACCAATTGATTGCCTTCTTTACTTTTTCGATAATGACTTCTTTTGCTGCTTCTTTTTCCGAACCTTTCAGCTTGGCAATGTCTTCTTCCGTTATATCGTGAGCCTGCCATACATCGGGGTGAATATTTCCATCTTTCAGGTTCTTTACGAAACCTTGAATAAGTCGTGCGCTGCATTCCCATTCCAACGGAACATACGCAAAATGTTCTTTGCCTACATACGTTTCGTACAGATTGTCTATTCGTTGCATTTTCTTTATTCGTTCCAGCAGCAGGAATATTGTGGTGATGGTAAGCTTGAATATGTTTGTTGTTCCCGAAGCCGATATAGCACTGTTACCAGCATCGCTCACAATGATGAAGTCGGCATGAAACCTGCTTTTATCTTGGCTGAGCTTATGGGAACCTTGGTTGTCGTAGACTCCTCCGTCTATCAGTTTGGGAGCTTCGGGCTTATTGGGGCAGTTGTCGTATTCATCTGTCAGGTATTTCCTGTCGATGGTAATCGGCGTAAATCCGTAGGGAACACACGACGATGCCATGACTGCGCTTGCTATGGGGAAGTGCTCCGGATTGAATATCGACTTTCCTTCAACGCGGTAGGCATATTCGCCCATTGCCGTTTTCGAGAAATAGAAAGGCACTTGTGTGGCGATGTTTGTGGAGTTGATGCACAACGACGGACTGTCGGGCAGGTCGGCAAGCGTCTTTTTCTTGAAGAAAACCTTGTTGTATAAGCGTGAAATGAGCTTACTTGTGGGCAGCGTAACAAACGAGTATTTCAGGAAAAGAACGAGCAAGACGAAAAAGGTGATGACACCGCCCAGTGCCAAGCAGATGCCCGAGAGCGTGGGGCGGTCCGGGAAAAAGACTCTTGCAAGGTAGGCTGTCAGATGCCCTGTTGCCACAGACGCAGCCAACATCAGCAAGATGGCTGTGAAAAGGTACAGATAAGACGACCACAGAACGCCTTTCGAGAGGTTCTTCACAAATCCCTTTTCAAAATCGTCGTAGTTGTCTTTATTCAGCGCATAATATGCTGCCGTTATCGAACCACCCGACACGGAAGATATTACATCTAATTTGTCTAACACGCCGAGACGATGAAGCGCACGCAACGTACCGATGTGATACGCCGCCGCTCTGTAGCCTCCTCCGGAGAGGGCAAGCCCTATTTTCTTTCCAAAGATACTCATTACAAAAAAATATTAGTGAATTTCAAGTTACAGTTTAGGTTGATATTACCTATTTGCAGATATGCAATATCCGTTCCATAATGGAATAAACAAGAAAAAAAGGAGTGATTAATGCCGAAATATTACCGATATGCGACACATTGTCATACTTCGTTTCGCACTGCCGTTCCATAGTTTTTACCTATTCCTATTATTGCTTTTTAGAGGAACATCAGAACCTTTTAGGAAAAACGTCCGTACTTTTCGCTCAAAAAGTACGGACGTTTTACCGAAAAAGTACTATCGTTTTTCAAAGAAAGTATATAGGTTTTGCAATTCGCTTACTATCAGCGAGTTGCAAAAGAGGCAATTTTTAGGTAAAAACATGGCTGCGCCGGGCACTTTTTGGAGTGAGAAATGCCCGGTTTTGAAGCGATGAAATTGTCGTTATTTGTAGATAAGTGTGGTAAGTTTTTCCTTTGAAAACAAATCTTTTGCTACGTTCTGAATGTCAGCCGCCGTAACTTTGTCTATCTGTGCATAAAGGTTTGTAATGTCTTTCTGCCAACCGTAGTGCAGAAAGCTTTTTCCGAAGTCGAGGGCGAAACTTTCCCGGCTGTCGCAGGCTATGCCTATTTGTCCCTTAATCTGACGCTTCGCCGTGTCGAGTTCTTCGTCGGAAAGCGGGCGTTGCACCATGTTTTCAAGCTCTTCGTGCACCAACGCTATGCAGCGGGCAGTGTCTTGCGGGTCGCAACCGAAGTAGGTGCTCCACATACCTGTGGCACTGAACGATGCAAAGGTGCTTTCTACTGTGTAAACCAAGCCGTTCCGCTCGCGCAGCGATAGGTTCAAACGGGCACTCATGCCGGGTCCGCCCAGAATATTGTTGAGCAGGTAGAGGGCTATGCGTCGGCTGTCGTGAACCGAATAGCCGCGCGTACCAATCATTACGTGGGCTTGATGCGTCTTTTTATGCACCACAATATTCGATGCCCGGTACGTTTCCGCACCATTCACGACGGTTGCCGTAGCGTCTTCGGTATAGTCGAGCCGCAGAGGTTCGGCGGGAACAATGTCGCCCGTGTGCTGCTGCAAAAGCGCAACCACTTGGCTGAAATCTACATCGCCATAGACAAAGAAAACCGAATTGTCGGGACGGTAGTACCTGTTTGTAAACCGCTTTGCATCTTCCGAAGTAAACTGCCGCACCGTTTTGGCAGTTCCGAGAATGCTGTGCCCTAAGGGAAGATTTTTGAAAAGCAGGTTCTCGAACTCATCGTAGATAAGTTCGGCAGGACTGTCGTTGTACGATTCTATCTCGTCGCATATCACTTCCACCTCTTTTTCAATCTCCTTCTGCGGATAAACGCTGCGGAAGACAATGTCGGAAAGCAGGTCTGCCGCCAGCGGAAAATGCTCGCTGAGAATGGCAGAGTGGTAAACCGTAGATGTCTTCGTGGTGTAGGCATTCAAGTCGCCGCCCACATTTTCGAGGCAGCGGATAATGTCCAAGCTGTCCCGACGCCCTGTTCCCTTGAACGTTGCATGCTCGCAGAAGTGGGCAATACCCTCCTCGGTTGCCGTTTCGCTTGCTGCTCCCGCATTGATTTCATAACCGCAATAAACCACGGGCGAGGTGGAAGGCAGATGAATAATGCGTAAACCGTTCTCTAACCTTGTTGTGTTATATTTCATTATGGCTGCAAAATTAGTGATTTTCTTTTTGAAATGTGCCCGATTTGTGCTACATTTGCAAAACAAAAACTCAACAAACAATATGATAAAAATAACAAACAAGCTCTACTATGTAGGCGTAAACGACCGCAACAAGCAGCTTTTCGAAGGCTTGTGGCCATTGCCTGACGGAGTAAGCTACAACTCTTACCTCATCGACGACGAGAAAGTTGTACTGATGGACACAGTAGAAGTAGACTTCTTCGTGCAATTCATTGAAAACATACGAGAAGTAATTGGCGACAGAAAGATAGACTATCTTGTTATCCATCACATGGAACCCGACCATTCGGGCGGATTGGCACTATTGAAGCAGTATTATCCCGATATTAAAGTAATTGGAAATAAGAAGACATTCGACCTTATGTCGGGCTTTTACGGCATAAAGGAAAACACCATAGAAGTGAAGAATGGCGAAGTAATGGAGTTCGGAAACCACTCGCTTCAGTTCTTCATGACGCCTATGGTGCACTGGCCCGAAACGATGATGACGCTGTATAAAGGCGAAGAGTCGGCACTTTTCTCCGGCGACGGCTTCGGTTGCTTCGGCGCATTGAACGGCGGAATCAGCGACAGAGACATCAATCCGGAACCTTATTGGCTCGAAATGGTGCGCTACTACTCTAATATCGTCGGAAAATACGGCACACCCGTGCAGAACGCATTGAAGAAACTCGCCGGCGTTAAGTTCGATTACATCTGCTCTACACACGGTCCTGTATGGCACGACAATGTGGAAAAGGTGGTTGCCCTATATGATAAGATGTCGAAATACGAAACCGAACCGGGTCTTGTCATCTGTTACGGCACGATGTACGGCAACACCGAACGAGTAGCCGAGCAGATTGCGCGTGCCGCTTCGGCTGAAGGCGTGAAGAACATCGTGATGTACAACATATCGAAAACGCCACACAGCTATATACTTCGCGACATTTTCCGCTACAAAGGACTTATCGTGGGCGCGCCAACCTATAACAACGGCTTGTATCACGAAATGGAAGTGCTGCTCTCCGAAATAGCCAACCACGACATAAAGAACCACTATATCGGCTGGTTCGGGTCTTACGGCTGGGCAAGCAGAGCCGTTACAGCCATCGGAGAATGGAACGAAACACGCGGACACTTCGAGAAAGTGGGCGAGCCTGTAGAGATGCGACAAGCCTTGAACGAAGAGGTGAAAGCCGAATGTTGGCGATTAGGTCGCGAAATGGCAGCAAAATTGTTGGCTGACGAGGCTTAAACGATGCGCGTAAGTATGAACACTGCCGACATTCAGTCGCAAGTTATCAACTTCTTGCGACTACCTTTGGTAGTGTTGGTGCTCTTTGTTCACTCTGATTTTCGTGGCGTCAGTGCCGATTGGAACGTATTTTGGACAACCGATTTAACAGGAATAGGTCCGCAACTTCCAACTATCGGTGCTGTCATAGACTTTATATCGGGTTCGTTGGCACTGCTGGCGAACCCCTTTTTCTTTTTCATCAGTGGCGCATTGTTCTTTCGCGAGGGCACATTCTCTAAAGAATTGTATCTGCAAAAGCTGTCGAGACGTGTGTTTTCATTACTTTTACCCTATGTTCTTTGGATTTTCACGTTCTTGTTCCTACTGTCTATTGGGGAAGAACTTTTTCCGAACCGGACTGCCATTGTAGATAAACCCATCGTGAACTTTGCTTTTTCCGACTGGCTGCTCTGTTTTTGGGATATTAGCAGAATTGGTTCACAAGGCGGAATAGCCGCCCCTTTGGTGGTTCCGTTTTGGTTTCTCCGCGACTTAATGGTGCTTTGCATTTTTACACCTATTATATATAGGGTGCTACGTTGGTTTGCCGGCATGCGAAAAGAGGTGCCCATATTGCTGTTCGTTGCCTTGCTTTATGCTTCACGTTGGATAGACGACATGCCCGGACTTAGCTTTCAAGGGCTGTTGTTCTTCTCTTTTGGTGCATTCTTCAGCATTAAACGAGTGAAGTTTGTCGATGTTATGCGTCCGTTGAAGTGGGGCGGACTGCTTTTTGCCGTGTTTTCGTGGCAAATAGACAGTGCAAACTTAATGTATGCAGGCTTGATTGTCTTCACGGTTTCGATGGTAACACGGTTTTTAGAACGTCGAAAGCAACAAGGTAAAGTTCGTCTTCCACTGCCAACTACCTTAACCGATGCCGCTTTCTTTGTATTTGCTTACCATACCATTGTGCAGGGTGGCATACTTTTTTTGCTCAAGTGTGGCGTAATAATCCCGCACAATGCGCTTGAAGCCTTCACCATTTATCTGTTTAGTCCGCTCGTAATGCTCACTATCGGTGTGGCTTTGCATCGGTTGCTTAGTAAAATCGCCCCGCGAATACTGTCAGTTTATTGTGGTGGCAGATAGGAACGACAGACCAAATTCCTCTTTGTCGAAGGTGCAACAACTTTTCCGAGTAGGCTATCTTGCAGACTTTTTTAGCAAACATCTAATGAAACGGTGAGAGCTTTTTATTGTTTAATTTTGTAAAGATAATTCCGTTAAAAAGTGATATAATCGCTTTGGCGTTGCGAAACCGTAGGTTTTGCGTTGTAAAACCTACGGTTTTACCGTGCAAAACCTACGGTTTTGGAATGCAAAACAATAGGTTTTGTAATACACTGACAAAGAGATAGTTACACAGTCTCTACGGTTATGAAAAATATTTACGTTTTTATCGCTTTATTTTCGCCTATTTAATAAGGTGCGCAGAGGCTGTAACACGAGAGAGCAAAAAGTTCTTTTTACTCGGAAAGATGGAACTATATGGTTGCCTGCTTAGCTGTTCTATCTGTACTAATTATTCGTATCAAACTGTTAAACAGCAGAAAATATCAATCGATTAACATTTATTAGCGTGATAAATTTGCATCTACTACGAATTAATCGTAAGTTTGCAGCAGAAACATTTAAACCAAATTCGAATATGGAAAAGCTAACAAAGCAAGAAGAAGAAGTTATGTTGCATATATGGCGTCTTGGCAACTGCACTACAAAAGACGTACTGCAGCAAATGGAAGAACCAAAACCACCCTACACAACGGTGGCTTCTGTGATGAACAATCTGAAGCGCAAAGGGTATGTAACGGCGAAACAGCATCGCACGGTTTACCATTTTACGCCGAAGATAGCGCAAACCGAATATAAATCAGACTTCATGAGCAGCTTCGTAGGCAACTATTTCAAGAACTCGTTCCGCGAGATGGTGTCGTTCTTTGCGAAAGAAGACAAGATTTCGCCGGATGATTTGAAAGACATTATCAGCGAGATAGAAAAAGGAAAAGATACCGAATAAAAGGCAAAAACCATAAAGGCAACTTTCCGAACCTATCTGAAAGTATATATTCAACAACATTCAACTTAACACGTAACGGATATGACGATGTACCTATTTAAACTAAACATTGCACTCATCGTACTCTTCGGCTTTTACAAGCTGATGTTTTCGGGCGATACATTCTTCTCGTGGCGCAGAGCAACGCTTATCGGAATGTATTTTGTTGCGATGTTGGTGCCGGGGCTGAACTGCTCTTATTGGATAAACAAGAGCGTCGGAATGGTGTCGATGGCAAACGAATATGCTGCCATTGTGCTGCCTGCCATAACCATAACACCGGGTAACGGAGGTGCAATGAACTGGGAAAGCACGGCGATGGTTATATATAATATGGTGGTTTGCCTGTTGTTGCTGCGCTTTTTGTGGCAGCTGGTTTCCATCGTAAGGCTGAAAAACAAATGCAAAACAGCAGAGATAAACGGCACAAAGGTGTATTTATTGGAAAGCAACGAGGGACCGTTCTCGTTCTTCAACTGGATTTTTATTAATCCGACGAAGCATAAGAAACAGGAAATCGACGAAATAATGACACACGAATTGGCACATTGCAGGCAGCGACATTCCGTAGACATTCTCTTTACAGAACTGTTTGCCATTGCCTTTTGGGCAAATCCGTTTGTGTGGTTGCTGAAGCGTGAAGTGCGATTGAACCTTGAATTTCTTGCCGACAACAATGTCTTGGCAAGTGGAACGGACAGCAAGGAATACCAATACCATTTGCTTGGATTGGCATATAGAAAGAATGTAGCTACTATATCAAATAATTTTAATGTTTTACCTCTTAAAAAGCGTATCAAAATGATGAACAAAAAACGAACAAAGAGAATAGCAAAAGCAAAGTATGCACTTTACATTCCGTTGGCAGCAGCACTGCTTATTGTGAGCAACATCGAAACGGTTGCACGCGACATAGCAAAAGTTGCGAAGGCTATACCGATGGTAAAGGCGAGTGTTGAACAAGGAAAGAAGGCGGCTTTGCCATCTGACAACAAGCCGGCAGCAGTGGCAGAAAACCAAAAGAGCGTGCAGCCTGTTGAGCAAGTTGAAAGCACCGACGGCAAGATGGAAGCATTGGCAGAGAACAACAGCGAAGCAACAGTTCCTGAAGCAGTAGGAAATCAGACTGAAGAAGCGGTTGAAGAACTGTTAGAGCAAGCACCCAAGAAAGCTCCGAAGAAAGTGTATAACAGCACTGATGTTATGCCTACTTTCAATGGAAACATGCATAAATATTTGGCAGAAAACCTGCGCTATCCGACAGAAGCTGTTAAGAACAATGAGCAAGGAACTGTTGTTGTGAAGTTTATTGTATCGGCAGAAGGTGAAGTCGTAGAGCCTGCGATTGCGCGTTCCGTTTCTCCGGCACTCGATAAAGAAGCACTTCGTGTGATTTCTGCAATGCCCAAATGGACTCCGGGTAAGATGAAAGGAAAGCCGGTTGCCGTGTATTTCCAGTTGCCGGTTTCTTTTAAGTTAAATGGAAAATAAGCCGTGAATTGGCAAAAAATTAGTTCCCGTGGGGCTTTCAAGTGAATATAGCCTCACGGAAATAAGTATAAGAGCATATAAAACAAGCGAAAAGATACTTAAAGAAAGAGTTGATTATTATTTAATGCGCTTATAATCAAGAAAAAGTGAAGTGTTTTCGTCCGCAAATTCCTACACCAAACTCGCATTATTCATAAACGAAAAGAAGATAATAAAGGTATAAATATTTTTCACAAGCATAAGTATCGCTTAACTCTTTATCCACCGGTGTATTACAAAACCTATTGTTGTGCGTTCCAAAAGCGGCGGTTTTGCATCGCAAAACAGCCGCTTTCGCAATGTCAAAACGCAATTATCACTTTTTAACGGAATTATCTTTATAAGATTAAACGGAAAATCTCTCACGGCTTCATTAGCGGACCTGCTTAAACCCCAATCGCTCATTGGGACGCCTTTGCTTAGATGTGTTATTACCGTCATGCTTCCTTACCGGTTTCGTCCGCTTGCCGGCATCTGCACAGCCATTACATCTCGACGTAGCCCGCTACGCCTTCGATGAAATGCCGGCACAGTTGCTCAACAATCGAACAAAACCGGTAAAGGACACTGATGACCGATTGGAGTTAAAAACATCTGCAAGATTACCTTTTTAGTCTGTTTGCCTTATGCCGAACTCACATTATCCGAAACTTTACATACTTGATGTTATTAAATGCCACAATAGGCGTTTTGCCGTTAAAAATCAACATTTTAGCACCATTCTGTAAGTATAAAAGCAGAATAGCATACATATCGTGAGCATGCGCTCAAGGGCGAAACGTTTTTTATTTTGTTTTTTTATCGCTAAATATTTTGCCAATTCAATAATTATATAGACCTTTACACCAGAAATCTAACCATAAATAAAACAAGGAAATAATTCTATGGAGGAACAAATCGAAGTGAAAGAGTTGGAACACGTTGTAGTGTTGTTCTCCGGAGACTCGGGTGATGGTATGCAGCTGGCCGGTAACATTTTCTCAAATGTTTCTGCCACTGTGGGTAATGGCATCTCTACATTTCCGGACTATCCTGCCGACATTCGTGCCCCGCAAGGCTCACTCACGGGAGTTAGTGGATTTAGAGTTCACATCGGTGCCGGTAAGGTTTATACGCCGGGCGACAAATGCGATGTGTTGGTAGCAATGAATGCAGCTGCCCTTAAAACTCAGTACAAAAACTGTAAACCACAAGGAACGGTCATCATCGACACCGATTCTTTCAGTTCACGCGACTTGAAGAAAGCGGACTTTGCAACCGATGATTACTTGAAAGAAATGGGTATCGACCCGGACCGTGTGGTTGCTTGTCCTATCACAAAGATGGTAAAGGACTGCCTTGCTGACACAGGAATGGACAACAAGGCGATGCTAAAGTGCCGTAATATGTTCGCACTCGGCTTGGTTTGCTGGTTGTTCAACCGCGACCTTGAGTTGGTTAATAACTTCTTGACGGATAAATTTAAGAAGAAACCGGCCATTGCCGAAGCTAACATCAAAGTTGTTGCTGCCGGCTACAACTACGGACACAACGTTCACGCATCGGTTCCCAACACCTATCGCATTGAAACTAAGGAGAAGGTGGCAGGCCGTTACATGGACATTACAGGTAACAAGGCTACTGCTTACGGCTTAATGGCTGCTGCTGAAAAGGCCGGTTTGACCCTCTTCTTGGGTTCTTACCCTATTACACCTGCAACAGACATTCTTCACGAATTGGCAAAACACAAGTCGATGGGCGTTGTAACTGTGCAATGTGAAGACGAAATCTCAGGTGCAGCATCTGCAATCGGTGCATCGTTTGCCGGTGCATTGGCTGCCACTTCTACATCAGGTCCCGGTATCTGCTTGAAGAGTGAGGCTTTGAACCTTGCTGTTATCGACGAGTTGCCACTCGTTATTATCGACGTTCAGCGCGGTGGACCATCTACCGGTCTTCCTACAAAGAGCGAGCAGACTGACCTCTTGCAAGTGCTCTACGGTCGTAACGGCGAAAGCCCTATGCCTGTAATAGCCGCTACAAGTCCGACGGACTGCTTCGATGCAGCCTTTGCAGCTTGTAAGATGGCACTCGAATACATGACTCCTGTTGTATTGCTCACTGACGCTTTCATTGCAAACGGTTCTTCAGCTTGGAAGTTACCACAGTTTGAAGACCTTCCGGAAATCCGTCCTCACTATGCTACGGAAGCACAACGTTATAAATATACTCCTTACAAACGCGACGAATATAGCAACGTTCGCTATTGGGCTATTCCGGGAATGGAAGGCTACGAGCATATCCTTGGTGGTCTTGAGAAGGACGGAAAGACAGGTGCTATCTCGACTGACGCAGAAAACCATCACCTTATGGACAACTTGCGTTTCGACAAAGTTGCACGCATACCTGTTCCGGACTTGGAAGTACAAGGCGATAAGGACGATGCAGACTTGCTCATCGTAGGTTTCGGCAGTACATACGGCCACTTGTATTCAGCAATGCAGGAACTTCGTGCAAAGGGACACAAGATTGCACTCGCGCAGTTTAAGTATGTAAACCCATTGCCAAAGAACACCGCCGAAGTATTGTCTCGTTACAAAAAGGTGGTTGTAGCAGAGCAGAACCTCGGTCAGCTCGCAGCATTGCTTCGTATCCGCATTAACAACTTCGCTCCATATCAGTATAACCAAGTGAAGGGTCAGCCATTTGTTGTTCAAGAACTTGTACAAGGTTTCGAACGCTTACTGACACTTCCTGCACCAAAGGACGAAGGTGGTACGTTCTATTCAAGAATCTTACAATAATTAAGGAGGAAAACAAGATGACTCAGTATACAGACAAAGATTATAAGAAAGGTCAGCCAAGATGGTGCCCCGGTTGTGGCGACCATTTCTTCTTGGCGAGTTTACATAAAGCAATGGCAGAGTTAGGAGTTCCTCCATACGAAACTGCCGTTATCTCAGGTATCGGTTGTTCAAGCCGTTTGCCTTATTATGTCAGCACTTATGCCATGCAGACCATTCACGGTCGTGCAGCTGCGATTGCAACAGGTTTAAAGGTTGCAAATCCAAAACTTACGGTTTGGCAGGTTTCAGGCGACGGCGACGGATTGGCTATCGGTGGTAACCACTTCATTCATGCAATGAGAAGAAACATCGATATTAACATTATCCTTCTCAACAATCGCATATATGGTTTAACAAAAGGACAGTACTCTCCAACCAGCCCTCGTGGTTTCGTTTCTAAGTCAAGTCCTTACGGCACGGTGGAAGACCCATTCCGTCCGGCTGAACTCTGCTTCGGTGCACGCGGCAAGTTCTTCGCTCGTACAGTTGCTACCGATGCACCTGAAACCATTGCTGTATTGAAAGCTGCCAAGCAGCACAAAGGTGCAGCAGTCTGCGAAATTCTTCAGAACTGTGTAATCTTCAACGAAGGTTGCCACGATGCAGTTTACAACAAGGAAGGACGTAAGGCCAATGCTATCTATCTGGAGCACGGCAAACCGTTAATCTTCGGTGTAGACAACGAATTTGGCTTGGTACAAGAAGGCTTTGGCTTGAAGGTTGTGAAGATAGGTGAAGACGGTTACACCATCGACGATATTCTCGTTCATGATGCACACTGCGAAGACGATACCTTGCAGTTGAAGTTAGCAATGATGGATACAAAGGACGGCTTCCCTGTAGCATTGGGAATTATCCGCGATGTTGAAGCTCCTACCTACGATGAAGCAGTTTGGGAGCAGATAGAAGAGGTGAAGACGAAGAAGCCTTACCACAACTTTTCAGAGTTGCTCGAAACGAACGACATCTGGGAAGTTAAGTAAATTATCTTTGACAGAATTATATCAAACCCCAATCGGTCATTAGAGTCCTTGACTGATTTTGTTCGATTGTTGAGCAGATGTGCCGGCATTTCATCGAAGGCGTAGCGGGCTACGGCGAGATGGAATGGCTGCGCATCTGCCGGCAAGCGGACGAAAGCAGTAAGGAAGCACGACGGTAATGACAAATATAAGCAAAGGCGTCCTAATGACCTATTGGGGTTAAAATATCCGGAGAGGGTGTTCCCTGACACCAAGGGCATACCCTCTTTTGGGTTTCAGTCTAAGATTATGCGCCCATAAACATTATAAAAGTGGAACGTATAACATAATTTAGGCTTTTACAATTTTCATAACTGAAAGTAATTTCGTAAATTTGTTGCGTAAAAGGCATTACGCCTTGCACGATAAAAAACTAAGTACGCCTTATGCCGCATAAGCAATTCTTCCAATATAATTGCTGTCAAGCAAGGTGTTTCACTTTCAGAACATTCGGAAAAGACAATTAAAATAACAATATAGTATTAACTAATTACATTTACTATGAAAGTTCATGAATACCAGGCAAAAGAGTTTTTTGCAAGTTATGGGATTCCAGTACAACGCGGTATCGTTTGCCGCACACCGGAAGAAGCCGTAAAGGCATACGAAGAACTGGGTGTAGAACTGGCTGTTGTTAAAGCACAGGTACACACAGGTGGTCGTGGTAAGGCCGGTGGTGTGAAGTTGGGCAAGACTGCTGAAGAAGTTCGCACACATGCAAGTAATATCCTCGGCATGGATATTAAAGGTTTCATCGTAGACCGCGTACTTGTTTGTGCAGCACTCGACATCAAGTCAGAGTTCTACGTTAGTATCCTTCCCGACCGCAAGTCAAAGTCAGCTATCTTCATGGTTAGCCGCGAAGGTGGTATGGACATCGAGGCAGTGGCTAAGGAAACACCGGAAAAGATTGCCAAAATCGCAATCGACCCATTAGTTGGTTTGAACGACTACAAGGCTCGCGAGATTGCTTTCAAGCTCTTCGACGATAAGAAGTACGTTAATCAGGCTGTGCCTTTGTTCAAGAATTTGTATCGTCTCTTCGTAGAGAAAGATGCTTCTTTGACAGAAATCAACCCACTCGTTATTACCGGACAAGACGAACTCTCTGCAGTAGACGCAAAGATGACATTCGATAATAACGCACTCTTCCGTCACCCTGACGTGTTCGAACTCTTCGAACCAACAGAAGACGAAAAGAAAGAACAAGAAGCTAAGGAAAAAGGTTTCAGCTACGTAAACCTCGGTGGCGAAATTGGCTGCATGGTAAACGGTGCCGGTCTTGCTATGGCTACCATGGATATGATTAAGCTCTATGGTGGCAATCCTGCAAACTTCCTCGACATTGGTGGCAGCTCTAACCCAACAAAGATTGTAGAAGCAATGAAGCTCCTCCTTTCAGACAAACACGTAAAGGTAGTTCTCATCAATATCTTTGGTGGTATCACACGTTGCGACGACGTTGCCAAAGGACTTATCGAAGCCTTCAAATTCATTGAAACCGATATGCCTATCGTTATCCGCCTTACGGGTACCAACGAGGCTGAAGGACGCGAATTGCTCAAGGGTACCAAGTTCCACGTTGCTACAACAATGAGCGAAGCTGGCCACATGGCAGTAGACCTCTGCAAGTAATTTATTTCGTTTTTAAACATTGAGAAAAAATGAGTATTTTAATTAACAAAGATACACGCCTTATCGTTCAAGGCATTACAGGTCGCGACGGTAGTTTCCACGCTACCAAGATGAAAGAATACGGTACTAACGTTGTAGGTGGCACATCACCCGGCAAGGCCGGTCAAGAAGTAGCAGGCATTCCTGTGTTCAATACAGTTCGCGACGCAGTTGAAGCAACCAATGCCAATACATCAGTAATCTTCGTTCCTGCTGCTTTTGCAAAGGACGCTATGCTCGAAGCTGCTGATGCAGGCATCAAATTGATTATTTGTATTACCGAAGGCGTTCCCACACTCGACGTGGTTGAGGCTTACCGCTATATCCAGATTAAGGGCGCACAGCTTATCGGACCTAACTGTCCGGGCTTGATTTCTCCGGGAGAAAGCATGGTGGGTATTATGCCGACAAACATTTTCAAGAAGGGACATACAGGTGTCATCAGCCGTTCAGGAACTTTGACCTACCAAGTTGTTGCTGCACTAACTGCAGAAGGTATGGGACAATCTTCAGCTATCGGCGTAGGTGGCGACCCTATCGTAGGTCTCTACTTCCAAGAGTTGCTCGAAATGTTCCAGAACGACCCCGAAACCGACAGCATTGCAATCATCGGCGAAATCGGTGGCGATGCCGAAGAGCGTGCAGCTGAGTACATCAAGCAGTACGTAACAAAGCCCGTTGTAGCTTTCATCTCCGGTCGCGAAGCACCAAAGGGCAAGCAAATGGGTCATGCAGGTGCTATTATCTCAAGCGGTTCCGGTACTGCTGCAGAAAAGGTAGCTGCTTTCGAAGCTGCCGGTATTCCGGTTGCTCGTGAAACACACGAAATTCCAACACTCTTAAAGCAGAAGTTGGGCAAGTAATCGCCGGCGATTAGACTTCGATTCAATCATTTATATCCAAGAGGATATGCCAAGTTCCATTTGGCATATCCTCTTCTTATTTTCAATTATCTCCGTCCCCCAATAACACCCTCCTAAACAGCTGCCAAAGTCGTAACGGAGTTACGGCAATCATCGCAACGGAGTTACGACAATCATCGCAACGGAGTTACGGCAATCGTCGCAATGGAGTTACGGCAAATGCCGCTGCGTAGTACCGATAAATATAGCTGTTCTATCACAGATATTAAAATATGTGTCGGAAGATATAGCCCCGATAGAAGGACTTGAGGTCGCGGAAGCGGTGGGTATGGAACAGTACCGGAATGGTCATGATTTCACTGTCCGACCTGCGCGAAGCACGGTTACGGTGCCGTTTGCCAGGTACTTCAAGCGTTTTTCTTTAGGTTTTGCAATGTGCTGACAGCAAGCTTGTTAGACAACACATACGCTTCTGAAAAATATTTATGCCTTTATTATCTTCTTTTCGCCTGTATAATAAGCCATGTGGATATATCTGCACTGCCTCGATTGTGCACTTTGGGGCTTGTAAAAAAAGGAAGTGCTTTCCTTATATCATTAATTTATTTGAGTGTATTTTTTAATGTTTTCAATGACTTCTTTTACAGTTTGTTCTTTTCCATTGATATGTGCATAATTTGACCCATTGATGATATGTAGCCATGCATTATCTATAATTTGTATGCAGTCTCCGTGATAAATGTCATTATAGCTTTTTAGGTCTTGCGTTTTTTTGATGCGATATGTTTTAGAATGTAAAAAATCAACAGTTTTGGGGTCATATTCTTTAAACATTTTGAGATAATTCCCTCCTCCCGCATCTAAGAAGAAACCTTTTTGAAAGATAGGAAGAAAGTCTGGTTTCTTTTGAACTGCGTATTCATAGTTGTATATACTGAACCCAGGCCATAGATACCAGCCACCGTCTCTTAGACGTTCCACACCAATAAAGTTTTTTTCACCAATAGTCTCAGATAGGTTGTAGTTCTGAAAGGGTAATAGATCGTGATCGAGAAAAGTAAAGAAATTAGGCTTTATCGCATTGATAATATGATAAAAGACCCAATTGAGAGCTGCTCCATGCGACATTCCGTCCCAGAAAATTCTGTGAAATGCAAGCCTATGAATGTATCTTGGCAGTGCTATGTAATCAACACCTTCTTCTTGACATACATTTTTGATAAGCCCTCTTTTTTGTTTTTTCGCCGAATTGTCGGCGATAATGTGTTTAAATCCTTTATCGGTTATATGTTGCTTTATTAGTTGTATTTGTTTCTGAATTAGCTTTTCTTCATTGAAAGCTATCGTAACGATACACATATGTTGATGCTCAAACCTTTTATCATTATTATATTTAAAAGTTGTTTTTGATAATAAGACTAGCACTTTACGGTAAAGATTGAAAACTTTACTGTAGTATGGCATCACTAATTGGAGGATTTTCTTCTTTATAAGCATTTGATTTTTATTCTGCAAATATGTGTAAATCTATACAGTTGAGGGTGCAAGTGGCAGGCATTCATGTTTTCAGCCTTTACTGGAGAATAGAAGTTATCATAATCTGGCGTATTTTTAGCAAGGTCGTACACATATCCTGTCTTGTCAATGTACTTCCATTTCTCTTCAATAATGTTGGCAAAAGTTTGTATGCCAATAGGATAACGCAACATATACTTTATCTTTTGTTCTGCAAATATAGGCAAAAATCTTTGTACTTACAAATGTTTTACAACCCAAAGAGCATTATATCAGCACTGTGTCCTTACGCTCGTAGAAGTCGGAAGTGATGTTGGTAATGGCTTCCGACACGTCCTTGCTGACGTAAGAAAGGTTGCGTTGGCTCTGAATAGACTTGATGAAAGTAAGCAATTCGTAACGAATGCCTTCACCATCGAGCTGGTAGAAGTAGCGTTTGTTGTCACTTGAATTCTCCCGGCGCACCTCGAAATAGTCGGTTTTCCACCACGGTGCAGGCACGTAGATGTAGCCTTCTGTGCCCGAAATAACAAGTTCGCCCTCCGATTTTATGCCTTGTCCGACCTTCAACGATGCCACTGCGTGAGGGTAAATGAACGATATTTTGGTGAAAGTATCGAAGTTTGGCGCATCGTCGATAAGGTGTGTGCAGATGGTTTTATCGGTATAATCGGTTCCTAACAGCTGGAAGATGGGCAGAAGCGACGTCGGTGCCCATGCGCAAAAGCTATTCCATGTGTATGGTAGTTCGTCTTTATCTTCGGTGTTGTAGTGCGAAAGGCTTGTGCAGGTGGCATCAATGGAATATATTTTGCCAATTTTTCCACTCTTTGCAAGCAGACACAAGCGGTCGTATGCCATGGAATAAGCCGTTTTTATAGAGTCCATCAAGATGAGGCTCTGCTCTTCTGCAATACTGTTGAGTTCTTTCCACTCTTCGTTGTTGAGCGAAATGGGCGACTCACATAGCACATGCTTCCCCGATAGCAATGCTCCTTTTATGTGTGCATAATGCTTTTCCGGGTGCGAAACGATGTAAACGGCATCTGAAACTTCGAGCAGTTCGGTGTAAGTACGGGTAAACAGTGGCACTACATCGCGCAGATTACCCAGTTTTCGGTCGTTTTCGGTGTAGACACCGCTGATGTTTATGCCGTTTACGAACTTGCTTTCGTGTACGAATTTGTTGATAATGGGCGATTCGCCAACAAGTCCGATGCGTATTTCGCGTAAGTCTGAGCGCAGTTCGGTGCTGGAAATGCCTTTTGTTCTTTCGAGATAAACCACCTCGCAGTATTCGGAAAGATAGTCGAACTTGCCCCGCCAGTCTGAACCTACGGTGAAAATATCGACGTTCATACGTTTTATGTCGTCTATTTTCTGCCCTTCGTACTCCTCTATGACTATTTCGTCTGCCAAGCCGGTGGACTTTACGTTTTCTATTCGCTCCACAAGCGATTGCTGAACGTTTATCTTTCCGCGTTCACGGTCGAAGGTATCGGCTGTTACGCCCACTATCAGATAGTCGCCCAAAGCCTTTGCTCGTTTCAACAAACGCACGTGTCCTTCGTGCAATAGGTCGTAAGTTCCGTAGGTAATAACCTTTTTCATCGTTGTTTAAAGTTTGCCAATTCTATGTAATTCATCTAAGGCTGCTACAAGTGTAGAGTTGTCTGCGGGTGTCAGTGCACCGATGTGCCCTACTCGGAACACTGTGTCGCGCATGTCGCCACCGTTCGGACAAACCCAAATACCATATTCGTCTTTCAGTGTTTCAAATATGCTGAATGCCGAATTGTTCAACGGGTGTAGCGATGTTACGGCGTTCGAAGGCGATTGCGTAATAAGTTCCAAGGGCAGATGGGCTATTTTCCTGCGGAAGTCCATGGCTAAATTGCGCGTCCGCTCTATCTCGGCTGCTACGCCGCCATTGCGTTCTATCTCTTTCAAACGACAATGAATTTGCAGCAATATGCCCACGGCAGGGGTGTAAGGTGTTTGTCCGCGTTCGCCATTACGCAATGCGTCTTTCAGGTTTAAGTACATACAACGGACGTCATTGCGTTCGATGCGCTCGATTGCTCGTGGCGAAAGCACGATTATGGAAATACCCGGAGCAGGCTAAGGCTTTCTGCGAGCCTGTAATCATAACGTCGGCACCAAGTTGTTTCATATCGAACTCGTCGGCAAGGAAGGAGCTAATGGCATCGACAAGTAGGAAAAGGTTGTTGCGACGGCAGAATTTGCTGATTAAATCAATATCGTAATGCACTCCCGTAGAGGTTTCATGGACATTCACAAGGAAAGCTGTGTAACCCTGATTGTCGTATTGCTCGAGCATTTCGGCAGTGATTTGCTGACCTGTTTCCATCTTGATGACAGTGTGCGGAATAGCATACAGTTCGCACAAATCTACAAAACGTTGTCCGAAACTACCACCATTTACCACCAAAACTTTGTCGTCGGCAGTTAAAAGGTTCATTACCGAAGCCTCCATAGAAGCGGTGCCCGAACCTGTTATGAATACCACGCGAGCATTGTCGTCTGCTTTTGCAAACTCTTTCATAAGTTGTTCGTTCTCTTTCATCGTAGCGGAGAACTCAGAGGTGCGGAAATACGGCACTTGCTCTGCACCTATTTCTCTTACTGCGTCAGCCGACATTACGGGTCCTACTGTGAAATTAAGCATATTCATAACTACCTTATATTATTATATTCGTGCAAAGTTACAGCTTTTTTTTCGCTTTGTCGTTGAATTAAACTATCTTTGCACAAAAATATAACAACAATGCGCATTTTACTATTTTGCGAGAACAAATATGCCGTAGATATTCTGCAGCCTATTCAAACTGAAGCCGACAGAGAGGGCGGCAACGAAGTGTTGTGGTATGTACACCGAGAAAAGATACCCGAATTTCCATTAAAGGACAGTGTGAGGTGGACAAACAGCATGCAGGAGAGTTTCGATTTCAGTCCTGAAGCCATCTACGTGCCCGGCAATATTGTGCCTTACTACTTGCCGGGGGTGAAAATTCAGATATTCCACGGCTATGCTGCGGAGAAGAAAGACCATTGGGTGATACGCCGTTACTTCGATATTTATTGTACGCAAGGGGCTTACTTTACAAACCATTTCTCGGCATTGGCAAAGAAATATGGCGACTTCTCGGTGGTGGAAACCGGCTGGACGCGCCAAGACTACATATTTGCACATCGCCACGACTTCGACGACGAGCGTGCAGAACTGCTGCAACAGCACGCTTGCGAACGCATTGTTACTTATGCACCGACGTTTTCGCCCAAGCTGACATCGATACCTTTTATTCTCGATGACTTACGAAAACTTGCCGATACACGCAACGTTCTGATTATCATAAAACTGCACCCGCTTACGAAAACCGAATGGGTGGCAGCATGCCGGGCACTTGCCGACAGCCATAAAAATATAATAATGGTGGGCGAATTCGCTCTTACAAAGTACCTGCTGATGTCCGATGTGGTGGTGAGCGACACCTCGTCTGCCATCTACGAAGCACTGCTGATGGACAAACCCGTTATCACGCTCAACGCCATATCGAAAGATTTGTATTGGAAAAACATTACCGACGCTTCGCAACTGTGCGAGGCTTACGACGACGTACTTACAAACAAGGAGATTGCCGCCCTACGCAAATGGGTGATAAACAACTACGACCCTTACCTCGACGGGCAGTGTGCGCACCGCATGCTAAACGCTGCACGCGACTTTATACAGCGCAACGGTGTGCCACGGCAGCGCAAACTGAACCTTTGGCGTAAGTACACAAGCATTAAAACCTTTGGAAAAATAAAACGATAGATACTGCAATATTACAAGAGAATGGAGTAGAAAAAGGGTGCAAAATGTGTAAACATTTTTCACAAGCGCAACTATCGCTCAACTATCTTATTACCAATGCATTACAAAACCTATTGTTTTGCGTTCCAAAACCGTAGGTTTTGCACGGTAAAAGCGTAGGTTTTGCATCGCAAAACAGCCGCTTTCGCAACGTCAAAGCGCAATTATCACTTTTTAAGAGAATTATCTTTACAAAGTAAGCGTAATAGACTGCCATTGCTGCATCGGAAAACTTGCTTTAAAAAACAATGCGGGACTGTCCTTGAAAGGGCAATCCCACATTCTCTTTTATAATATTAAAGTTGTATCGAATTGTAATAACGATGAAACAAAGAAAGCATAGACTTACGCTTTCTTCATCGAAACAGAACCTTTATAGTCTTTGTAGGGCGACTTCATATCCATGTAGCGGAAGTTCTGTGGCGGTATTTCTTTGGGTATTTCCATATAGTTGCCATAACAATAAGAAAGGTAGGCGTCGGGCTTGGCTACGCCCATGAGTTCCACTCCTTCGAAGTTGATGGGTGTAGGCGTACCGTAGACTTCCTTGGGAAGTATGCCTCGTTCGGGTCGGTTGTCGTGGTCAGCTGCCAGTTTGCTATCTAAATATGAGTATTCCGACTGTATTTTGGTGAGCGTCCGATGTATTTTCTGTGGCGAAAGTATCTTTTGCAGGGTTTTATAGAACAGGCAGCCAATGCCTTTTCCGTGCTTGTAAGGGTCGCGCTGCGAGTAATAGAGGAACTTGTTCACGAAGTCGTAACGTAGATAATGGAACTTACGGGCGAGTTTATTCTCGGTCATTCCGTCGATAGGGAATACATCTACGGGAATGCCGCCTAAGAATTTGAAGCTGCGACGCAGTATGTAGGTGGTGCGTTTGTCTTGTATGCGTGCGAATTGGTAAGGGTAATGGCTTGCTTTCGTGTAGTCTACAAGTTCGTATTCTTCAGGCAGCCATTCGTTGGCGTGCGCTAACAACACCTCGTAGTCGTGGCGCGGCAGGGCTACATCGGCATCGTCGTCCCATGGAACAAAGCCGTGGTGGCGCACGGCTCCAAGCATTGTACCCGCAATCATAAAGTATTGCAGGTTGTGTTCGCGGCAAACCTTATCGATAGCTTTCAGTATGCCTAAGATAATGTGTTGCATTTCCTTTGTTTCTTCAGGACTTATGCGGTTCTCGTCTTTCGGTTGTGGTGTGTTCATTGTTGTTTTAAAACGATGTTGAATTAATCTGTTTGTTTCTTTCTCAATACTTTTCCGTCTACTTCTTCCCATTTCCGGTTAAACTCTTCTCGAGTTCGCTTCCAGCGGTTGTGGCTCCATAGGTAGTAGGCGGGAGCGTTTTTTATGTTTTCTTCAAGCATACGAAAGTAGATGTCGGTTATCTCGTATTCGGCTGCTTCGGTAGGAGTCTCGGTCATAAGCTGCATTTCGCACTCATAGTAGCCACGTTTGGGGCGTCGCATATAGCCGTAGAAGCAGATTTGATTGGTGTGTCGAACAATGCGTTCGGCACCTGTAAGCACGGGCGTATCGTGGTGAAGGAAGTCTACCCAGTGGTGTATGTTCCACCAAAGCGGTGCTTGGTCGGCAATGTATCCTACTACGAGCGACTTGCTGTTACGCTTGAAACCGATGATTTTGCGTAGCGATTCCTGCATGGGAATACAGAGAGCGTTTTGCCGTTCGCGCACGTTTTTGAACAAACGGTCTAAGGGTTCGTTCTCTAATGGGTGGTAAAGTTCGCAGCATTGCACGTGTTCGGGAATCCAATAAGGCAGCGAGGTAATCCATTCCCAATTGCAATAATGCCCTAAATATACGGCACACGAACCGCCGTTGTTCAGTATTTCGTTGAATTTTTCCATGCCCGTGAACTTCATTCGCTTGCGTAAGGCGTCAGGCGACATCGTCATTAGTTTGATGGTTTCTACAAGATAGTCGCAAAACCAATGGTAGAAGCCGCGCTCGATGGTATGCAATTCGGTTTCTGTCTTATCGGGAAAACTTTCTTTTAGGTTCTTCCAAATCACCTTATGGCGATATTTCACCACCTTTGCAACAAAGAAATAAAGACAGTCGGACAGTAAAAAAAGAAGACGGAATGGCAACAGCGATAGGGCGAACCAAAAGCTGTATGCCATTCCATAAAGTATTTTGTTTTTGATATTCATTCCTTTTTGTTCGTTAATGCTTCATACTATGGACACGTTTCAACAAAAGCTTGTGCTGCACAATATACAAGTATGGTTGGTGTTTATTTAAGTTTGTTGTTCACCATGCGGTACATGTACTGATAGATGACAGCCTTTAACTCGCGTTCCATCTTTGCTTGTTCGGGCACTTTGCCTACGAGATTGTGCTGCATAAGCAGGTCTTTCAGACTGTACATGCCTGTTACTCGGTTGCCGTCGAACTGCATTGTGTAGCCGTTCTTCGTGTATTGATACACTCCGTTTATATAGTTGAGTGCGTAAGTCTGTTGCGGTGGTGTGTTGAGAAGGTCGCACCCGAATGAGAGATAAGGCTTGTTGTAGCCCAAGATACCGAAGACGGTCGGCATAATGTCTGTTTGTTGTGCTATGCCGGCACGCTTTCCGGGCTTTATTTCTCCCGATGGGTCGTAGAGAATGAAGGGTGCGCTGAACTCTCCAATATCGGTTTTGTATTGTTGGTGGTTGCTTTGGTTCGTGTGGTCGCTTACCAATATAAAGATGGTATTCTTGAACCAAGGTTGCTTTCGGGCACTTTCGAAGAAACGACCGATAGCCATATCGGTGTAACGAATGCACTTGTGGATAGGCAGCTGCCCTTCCTTGAAATGTTCTTTGTATTTGTCCGGAACGATAAAAGGGTGATGACTTGAAACCGTAAACAAAGCCGTCATGAACGGTTGCTTCATTTCGCCCATCTTCGCGCAATAGTATTGCAGGAAAGGTTCGTCCCAAATGCCCCAGTTTCCATCGAAGTCGGAATCGCCGCCGAAGCGTTTATCCTGAGCATAATCCTGTCTGCCATAGTATTTTTGAAAGCCTATCTTATTGGCAAAAGCAAGAAATCCCATTGAACCGCGGTTGGCTCCGTGGAAGAAAGCCGTTTGGTAGCCCCACCTTGAAAGATGTCCGGGAATGCCAGTGTAGTCGTTCATAGACGCAGGTGTAAGTATGAAAGGTTCTATGAACATCGGAATGCCACACAAAGCAGACGGCATTCCGTCGATGCTCTTGTGTCCATTGGCATACGAATACTCAAAGACGGTGCTTTGCTCGATAAGTTTATCTATGTTTGGCGTATAACCTTTATAGCGTCCGCCTTCGAGTTGCGTGTTGTAAGCACCGATATATTCACGCCCGAAACTTTCAACAATCAGTATAACAACATTCTTTTTGTTGGCTTTTACTTTTGCATTTGGCGTGTGAATAGGATTGAAATACTTTGCAGACGCATCGAGAGAAGCGAACGTTGAAGGAACTTTAAAAATGCTTTTGCCAATGGTTCGCATCAGTGCAAAAGGCGTATTCAACACCAAAGCGCATTCAATGGGGCGTTTCACATATTCGTTGGCATTGCTAATCGTAATGGGGCGCACGCCGCTTTGCAATCCGCCACGTGCTCCGCCCACGCAAAAAACAGCAGCAAGAGCCAACAATAGGAAATTAATTCCTGCAAACTGCCACTTCTTTTGAGGCGTATTGAAGTCGGAAGCATGGCTCTGTGGCATTCTGTAAAGTCGATACATGCCCCATACTACGACGATGAAAAGCAACACAAAATACCAATGGTTCACAACTTCTGTGGTGAAAATGCCTCCCAAGTTGTTCTCGTTGTCGAACTCTCGGAATACGCTCGTTGTGGTTCGGCGCAGCGTAAAGGGGAAATAAACGGCATCGCAAAGGTTTAAGAACAACCCAATGCCATTCACGACAACGAACAACCAACGACAAAAACGATGATAACCGTTTGTTTCTTTCAGCCAAATCGGAAACAGCATCAGCAAGATATAGAGGGCATTGCTATACACAATGGCTGTGGTATCGAACATTAAGCCACCCCGGAACATTCTCGTCAAATGTCCAAAGTCTGACCCTTCTTTGAAGAAAGAATAGTTTTCAAGCAGATAAACCACCCGGGCAATGAAGTAAACCAAGTATGCCAACACAACATTTGCAACCAAAGAAAACATTGGTTGCAAAGTTTTTAATGCTATATCTTTCTTATTTGACGCTGCCATTGAATTATATTTCTTGCATATCGTGTAGCTTCTTGTAATATCCGTTGAGCTGCATTAACTCGTCGTGTGTACCTCTTTCCACGATTTCCCCTTCGTGCATAACGCATATTTCGTCGGAATTCTTAATGGTTGAAAGGCGGTGTGCCACAGCTATTGTTGTGCGTGTCTTCATTAATTTGTAGAGCGCATCTTGCACCAAACGTTCACTTTCGGTGTCGAGAGCCGACGTTGCCTCATCAAGAATAAGGATAGGAGGGTTCTTTAAGATAGCGCGTGCAATGCTGACACGTTGCCTTTGCCCTCCGGAAAGTCTGCTGCCACGGTCGCCAATGTTTGTTTCGTAACCTTTTTCTGTCTGCGAAATAAAGTCGTGGGCGTTTGCAATCTTCGCAGCTTCAACGATTCCGTTATCGTCTGAAGTTACTCCGAAGGTGATATTGTTTTTAAATGTATCGTTAAAAAGAATAGCTTCTTGGTTCACATTGCCGATAAGATGACGCAAATCGTGCAGCCCAAGTTCTTTTATATTGATGCCGTCAATCAGTATTTCACCTTCTTGCACATCATAATAGCGAGGGATAAGGTCAAGCAATGTAGACTTTCCGCTACCGCTTTGCCCCACAAGAGCTATCGTTTTGCCTTTCGGAATAATCAAATTAATGTTACGCAAAACCCACTTTGGCTCTGTTGTGCCATCTTCTTTTGTAATCGTATCGTATGCAAAACTGACGTTACGGAACTCTATTTGGTGGTTGAAAGCCTCGATATGCTTGGGTTGTTCCACTTCTTTAATGGTGTTTTCTGCCATCAATATCTTGTCAATTCGCTCCATCGAAGCCAATCCTTTTGCGATGTTATAGCCCGCTTTTGATATTTCTTTCAGCGGATTGAGAATGCTATACAGAATAACAAGATAATAAATAAAGGTTGGACCGCTTATGACAGGCGACTCTCCCAATACCAGCGTACCGCCAAACCACAGCACAACGATAATCATTATCGTGCCAAGAAATTCGCTCATAGGGTGCGCCATCTGCTGTCGAATGTTCACACGCATAATGTCGTTGCGGTACATAGAGTTTATTTTATGAAACCTTTGGTTCATTATGCCCTCCGCACAGAACGCCTTAATGATGCGCAAGCCGCCCAAAGTCTCTTCCACCTGACTCATTGTATCGCTCCAAAGAGCTTGTGCCGTAATGCTGCTCTGCTTTAATTTCCTGCCCACAATGCCCATAAACGAAGCAAAGAGCGGAACAAAAAGCAAGGTGAAAAGCGTCAATTGCCACGAAATAACCATCAAAGTAATGAAGTAAATCAATACAAGGATTGGATTTTTAAACAGCAAATCGAGCGAAGACATTACGGAAGTGTCTACTTCCTGCACATCGCCGCTCATTCTTGCAATAATGTCTCCCTTTCGTTCTTCGCTGAAAAAGCCAAGAGAAAGCGATGTTATCTTTTGGTAAAGCTGATTGCGAATATCGCGAACGACACCCGTTCTGACCGGAATAATGGAAGCCGACGACAGGAAATAGGCACCTGTTTTCAGGAATGTCATAAAGCCCATTATCAAACCGATGATAAGCAATGTTGTCGTTGGGCCCTTATCTGCGATGAACATCTGCGTGTAATAGTCGGCATTGTTTGCCAAAACATCTTTAAAAGAGCCGTCGCTCCATGCCATTACTTGCGTTGCTTTCACGCCCGTGTCTACTTTGAACAGTATTTGGAGCAACGGAATGAGTGCTGCAAACGAGAAGATGTTAAGCAAAGCAGAGAGGATATTGAAGGTAACCGACCCGATAAGATATTTCTTATAAGGTGGAACAAACCTGCGCAATATTTGGAGAAATTCTTTCATAACTTACAAAGTTATACGTTTCTGTTAAGACTTGCAACTTTATTCCACTACTTCTCCGATGAGCGTGGCAGAGCTTGAGCCTGTTATGCGCACTCGCACGGTGTCGCCTATATGGTGGTTGCCGCGTGGAATGATGACGGCTTTGTTTTGCTCGGTGCGTCCCATAAGTTGCTCGCGGCTACGTTTGCTGAAGCGTTCTATCAGCACATCGAACTCCTTTCCTTCGTCTTTCTTGTTCTGAATAGCCGAAATCTCGGTCTGAAGTTTTATGAGTTCATTCAGACGGCGTACCTTTTCTTCTTCCGAAATGTTGTCGGGCAAATGCTTTGCTGCGTAAGTTCCGGGACGTTCTGAATATTTAAACATGAAGGCGGAGTCGAACCGGCATTCACGAACCAACGAAAGTGTAAGCTCTTGGTCTTCCAACGTCTCGTTGTGGTAGCCCACAAAGATGTCGGTTGTGAGTCCGCAGTTCGGAATAATCCGGCGAATGGCTGCCACTTTCTCCAAGTAGTCTTCGCGAGTGTACTTGCGGTTCATGTTCTTCAGCACGGTGTTGCTGCCGCTTTGTGCAGGGAAGTGGATATGGTTGCAAAGGTTTGGCTCGTCGGCTACTGCATGCAGAATATCCTCCGTCATATCTTCGGGGTTGGAAGTAGAGAAGCGCACACGCATGTCGGGCACGCTTTGTGCCACTTTGCGCAACAGTTCGGCAAACGATGTTCCGTTTTCCGGACGTTTTCCGTTGGGCAACAGTCCGTAGGAATTTACGTTCTGACCTAACAGCGTAACCTCCTTGAAGCCTCTGTCGTGCAAGTCTTTCACCTCGCGCAATATGCTTTCCACGTCGCGCGAACGTTCTCTGCCTCGTGTAAACGGCACGATGCAGTAGTGGCAGAAGTTGTTGCAGCCGCGCATAATACTTACAAAGCCCGACACCCGGTTACCGCCGATGCGCTGTGGCACTATGTCGCGGTAGGTTTCGGTGGTAGAAAGGTCTACGTCCATTGCGCTGTACCCGTTTTCGCAACGTGCTATCATTTCGGGCAAGTTGAGATACGAGTCGGGACCGCATACGAGATTGGCATAATGATTGTCGATTAAGTCTTTGCGTACACGTTCTGCCATGCAGCCCAATACACCGAGAATAACCTTTCTACCCTTTCTTTTTTCGGCGTAAAGGGTTTCCAAACGGTTGTAAATCTTGGTTTCTGCATTTTCTCGTATCGAACAAGTATTAAGGAAAATAGCGTCAGCCTCGTCCTCATTCTCGCACACATCGTATCCTGCCATCTTCATAACGGAAGCAACAACTTCCGAGTCTGCCACGTTCATTTGGCAGCCGTATGTCTCTATATAGAGTTTTTTCATTAACTTTTCCTTGTTTTTGTCAGCGTGCAAAGGTACGTATTTGTTGGCAGAATAGCAAGTATTTACACATTACTTATTATAGTATAAACCTTAAAAACATCCTGCAAAGTAGATGCTCGGAAAAATATAACATCATATTCTCGCAAATATGACGTCATTTTATGTCAAATATGACATCATATTTTGGGAAATATGACGTCATATCCGAAAAAGACTGATGTCAGTTTCTTTGCCGTGTTGTTGAGTCGGCGTGTATAATGCGTTTCCCTTTGTACAAAATTCTGTGTCGTTGCGGTGCGCATCAAACAGCCAGAAGCACCATCAATCCTCCTACTGCGATGTAGAGAAGAGCGTACGGAAGGGCTGCCTTCAAAATCTCGCCGTCGCGTCCCTGCATATCGCAGGCAGCTGTTGCAATGGCTATGCTCTGCGGCGAAATCATCTTGCCACCCGTTGCTCCCGTGGTGTTTGCTGCCACAAGCCAGTCCGAATTGCCGTAATTCAGCTGGTGGGCAACGTTGGCTTGCAGTTTGGCAAACAAGATGTTGGACGATGTATCGCTACCTGTTACAAACGTTCCGATAGCCCCGATGAGCGGAGCAAATACAGGATAGAGCTGCCCCGTAACCGCTGCGAGGCTGAAGCAATGACTACTATCATGCCCGCGTAGTTCATTACCGATGCCAAAGAAACCAAACTGATAATGGTAATAACGGTTTTGCGCAGGTTTACCGTAGTACGAGCCAAGATAACCAAAAGCCGGCGAGGCGTTAAACCTTGTATCAGTCCGCCGATTACGGTTCCCAAGAGCAGCATTAGTCCTGCATTGCTAATCCAACCGAAGTTGAAAGTTGTGCCGTCAGCGTAGATTGGCAACGCCACACGCGATACAAGGTGCGACTTCAGGAAGCTGTTGATGTCGGGAAACAGTGGACCCGACAGCAAAATAAACAGCAATATGAAGAGGTAAACGCTCCACGCACGGAAGGTTTCGCCCGCCGTGTAGTGCTTCACGTTGCTGTTATCCTTCTTCGGTGCAAAGAGTTTGCTGTAAAGCAACAAGGCGACGATGGCTGCCACACTGCCGATAATGGCAGGTGTTTCGGCTCCAAGGAACATCGCAACAACATATTGCGTAGCAAACGAAATGCTACCTACCCACAAAGAAATAAGCAAATTGCGAACGATGGCACTGCGGCTGCGGTTGGTAAGCGTGAGAATGATGAAAGGCAAGATTACGAACAACGGCGAAAGCTGAACCACACAGTAAGTGGAAACCTCGCATATGAGTTCGGGCGAAGCCACGCCTCCTGCCGCCACCTCGTTGCAAAGTGTAATCACAGGCACACCCACAGCACCAAATCCCGTAGGCACAGTGTTGGCTATCAGTGCCACAAGAGCTGAGAACACAGGCTTGTAGCCCAACGAAATAAGGATAGCTGCCGGAATGGCAACGGCTGTTCCGAAACCTGCCATACCTTCGAGCAGTCCGCCAAAGCCCCACACCAACATAAGCACCGTTATGCCCTTGTCGTCGGAAAAAGACGTAAACTGGTTCTTTATTACTTCAATTTCCTTACTCTCCACCAGCACATTGTAACTGAAAATCGCCATCAAGATGATGATGAGAATAGGGAACACGGCTTTCAGCACGCCTTCCACGACAGCCCACCCCACACCTACAAGCGTGAAGTCTTTCGGCACAAAGCCCATAGCGGGCGCAACGAAAAGTGCCAGCGCAATGGTAACAAGCAACGTAAGGAATGCACTCTTGTGTCCTGCCATCTTCAAACCTAACATCAGAACGAAGAGCAAAACAATCGGGATAATCGCAACAATCGCACTCATAATCTATATTCTAAAAGTCTGTTTTATGTGTTGATAATTATTCAACCCCAATCTGTCATTAGGACGCATTTGCTTATATTTGTTATACCGTCATGCTTCCTTACCGGTTTCGTCCGCTTGCCGGCATCTGCGCAGCCGTTACATCTCGCCGTAGCCCGCTACGCCTTCGATGAAATGCCGGCACAGCTGTTCGACAATCGAACAAAACCGGTCAAGGACGCTAATGTCCGATTGGGGTTAAAATTGCTACAAAGATAGCTTTTTTACACACAAATTGCATAGAATTAATGTTAAAATATAGATAAAACAATTGTTTTTTCAGTTTCAACCGCCACTGTTGTTTCTGTGTAAGTGCATTTGAATTGGCTTTTCAGTGAGCCAAAAATATGTTATAGAAACAAAACCACGAGGAACTACTTTCGGTTTTTAAAACTTTTATTACCTTTGTCGTAAGTTTATGCTTTTACAGATAGAGTTATGATACGACAGGATTATTTCATTCGATTGATAGAAGAATTTGCAGCTGCGCTTGCCGATATGATGAAGAAAAAAGAAGACGAGCGCGACGACAACTTAAAGGATTTGTATCGCCAATATGTTGGCGACTACACCCTTTTGCGCAATATGAGCATAGAAGAACTGCTCGAATACGCAGCAAACGAATGGGACGACAGCGAAAGAACAGACCGACTGGAAATGCTTGCCGAACTATTATATGCCGAAGGTAGCTATAAAACCAATCCTTTGCGCAATATGTTGCTCGAAAAAGCCTATTTGCTGTTCTCTTACGTGGACGAAAGACAAAGCGTTTATTCGATTGAAAGAAAGGTGAAAATAAAGAAGTTGCACAGCATTCTCAAGGAATAGGTAAGCCAATCGTAAAACCATCTCGACGCAATGAAGATAACATTGGAACAGCTATCGGTAGGCTACAAGGGCTTTCCGCCCGTAGTTACCGACATCGACGTAGAAATAAAAAGTGGCGAGCTTACCTGTCTGATAGGTTCGAACGGCATCGGCAAGTCTACCTTGCTGAAGACTTTGACGGGCTTTCTGTCCAAACTCGGCGGACGGCTGTTGCTCGATGGGCGCGACATCGACTTGCTTTCGCAACACGAACGGGCAAAATACATCAGCATTGTGCTTACCTACAAAACCGATGTGCAGAACCTTAGCGTAACCGAAATGGTGGGAATGGGGCGTATGCCCTACACCGGATTTTGGGGAAAGCTCAACGCCGACGACCGGAAAATTGTGGCTGAAGCCATCAATATGGTGGGTATCGACCATCTGAAAGAGAGAATGGTGCAGACATTGTCCGACGGCGAGCGACAGAAAGTAATGATTGCAAGAGCGTTGGCACAGCAAACGCCCATCATCTTGTTAGACGAACCCACGTCGTTCTTGGACTTTCCGTCGAAGGTAGAGATGTTGCAACTGCTCCATCGCTTGGCAAAAGAAACCGACAAGGTGGTGTTTCTTTCCACACACGACTTGGAATTGGCTCTCCGCATTGCCGATTTGTTGGTAGAATTAGACAAGAACGGGCTGCACGTAGTGCCTGCCGAGAAAGTGAAAAACGAAATAAGCAGGCTGTTGGAATAGCCTTGCAGAAACGCCGACAGCGCATTATCGCTGTACGATGAAGGTTGGATTATTCGTTCGGATACCAACCTTTTTTCGGTTATTTGCGTACACAGCCGAATTTTCAACACATAGAGAAATATTTATTTACGTGTAAAGAAATTATTACTTACGTGTAGAAAAATATTTATTTACGTGTAAATAATTTGCCGTACTTTTCGTTTCGTGAGCCAAAATCGGCAGATACATCTTGCAATCGTATAGGATTTTTTAGAATGCGCCCTATTATATACAAGGTGTTGGTTGCCAAAAGTTGCAAAGTTTTTAGTACCTTTGCACCCAAATATAAATAAACAAACGATATGAAGATAGAAGACCAGATAACCGCTGCGGCATTGGCAGCAGTAAAAGAACTGTACGGTGCAGAGATTTCTGCACAGATGATACAGTTGCAAAAGACAAAGGCAAACTTTGAAGGCAACCTTACGCTGGTAACGTTTCCGTTGCTGAAGACTTCTCGAAAAAGCCCCGAAGCAACGGCACAGGAGATAGGCGAATATTTGAAAGCAAACTGCAAGGCTGTTGCCGACTTCAATGTTGTAAAGGGTTTCCTTAACCTTGTCATTGCTCCCGCAGCGTGGATAGGACTTCTTAACGATATTAATGCCGACGAGAAGTTTGGCGAACAGCAGGTAACGGCTGACAGTCCGCTCGCCATGGTGGAATATTCGTCGCCCAATACCAACAAACCGCTCCACTTAGGACACGTGCGCAACAACCTGTTAGGGTGGTCGCTATCGAAGATAATGGAGGCTAACGGCTACAAAGTAGTGAAGACCAACATCGTGAACGACCGTGGTATTCACATCTGTAAGTCGATGCTTGCATGGCAGAAGTGGGGCAACGGTATCACACCGGAACAAGCAGGAAAGAAGGGCGACCACCTTATCGGCGATTTCTACGTAGCGTTTGACAAACATTATCGTGAGGAACTCGCTGCGCTGACGGCTCAATTCAAGAGCGAAGGCTTGGACGACGAGGCTGCAAAGGCAAAAGCCGAACAAGCGTCGCCGCTGATGAAGGAGGCACGTGCTATGCTCGTGAATTGGGAAGCTAACGACCCCGAAGTGCGTGCGCTATGGGAGAAGATGAACAACTGGGTGTATGCAGGCTTCGACGAAACTTATAAGGCACTCGGAGTAGGCTTCGACAAGATATATTATGAAAGTGAAACCTACTTGGAAGGGAAGAAAAAGGTGGAAGAAGGCTTGGCTAAAGGCTTGTTCGTTCGTAAGGACGACAACTCTGTATGGGCTGACCTGACCAACGAGGGCTTAGACCAAAAGCTGCTTTTGAGAAGCGACGGCACGTCGGTGTATATGACACAGGACATCGGTACTGCTGAAATGCGTTTCAAGGACTATCCTATCGACAAGATGATTTACGTCGTAGGCAACGAGCAGAATTACCATTTCCAAGTGCTTTCCATTCTTTTAGACCGCCTTGGCTTTAAGTGGGGCAAGGATTTGGTGCACTTCTCTTACGGTATGGTGGAACTTCCAAACGGCAAGATGAAGAGCCGCGAGGGCACAGTGGTAGACGCCGACGAGCTTGTAGCTTCGATGATACAGAACGCTCGTGCACTTAGCGAAGACAAGGTGAACAAGTTGGACGACATTACCGAAGCGGAAAAGAACGAAATTGCACGCATCGTAGGCATGGGCGCATTGAAGTATTTCATTCTGAAAGTAGACGCTCGAAAGAATATGCTCTTCAATCCGGAAGAGTCAATCGACTTTAACGGCAATACGGGTCCGTTTATTCAATATACCTACGCTCGTATTCGCAGCATTCTGCGCAAGGCAGCTGCACAAGGCATCGCTATTCCAAAGGCACTTGCCGACGATGCTCCGCTCAACGAAAAGGAGATTGCGCTCGTTCAGAAGATGAACGATTTTGGCGCAGCCGTGGTACAGGCAGGCGTCGATTACAGTCCGAGCGGCATTGCGAACTACTGCTACGAACTTACAAAAGAGTTCAACCAGTTCTACCACGACTACAGCATTCTGAACGCAGACACCGAAGACGAAAAGACAACACGCCTTGTCTTGGCGCAGAATGTAGCTAAAATAATCAAGAACGGTATGGAGCTTTTGGGTATCGAAGTGCCGGAACGTATGTAGCATTCATTCTCAATCCCTTTCTGTTAGGGAAAGAAACTTGAGTTTGTTCGTTCGTAACAAAACGCAGGGACGTGATTTATTGCGTTCCTGCAAATACGACTAAGCACCTTTATTGAGAAACAAATGCAAACTTGCCAAAGCTCTTTGCTTTACACATTATTATATATAAGCCGATGAAACTGCAAAACCCACCCGAAAACAGACACGACACAGTGTTGCCTTTGCCCTTGTGCGTAAAGGCAAATGCGTGGGCGGTAGATGCTGCTTGTTCGGGAAATCCGGGACCAATGGAATACCGATGCATCGACCTTGCTACAGGTGCGCAGCTCTTTCATTTCGGTCCGACAATGGGAACGAACAACATTGGCGAATTTCTGGCAATAGTTCACGCTTTGGCATTGATGGAAAAGCAAGGCATTAAGGACAAGGTTATTTACAGCGACTCGTATAATGCCATATTGTGGGTGAACAAAAAGAAGTGTAAAACTACATTGGAGCATAACGAAACAACTGCCGAGCTGCACAATATAATAGCGCGGGCAGAACGATGGCTGCGCACCCACAACGTAACCACGCCCATTATAAAATGGGAAACAAAAGAGTGGGGAGAAATTCCTGCCGACTTCGGGCGCAAGTAATAATAGCCCCATCAAACTGAAGAAACAAAAAGTGGCAGATGCTTTTATTGAGCATCTGCCACTTTCTTTATTTATATGTGCCTGCGTTTATTCTTCTGCAGGAGCATTCTTCAAGCGGTTTTCAAGCTTCTTGCCCAATACCAAGTAAGCTACCGGAGAAGCGATGAAGATTGAAGACAATGTACCGAAGAACACACCGAGTATCATTGCAAATGCAAAGCTACGGATACTGTCGCCACCAAGGATAAAGATTGAAAGCAACACAATCATTGTAGAGAACGATGTATTGATGGTACGTGCCAGCGTTTGATTGATAGAATCGTTGAACAACGTCTGGTAATCCATCTTCGGATGTAGCTGCATATTCTCACGGATACGGTCGAACACCACCACTTTGTCGTTGATAGAGTAACCAATCACGGTCAAGATAGCACCGATGAAGGTTTGGTCGATTTCGAGAGAGAAACCAATCCAACCGTAGCAGACAGAGTAGAAACCTACTACTATCAATGTATCGAGTGCCAAAGCCACAACCGAACCCACAGAGAAACCGAGGTTACGGAAACGTAGCAAGATGTAGACGAAGATGAATATCAACGCCAATGCAACGCTTCGGATAGCTCCGTGCGTGATGTCCTTAGCAACTGAAGGACCTACTTTTGAAGAACTGATGATAGAACCGCCCTCGCGAATGTCCGGATTTTTAAAGCTATCCACATTTGCCTGACTTACGAAACCGCCCTTCTTCAATGCGTTGTAAAGCACTGTTTCTGCGTGGTCGTCTTCAGCCGGGTCGTTCGATTCGATGTTATAGTTGGTAGAAACACGAATGGTGTTGCCTTCTGTACCCAATGCAATTACAGTTGTTGTGGCTTGCTTGCCTGCATTTTCGCCAATGGTATTAACAAATGCGTTGTTCAAAACCTTACGAACGTCCTCTACATGGACTTTCTTGTTAAGGGTGATGACGTAGTTGCGACCACCGGTAAAGTCGATACTCTTGCTCAAACCTCTTACGAAGAAGATGCTAACGAGGAAGAGTACGGCAACAATCGCTGAAATAGTGAATGTCGTCTTGTAAAGGCTCATGAACTTAATGCGTGTGTTCTGCAACAAATTCTTGCTGATTGAAGTATAGAATTTTTGGTTCAACCACTTGTCTTTCTTCAAACGGTTTTCGTAAACAAGACGTGTCAAGAACACAGCTGTGAAGAATGAGCAGACAATACCAATAATCCACGTTGTAGCGAAACCACGGATAGGACCTGTACCCGTTACGAGAAGAATGATACCTGTAATGAGGGAAGTGAAGTTAGAGTCGAAGATTGCAGAGAAAGCATTGCTGTAACCGGCTCTCAACGCATCTTTAATACCCTTTCCGGCTCGCATTTCTTCCTTGATACGCTCATAGATAAGCACGTTTGCATCGACCGCCGTACCAAGCGTAAGCACGATACCCGCAATACCCGGCATAGTAAGTGCCGACTGGAACGAAGCCAAAATACCCAGTGTGAAGAACAAGTTGGCAAGCAAAGCGCAGTTAGCCAACATACCGGGAATAAGGTCGTACATAACAACCATGTAAATCATCAAGAGTACGAATGCGATGGCAAACGACCAAAGACCTTGCTGGATAGACTGTGCACCAAGTGTAGGACCAACCACTTCTTCCTGAACGATGCGTGCAGGAGCAGGCATACGACCGGACTTCAAGGTGTTAGCCAAGTCTTTTGTATCTTCGATGGTGAACGAACCTGAAATAGATGATGACCCACCTGTAATTTCTGAATTGATGCGTGGAGCTGTATAAACAAGTCCGTCGAGCACGATAGCAACTGCCTTACCAAGGTTAGCCTTTGTAATGGCTGCCCACAGACGAGCACCGTCAGAGTTCATTGTCATGCTAACCTCCGGGCGTCCGTACTGGTCGAACTGGTCTTTAGCATCTGTAATCACGTCGCCTTCCAACGGAGCACGGCCGTCAGATGTTGTAACCTTCAAGGCATGGAGTTCAAATATATTCTTTTGCTGCAAACCGTCAGCAGGTTTTGCACTCCAACGGAGGCGCAAATCGCTTGGCAATACTTGCTGTGCCAATTGGCTGTAAATGATTTTATTGATAGCAGCAGTATCGCGAACACTTGCATAACCTACTACGCTCAACGATTCACCCGGTATCAACTGCAACATAGAAAGCAATGGATTAGCCTTTTTCGCAGCCGCCATTTGTGCATCTTTGCCTGTGTTTGCACCAAGTTTATTGCCCTTCAACGAAAGTTTAGCTGCAGGCTTGTTTTGCGCCAACTGCTTTTTGGTAGAATCGTTCACCGTAGAATCGTTCGTTTCCACCTTTGTTTCGCCGTTAGCCAAACGCTGGTCGAGCTGTGTCAGATAAGGTGCTATTTCTTGATTGTTGTATGTTTCCCAGAATTCAAGGTTAGCAGAACCTTGCAATAACTTACGCATACGCTCGGGTTCGCGGATACCCGGCATCTCCACCATGAGGCGTCCTTCTTGTCCTTCCAGCTTCTGAATGTTCGGTTGAACAACACCAAACTGGTCGATACGGTTGCGCACTACGTTGTAAGAGTTGTCGATAGACGCTGTAACCTCCTCGCGAAGGGCTTTTTCAACCTCTTTGTCTGAACTCTGTGTACTAACTTTTCCCTTCAATTGTTGTGTTGCAAAGATTTCAGCCAGCTTTCTTCCCGGTGCTATCTTGTGGAAAGCATCAATGAAAAGCGTGATGAAATCGCTCTGACTTGTCATTTCTTGCTCTTTTGCCTCTTTCATTGCTTTGAGGTAAGCAGCATCGGTTTTGTGGTCGGCGAGTACATCTACAACGTCAGGAACTGAAATTTCGAGGATAACGTTCATACCACCCTTAAGGTCAAGACCCAAACCAATCTGTGTCTCTAAACACTTTTGATAAGAGTAAATGCCCAAGTACTTCACAGAATCTTTATAATCCTGCCGTGCAATAGGGTCTTTAATCTTCGCAGCTTGTCCGTCGTAGTAGCTTGTTGCTACCGAGAACGACAAGTAGAAAATGCTTGCGAGCGTCAGCAAGACGGCAACACAAATTACTAATCCTTTGTTTTGCATTTTATTATTTATTTTTAATTATTTCCTTTTTCAGGCACAGTTAGTCGTGCAAAGATAGTTATTTTTTCACATTTCGGAAAATTTAAGCGTGTTTATTCGCCTATTTTTAATATTTTGGGCGATATTTTAGCCATGCATATATAGGATAATGGTCGGAAGTTGATATTTTGTTATCAACTTTTGCTTCGTATGGTTCGAAATCGTTCGAGCAGAAAATGTTGTCTATGCGTACATACATTCCGCTTTTATGGTACGATATTCCGGGTCCGTTTCCACTTGCTATATAAGCATCGGTCAAATGGTTGGCAATGGTTTTGTGGGCATAACTAATCGGATTATCATTGAAGTCGCCACACAATATCACGGGTATTTTCTTGTCTAAGTGCTTTTTCACATAGGCTGCAACTGCATCTACCTGTGGTGCTCGTGTGATGGCAGCACGCCCGAGCTTGTCGAGTATGCGTTCGCTTTCCACTTTTGTGGTACTGCCTTCAAAGGGTGCGCGCACCATATCCTTGTATCCTTGCTTGTCGGCTTCGCTTAAATGGTTGCTTTCAAAATGGTTGTTTACCACCAATACTTCTTGGTTATTATAATTAATAAGGTAGGCGAAGCTGATGTTTCCTGCCGATTTGTACTTTATTTGCTCTTTCTTTAAAATCGGATAACGACTCAACAGCATCATGTGTTGGCTGCCCGGAGCAGGCATACTTACGAAATCGTGGTAGGGATAAGCCTTTCTGAAAGCCTTGTAAATGTTGTCTTGGTGCTTTCCGTAAACGTCTGTTTCCTGCAAACAAACAATGTCGGCATTGCTTTTCACGATGTAATCGACAATAGGATTGGTGGCTTCAGGCTCGAAATCCCAAATTGCAAACATAAAAACATTGTAGGAAAGCACCTTAATCGACCTGACGGGGTGTTCTTTCTTTATATTAAAAGGTGTGTATTTGCGTATGGGGACATAGCAAATAAGCAGTCCTAACAAGGGCAACCAAATGGTTTTGAAACGGAATATTGCCCAAAAGACAACAAAAAGCAGATTGATTGCCAACACGATGGGAAAGCCTAAGCCGAGATTAGACAGCCACGGGTGCTCGGCCGGCTGCAGTCTGTCTACGTTGCCAACCAGCAACAGCGCAACTATTGCTACGATGTTGGCAACCAAGGCAAACCAGTAGACCGTGCTTTTTATCTTGCGAAACATATATTTATGTGCCTTTTTTCCTCTTTTCGTTGGTTGTTTCGTTACTTACTGCTATCGAAAAGTTTTTGTTTTTCGTCTTTGCTCAGACTGTCATAGCCGTTCTTTCTTATTTTATCGAGTATGCGGTCTACTTCTTCTTGTTCCTTTTTCTTTCGTGCATTGTAGTCCCAATCGCTTTCAGGTTGCTGTGTTTGCTGCGTATGTGTGGTATTCCATTGGAAGCCGTCGTTGCCTCCTCTCTGATTGTTTCCTGCCGAACGATTTGTTCGGTTTTCCCAGTTGCTACGCATATTGTCGAAGAACCGACGACCCTTATCCATGCCAAAATCATTGCCGGAATAAGGGTGCTTACGCCAGTATCGTATGAGCAGATAGCCAAACAGCATACCGCCAAGGTGTGCCAAGTGTGCTACACCGTCGTTACTTGTGCTCATTGCCGAGAAAAGTTCCATGGCAATCGACCCCATGATTATCCATTTTGCTTTCAGCGGAATGGGGATTGGAATAATGAACATGCGTTCGTTAGGGAACGTAAGTCCGAATGCCAGCAGCACACCATACACTGCTCCCGAGGCACCCACGGTTGTCCAAAGGTTCAGATAGCTGTCCATTGGTATCCGTCCCATTTCGGTTGCCACATACTGATAGTGGCTCAACCCCTCCGCCACGTAGGTAGCGTATTGCGCAAGTTCCTGACAAAGACCGGCACCGATGCCCGTTACCATATAATATAATAGGAATTTCTTTGCCCCCCACACATTTTCCATCACCATGCCAAACATCCAAAGCATGAACATATTCATTAAAATGTGCATATAACCGCCATGCATGAACATATAGGTTACGAGCTGCCAAAGGTGGAAATCGTCGGAAAGGAAAAAGTGAAGACCCAATAAATTGTTAAGGTCGATGCCCATTTTGCCAAGCATAATGTAGGCAATGAAAGCCAGAACATTAAGAATGAGCAGATTTTTTGTTACTGTTGGTATATTGCGCATATTTTATACTTTTGTTTATAGAGATTTGGTGGTCTCCTTAATGATGTGAATAGCAAAGTCTTTGCCAACTTTCCGTTTCTTAGCAAGCAAGTGCAGGGAATGACAAACTTTCAGTTGTTTCTGCTTAACACCTGCAAAAATACTAATTTTTCTGCATTATGTAGTACGAAACAGCCTAATATAGAACTTTTTTTAGGTAAAAGTTTACATTTCTTTCTATTTTTGTTTGTTTTATGAAACTAAACAACTATATTTGCAAAAATGTTGGAATAATATTTTGTATAATATCAAACAATAATTCAAAAATTATGAACAAAACAGAACTAATCGAGAAAATCGCAGCCGGTGCAGGTCTAAGCAAGGCTGACTCTAAGAAAGCATTAGACGCTATGACCGCAGCTATCAAAGAAGCACTCGTAGCCGGTGATAAAGTTCAGTTGGTAGGTTTCGGTACTTACTCTGTAACAGAGCGTCCCGCACACGAAGGTATTAACCCTGCTACAAAGCAGAAAATACAGATTGCAGCTAAGAAGGTTGCTAAGTTCAAGCCGGGTGCTGAACTTGCTGATGCTGTAAATGCATAAAGCATATAGTGAAAAGCAAACGATAAAGGCGATACCTTTCAAAGGGTGTCGCCTTTATTGTTGTTCCATGTTCAACCAACGATTACATGAGTTCGGTATAAGATCACTTTTTAAGAGAATAATCTTTACAAGATTAAACAGAAAAGCTTGCGCTGTTTCATTAGAGAGCTTGCTAAAAAATATCTATGGGATTGTAAAAAGTATCTATAGAATTGCTTGCTTAACCTGCTTTCTTATGGCGAACTCACGTTAAGTATAGAAAAACAAGAAAGCGGCTGCTGCACTTTGTCCGTACAGCAAACCGCCATTCCGGCTTTTTATTTCAACATTTTTGCAAATAGCTCGTGAACACGAGTATCTGTGCCCAATTCAGGGTGGAAAGCCGTAACAAGCTGTTTGCCTTGGCGGGCTGCGACAATACGTCCGTCTACTTCGGCAAGCACTTCTACGCCTTCGCCTGCTTTTTCAATATAAGGTGCACGTATGAAAGTCATTGGAACAGGTTCTGCAATACCTTTCATCGGTGCATCGACTGCGAAACTTCCCATTTGTCTGCCGTATGCGTTGCGGCAGGTGCGAATGTTCATCGTAGCGAAACGAGCGTACGGACTTTGTGCATTTTCTACTTCTTTCGATAGCAGAATAAGTCCTGCGCAAGTGCCATAAACAGGCAGACCGCCCTCGATGTCTTTCTTTATAGGCTCAAACAAGTTCAACTCGTGTAGGAGTTTCAGCATTACGGTGCTTTCTCCGCCGGGAATAATAAGTCCGTCCTTGGGCTTGTTCCAGTCAGCAAGTTGGCGCACTTCAAAGGTTTCGTGCCCCAGTCGCTGCATCATTTTGGCGTGTTCGGCAAATGCTCCCTGTAAGGCTAATATGGCAATCTTCATGTTTTGCTCGATTATTTGCCACGTTCTGCCATCAAAATAGCAATCTCGCTTTCGTTGATACCTACCATTGCCTCGCCAAGGTCTTCGCTCAGTGCGGCAAGCATCTTCGCATCGTTGTAGTTGGTAACAGCCTGAACGATGGCGCGAGCACGCTTTTCAGGGTTGCCGGACTTGAAAATACCTGAACCGACGAATACGCCTTCAGCACCCAACTGCATCATAAGCGCAGCATCGGCAGGAGTAGCGACACCGCCCGCAGCGAAGTTTACAACAGGCAACTTGCCATTGTCGTGAACATACTTCACAAGTTCGTAAGGCGCACGCAGTTGCTTTGCTGCTTCATAGAGTTCGTCTTCGCCGAGCGATGTAAGGCGACGCATCTCTGTCTGTATCATACGCATGTGGCGGACAGCCTGAATAATGTCGCCTGTACCCGGTTCGCCCTTTGTGCGAATCATGGTTGCACCTTCTGCAATGCGGCGCAATGCCTCGCCAAGGTCTTTTGCTCCACAAACGAAAGGAACGTCGAACTTATCCTTATCAATATGGTAAACATCGTCAGCCGGTGAAAGCACTTCGCTCTCGTCGATATAATCGATTTCAATAGCTTGAAGTATCTGAGCCTCAACAAAGTGTCCGATGCGCACTTTTGCCATTACGGGAATGCTGACAGCCTCTTGAATGCCACGAATCATCTTAGGGTCGCTCATACGAGACACACCGCCTGCAGCACGAATATCGGCAGGAATGCGCTCCAATGCCATTACTGCGCAAGCACCGGCAGCCTCGGCTATGCGAGCTTGTTCGGGGGTTGTAACGTCCATGATAACACCGCCTTTAAGCATCTGTGCCAAGTTGCGGTTCAGTTCTTTTCTATTTTCTTCCATAGTTTTATGTTTTTTATTGTTTTGTTTTTTATTCTATACATTTAACCCCAATCGTTCATTAGGACGCATTTGCTTAGATTTGTTATTACCGTCATGCTTCCTTACCGGTTTCGTCTGCTTGCCGACATCTGCGCAGCCATTACATCTCGCCGTAGCCCGCTACGCCTTCGATGAAATGCCGGCACATCTACTCAACAATCGAACAAAACCGGTCAAAGACGCTAATGACCGATTTGGGTTTAAAATTATGGTGGCAAAGGTATGGTTTTTCGTCGTATTACCCAAATGTCCATTCCTGTATGGTAAAATATTACATACGAATAGGAAAAAGGAAAGGTAAAGACGGGCTGTGCAGAATTTATCAGTTCAAGAAACTATTTACATCAGATAATCGGGTTACTTACACCGAACAGCCGGGTTACTCACATCATATAATCGGATTACCAATCGGTGGTAATTCGATTACAGATTGATGGTAATCCGATTACAGACCTATGGTAATCGGATTACCATAGGTTGGTAAAAATGCAAGGAACGTACTGCGATGGTATGCAATCAGATATTTTCCCCGAAAAAATGAACGGGAAGCCGACTTTTGTGTAAAGGCGGCTTCCCGTTTTCGTGCTAACCAAATCGTATTTCGATGTGTCTTCTTGTTTGCAAATGCTTAAAGAGCCGGCTTTATTCGCCTGTTCCGCTGTTTTGATATGGCTGACTACCGAAGTCGTCGTCCATTTCCATATTGTTGTCTTTCTTCTTGTTCTTCGTTGTGTTTCCGAAGTTCCAAGTGAGTGTGAAGCGGAATGTACGGCCGGAACGCCAACTCTCTTGATGGCGTGTGAAGGAGTCGCTGCCGGTGTAAGTCTTCCATTTGCGTGTGTCGAGCAGGTCGCGGCAGTTTACGGACAGCACCAACATCTTATTGAGGAAGCTCTTTCTGAAACCGAAGTCTACACTGCCACTTGGCGACCTGTAGCCTTGTGCCAAACTCTGGCGGCTGTTGTAGCTGCCCGTCAGCTGTACCGACATATCGTAAGGCAACATCAGGCTGGCTTGCATGCGTGCATTCCACGTAAAATTGCTGTTGCCTTGCCCGGTGATGGTTTGTCCGTCGATGTCGAAATCAAAACCATTGAGCTTGTAATAGTAGAAGTTGGCAGAGGTAGAGAGGTTCAAAATGCGGAACAATCTGTTTCTTGCCGTAAGTTCCAAACCTGTCGATGTACTCTTGGCAACATTGAAGCCGGTTTGATAGAGTAAGCCATCGGTGGAACTGCGGTAGATAATGCGCTGCATGACATCGGTGGTCGGGCGGTAGTAAGCCGACACGAGCAAAGAGTGTTCGCGCCATGTGCGCAGATAGTTCAGCGAGAACGAATTGCTGTATTCGGGTGTCAGCTCCGGGTTACCAAACGATACGACGGTGGCATCGCTCGTGTTTCGGAACGAATTGAGCTCTCCGCCCCACGGACGACGCAAACGGCGAGTGTAGTTCAGTTGCAATTGGTCGTTCTCGGTGAGCTGATAACTCATGAAGATACTTGGGAAAAGTTGGAAGTAATCTTTCTTGAACGGCTTGTCGCGCAGACTTGCATCGTGTTCCTGCGCCCACGAATAGGTTTCCGTGTTCACCTTCCAGTATTCGCCGCGGAGTCCTGCCATCAAGCCGAACTTGCCCGAATTGTACGATAAGGTGGTATAGAGGGCGTGAATGTCGTTCTTGTATATGAAACGGTTGTAGTATAGCCGGTCTTCCACAAGGTTATAGCCTGCCCAACTGTTGCGGTCTACAAAGCTCTCTTGCGGTGTGTTTTCTTTCGACAGATTGCCTTGATAACCCGCCTGAAGTCGCATTGCTTTTGATATTTGGTTTTCGTAATCGAACTTTATTTCCCACGACCTGTTGTTCACGTACATCGGTCTGTACTGGTAGCTGCCGGTGGTGCCGGGCATTACAAGAGGATAGCCTGCTGCATCGAAGTAGGTGGTGGTGTCTTGGAAAATGTTTTCGTTGTCGGCTTTCCATTTGTTGTAACTCACGCTGAAATCCAAGTAATGTTTGTCGGAGAAGTTGTGCCGATAGTCTAATTCGACGTGCATCATACGCATATCGTTGTTGCTGCTCGTGCTGCGGTTCATTAAACGACTGTTCAGCAGAGAGCCGATGGTTCCGTATTCATACGGTGTAAGGCTGTTGTTCTTGTGGTTGCCGAGCGAGAACATACCGCTGAGCGAGATGTCGTCTTTCTTTGTGGCGTGCAATGTTATGCCTGCACGTGTGAAAAGATTGTTGCCTTGTCCGCTGTTCTTGGCTGAGTATCGTTGGTAAGTGTTCGTATTGATGTTGTTTTGCTCGCTCCAAGAGCCGCCTTCTCTTTTGCGATGATGATAGCCAACATTGGCGTAAGCGTCGATGAGAGAGCTGTTGTAGTTGATGTTGAACGATGTATTGGCACCGCCACGTGTATTGGCACCCGCCTGAACGCTGCCATAATAGCCGGCTTTGCGGTCTTTCTTCAGTACGATATTGATGATACCTGCCGACCCTTCAGCCGAGAATTTAGACGAAGGGTTGTCTATTACTTCAATGCGGTCGATGCTTTCGGCAGGCAATTGCTGCAGCACATTTGCGCGGTTGTCGGTCGTAAGTCCTGAAGCCTTGCCGTTTATCCATATCTCGACACTCGAATTGCCACGCAAGGAAACGTTGCCTTCGTTGTCTACTTCCACGCTCGGAATGTTTTCCAGAACGTCGGTTGCCACTCCGCCGGCGTTCGATATTTGTTGGTCTACGCTGAAAGTCTTGCGGTCTACCTCCAGTTTCATGTCTGCACGTTGTGCCGTTACCACCACTTCGTCGAGCGATTTGGCATCTTCGGATAGGTAAAGTGCTATGAAGTTCTTGTTGGGCGAGGTTGCCGTAAGGCTGAATGTCCTTACAATATCTTTATATCCCATGCTGCTTGCCGTGAGTGTGTAGTTGCCGTTGGGAACATCTGATATGATGAAATGCCCGTCGGTGTCGGTTATAGCACCTTTTAGAATTTTGTCGCTTCCTTCTTTTCTTATCACGACATTTATAAACTCTAATCCCATGTTAGACCTTTTGTCCAACACTCTGCTTCACAGAGCCTTGTGCAAACGCTACTGTCGCATTTAATACGAGGAGCAGCAAAAACGAAATAATCTTTTTCATAACATTATCTAAGACTTTTTTCGCGATTAAAAGTTTAACAAGAAACGAAAAAAAATATGCAAATAACTATTAAAACACTTTTTTTTTGCTATCTTTGCATATGAAATAGCTGCACTTGGCTATATCCGAAACACAATGCCCTTGTAGTTCAATGGATAGAACACGGCTCTCCTAAAGCTGAAATATGAGTTCGATTCTCATCGGGGGTACTTTTTTCTAAAGTCTAAACATTTTGATTTAACAATTCCGCAGTATGCTTGGAGCTATTATAGGAGATATTGTAGGTTCACGCTTTGAGTTCGGACCTGCGCCGGAAAAGGATTTTGAACTGTTCACCGACGAATGTTCTTACACCGACGATACCATCTGCACAGTTGCTGTTGCCGATGCAATCTTGAGCGAGCGTTCTTACAAAGATGCCTTGTTGGACTGGTGTCATCGTTATCCTGCTCCGATGGGGGGATATGGCAATATGTTTTACGATTGGTTGCACGAGGACAATCCGCAACCTAAAAATTCGTTTGGAAATGGTTCTGCCATGCGTGTCAGTCCGGTGGGTTGGCTTTTCTCTGATTGGGAAGAAGTAATGGCGGAAGCCAAGAAGACGGCGGAGGTTTCGCACAACCACGAAGAAGGCATAAAAGGCGCACAGTGTATAGCCGAAGTAATTTGTTGGTTGCGCCACATGCGCTTTACGAAACCCGATGTAGAACGAAAGATTGAGAAGTTCTATGGCTACGAATTGCCGCCGATGCGCGATATACGCAAAATTGGTGCGCAGAACCATTTCGATGCTACTTGTCAAGAAACTGTGCCCATGGCGTTGCGTTGCTTCATGGACGCCAATAGTTTTGAAGAAACCATACGGTTGGCTGTGCTTTGCGACGGCGATACCGATACGAAGGCATGTATAGCGGGTTCGGTTGCCGAAGCTTACTACGAAATTCCTGAATGGATAGCCGAGAAGGCTTTCAGTTATTTGCCCGATGATATTTTAGAAGTTCTTTCCCGATTTTATGATAGAATACAGTCGGATATAAACAGATAAAGCGGTAATGTATTTGGTTCGTGAAACTATTGGCAGGACAGAATGAAAACTATATGAATGCGAAAGAATTACTTGTTTAACCACCTTTCTTATGCCGAACTCACGGTTCTTTAGCTATGTGGAATAGTCATTAACATACCTATAATAATTAACCATAAGTAGGTATAGCTTTTATTACAACTCTGCTTTTTCGCAGATAATCTTATAGATTTTTATTCGTTTTTGTCTTTAAAAGTCTAACAAATGCAGCGTCCCCATATTAATTTACTCGGATAGAGAAATGCCTGTTTCCCTTATATTTACTTGGTTTCTCCTTTGTTTACATTTATTCTTGCAAATGGAAAGATGTTGGTTGAAAAGATAAATTCAATCCAATACCTACTATAAGATTGAAAAAATACTAATTACAAGGTATTGTGAAACAATTTCTTATTGGCTAATTTTGCACCCGATAAATTTAATACAACTACTTTAAACGCTATTATTTATGAAGTTTAAATCATTTATGGCATTATCATGCCTTGCGGTTTTATTATTCTCATCATGTAACAATGACGAGCCTACTCCAAAACCAAAGCCTGACGAACCGAAAGACGTACCGACAAAGACGCTTTCGTTTATTACGCAAGAAAAGGCACTTCAAGATTATGACAAGTGGGTATATGTAAATCTTGAAACAGGCGAAACTGTTATGAAAGAAGACGTTAGCGAGCAGGAATGGCGCACATATTCTGATGCCGGCAAGAAGAAAGACCGCTTCGGCAAATACGACGTAACGAAGACGGTGGAGGCAAGACCATCGAATGCACGAGAAGTGGCACTTGGCTTTCCACATTTTCGACGTGATGACCAACGGTGCAGAAGCCTGCATGACCGATACGACAGATATAGAAACCATCAAGACATTGCCGACAAACGTAAAATGGGAGAGCGACATAAAAGCTTATCTTATCTATGATATGAGCGGAATGATGAAAAATCCTGCCGTATTGGGTTATATGAAGAGCTACGTAAACATGGGACTTTACTATTGGATGCACAAAGTAAAGGGCACAATGGGCGAGTATGCGCTCACGATGTCGAAGTCAGACCCAAAGAAAGCTCCTGTATTCTTGGTGAAGTTTAAAGATGGCAGCTATGCCGTTATTCAGTTCACCGGTCTTAAAGACGCCACCGGCAAGAAGAAGGAAGTCAGCTTCAACTATAAGTTCGTTAAAAAGAACTAAGCAATAATCGCAGAAAGGAACTCTATAAAAGGGTTCCTTTCTTTGCCATAGCCCCATAGACAACACAAAAGAAAACGCGACAATCAAAGCGAAAACTATTTCAGAGACACAATATCATTATATATTCATCAACAACCAACATTAATTTTAAACAACAATGAAAAAGCTATTACGTTTTATCGTGGCAATCGTTATGTTTGCCACAGCGCAAGCAGCCACGGCGCAAGTAAAGATGGCTCCCAACTATTTCCGTGCAGACCCAGCTGTTTATAAGTACAGAATGGCGAAAGTGATTGACTGGAAGAATTCGGAAGACGAAGAGCTTACGCAGTACATCTACGACGAAAAGGGTTGTCTTATCAAAGAAGAGTACGGTTCGAGCGATAACCCCGGAACTTCGTTCTACAACTACAAGTACAACTCGCAGGGCTACATGATACTGAAAGAAGAGGAAGAGCTAAATGCCGACCAAACCTCGTTAATCATTTCTGCAAAACATGTATATACGCGCAACGAATATGGATACGTAACCGAATATACCCGCGCTACGCACCACGGTACTGAGCCTGAAGAAGAAATGCTTACCGAGGACGTTAAGATGAGCTTCGTATATGACGCCCAAATGCGCCTCATTCGTGTCGATATTCGCCAGTTCGACTATCCTTTGAATAAACTTGAAGAGAATGTGGGACGCATCTGCAAAGTAACATACGATGATGCAGGCCGTGTTATCTGTGTCAGTCAGGAATACCCCGACGGTGAACTCGTATGGAAAGAGGATTTCAAGTATGACGAAAAAGGACGTCGTACATCGATAGAGAAAGTGCCCGGTCCTAACTATACGGCTCAGAACAAAGGCATTTGGACGTGGCACTACGACAACGAAGGCGACATAGACAAGCAGAGTAGCAGCAACGGATTCGGCAAAGAGTTTGAGTACGACAAGAGCAAACTCGCTTCTGAAACATTCATGGTTCTCGAAGCCACCGAAGCCGAGTGGGTACTGCAAGGGCCGCTCAACTGCACGCTCTTTAAGGGTTTGCCGATGGAGAAATACTTCGTCCATGCTCCGATGGGCGAAACAACCGATGAATCGGAAATCACATACGAGCCTACCGGTACTCCCGGCAACATCGGCGATGCTCCAACCGTGGGCAAATCGCTCCAAGCGCATCTCGACGGCAATAAACTTACGGTAGACCTTCCCGCAGCTCTTATTGGAAAAACATTGCAGGTATTCAATACTACGGGTGCATGTATGAGCAGCTTTGTTGTAAACGGTTTGCAAGCTACATTCAACATCGACAACTTTACTCCCGGTATATATGTTGTAAGTATTGGCAATCAGACCGTGAAGTTTATCAAGCGATAAACCTTACTTTCATGGGTTTGATTTAACCTATTCCCCCAAAATATGACGTCATTTTCTTCCAAATATGACGTCATATTTTTTAGATTGAGACGTCATATAACGTGAGTTCGGCACAAGAAGGCACGTTAAGCAAGCTGTCTCGCAGATGTTTTTTAAAGCAAGTACCCTAATGAAACCGCGAGAGTTTTTCGGTTTAATCTTGTAAAGATAATTCCGTTAAAAACTGATAACTGCGTTTTGATGTTGCGAAAGCGGTTGTTTGGCAGGGTAAAAGCGTAGGTTTTACATCGCAAAACAGCCGCTTTCGGAATACAAAACAATAGGTTTTGTAATGCACTGATGGATAGATGGTTAAGTAATAGCTACGTTTGCGAAAAATATTTACGTTTTAATTCTCTTCTTTTCGTTCTTTTCTCGTTCCTCGAAAAGTGCGTTTTCTCGCCATGGCAATGCTTAAATAAATTTGGCATTGCTCATTTGGCTAAACGAAAACGTTCATAAATGATGCGAGCACGGTGTAAGAATTTGAGGACGAAAACACTTTATTTCTCATTGAATATAAGCATATTAAGTCATAATTACTTCTTTCTTTAAGTATCTTAATAAATAATACAACGGCGTAATTCTTATATCGAACTCACGTATATATAGCTTTCTTGTTTTTGCAAAAATACACTTTTTCGATGATAAAAACAAGAGATTACTACATTTTTTCGATGATATAAATAGAACAAAACTACATTTTTTCGAGGATAAACCTATACGGAAGGGTGATTATTGCTGAACTTTGACGCCTGCTTAAAAAACAAAAGACGCACTCATGGCGGTGCGTCTTTTAGGTTTGTATAATGCGTTTGCTATTATATATAATGTACCTGTTCTATATAATAAGGTATAGAATGTATAATCCGCAAAACGAAATGTTCGTGCCATTCAGAACGAGGCGTTATATTTCGTAAAACGAAACGTACCCAAGCACCTCTTTATTTTCTTTCTAAAAATCGACCGGCTTCGCCGGTATACCAATATTAGAACGGCGTTGGAATTATCCTCCAACGCCGTTCTTTCGCTTTGTCGCTTCGCTCCCGCTTTACGGCTTACGCCACCTCGCTGACCGACTTGTATGCTGCCACGCTCTGCGCTTTCACGATTTTACCGCGGAAGGCCAGACGCGAACCGACACTCGTGAACGAGCCCGAAGCATCGTAACTCGCATTCGTGTACGACACACCGCAGCTCGGGTCCGCGTAGTTGCCGCCACGATAGACAACACGGGAACTGCCACCATTGAACCAATAATAGTCCGAATAGGAGGTGGAAGACGAACCGGCTACATTTCCCACCGGTATGACGTCCATATATCTGCCATGGGCCACTGCGGTTATCCACGTGCTGCTCGTCATTCCCTTTACCATACGGACAGAGCCGTCAGGCATAAAGATGCGCCATTTACCGACATTGCCACTGTCGTTTGGTACATCCACACAGTCCATCATATCCCACTTATGCCCGTATATATCCTCATAGCCGAGGCAGCAGATGTTATTCACCTGCGTCACTGCGGCACCACCGTACTCGTCTGCACTCTTGTACCAAGCGAACTGGTGGACGGCATTGTCCACAAGGCTGTTCGTTACGTTGCCGTTTATGCTCTTCGCTTCTTCATAGCCTATTGTGTCAGTCATACCCCTTGACGCTGTACCCCCCGTTGTACGTGTATTCGTATGCTGTCCTGCTCCGCACTGCTCCTGCACATTCAGACGGCCGTACCACGCATAGAACAGGTTGGCAATTCGAGAGTGCATCAACGCATCTATCTGCTGCATACCGCGCTGAACGCTGTAATAATGGAAGTCCGTCCACGTCATGCTCGCAGTCGTGCTGCCGCCTGTAATGGCCGCCCGCAGCTTGGAGCCGATAACGGTCGAGCCTACCACGGCGCACAGGTGCTCATCACTGGCAACCCAATCAGGCTCCATATCCTCTATCCTGTCGCTATTACTCAGTACAACACAGTCGAACTCTGCCGTATTGAGGACAGTGAAGTGCAGGTTCACGGCTTTCTCAGGAATGTCGGCAATAAGGTACATACCTGCCTCGAACTTGTTGCCGATAGTCGGTACCACGACAGAACTGATAACTTTACCCTCTGCGTCCACGAATATGGAACCGATGAGGTTCGTGCCGGGAACGCTTGGAAAGCGTACCCGCTTGAAGCCCTCAACGCTCACCTTGCAGACGCTATATGCTGTATCGTTCGTGTAGGAGTCGCGCAAGGTTTTCTTGCCACTCATTATCTTCTTGTCGGACACAAAGCCATTCTGCGCATTCTTGACCTCTTTCACCATCAATACTGTAGCCTCCGGGCTGACCGGTCTGTGGGCACTGTCATTGCTGCTGTAACAGCTGTAGTGTCTGCCTTTGAGATAGTCATTGATACCCTTGTACCAGAAGAACGGCTCGTACATCATCCAGTCGCCTTCAGTGCCGTCCAGCTTCGCCTCCGTGCCGTCTGCATACTTGTTGCTGTCCCTGTCATCCAACGGATAGTAGATGACCTCACCGTCAAGGTTGGGAACGACCATGTCCTGTCCTGCCATGTTCACATTGCGCGTCGTGGCTTTCTTTATAACCTTGGCCAGTACCCTGTGCCGCTGCTTCATAATGGCCGAGATATGACCGCTCGGCTTGTATGGCGTGCTGCTCCGGTATCCTGTGCCGTTGTCGAGATTAGTTACATTGACGTCATCGGCTATGGAATCGTCAAACTCTATCATTGTATAGTCCGGCTGCCTGATGTTCAGTTCGGGGAAGTGGGCGCACAGCCTGCCGTACTCTTCTTCCTCCACATATTTGGTAAGCTGTACCGTACCGACCAGAGCACAGGTCTCGGTGGCATTGCCCTCTGCGTCCACACCGCCCATATTGGCAAATCGGTTCAGCCAAGTGCCGTCATCGGTCTTTTCAATACCGGTTACACGCAGACGCTCCACGCCAGTACAGCGCAGAAGCAGCGTTTCCCAGTTGATGTTCGGGCAGCCGTCCACGATGAGCGTCTTAACGCCTGAATAACTTTCAAGGCTCAGACCGTTTACCGTCAGCTTGGTCAGATATTCGAGCCTCAGTACATTCAGTGTGCCGGGAAGCAGGGCTGTCGTTACAGGCGCACCCTTGGCGAATGTAATGCTCTTTGGCTGTGTGCCGCGTGCATCGAGATACTCCAGCTTGGTCTGGTTGGAGAAATCAAGTTCCGTGGAGGTGCTGCCACCTGTCTTGGCTTGTCGCTGATTTCTTAGGTTCACCGTCCTGAGCTGACGGCAACTGCCGATGTTCAGCCACCATCGTGCTGCCCTCCGTGCCCGAATGGAGGTTCAACTCCCTAAGTGAGGTACACTTGCCGAGGTCAAGTCCGTTCTTCAGGTGGTCGGCTGCGTCCGTCATGTCCAAAACCTGCATGCGGCTTGCGCCATACACGCGCAGGGGGTCGTTCACCGTATAGGCACCAGTTATCTTCAGTTCAGCCGTCTTGCCCGCTTCCACGATTCCGCTGTTGCCGAGGTTCGGGCTGTTGTTCGTGCCGTAGCCGAATGCGTAAACCTCGCCGGCGGTTATCCTGAGCGTATCCGCCGCGTCCGCGTTTGTCCGGGACATATAGAGGTCAATGTTGTCAGAGGTAAAGCTGCTCGTGCCGTACTTCGCATCGAGCAGGGCGAAGCGGTTTCTGACGAAATAGGTCAGGAACGCCTTGTTGTTGCCTTGCAGGGCATAGATGAACGGCCACTTCTTGCCGTAGGTGTCCACCATAGCCGGGCGGATGTATTTCAGGTAGCCGCTCTTGTTGTAGGCCCTGTCGCTCCAGTTGCCCATCTGCTCCACGGTGAGCATGGACAACACGCGCTCTGGTGTCATCTTCGCGCGGTAGTTGGCTGCACAGCGTTTCAGGTCGTCGCCGAAGTTGGCCAGTACGAGGTTCCAAAGCCAGCTCTCCCTGCCCTCGAAGGCGTACTTGCTTGCCTCCGCGTCCCATGTGTTCCGGTCGAGGGTGTAGTCGTAGGCAAGGAAGCAGTCGTTGCGCTTGCCGTCCTGCGTGTCGCCGTCGTAATAGGTGATGTACCACAGCTTGCCGTTCCATGTGCGCAGCAGCATGTTCTTGGCACGCTGGTCCACACTGGCATGGTAGTCGGTATGGATATAATAGGTAAGCAGGAAGTCCTTGTCAAAGTATTGTTCTATTTCTGAAACGAACTTCGCGCTCCTGAATGTCGTGAGGTCGTCCGCCTTGGCTCCTTCCGGCACGCAAGCCTTATCCAAGCGAACAGGCGTTTCAGCGCAGTCTGCTGCGTCTCGGACAATCCTGCCCACTTCACGTCGTCCGGCACGTTGGTCTCCAAGCCTGCGTCGAAGTTGGCGGCAAGGTCCTCGTCGCTTTCGCTTTGGAACAAGCACGCTTTCTCTCCGTTGTTCAGCGTTTCCAAAGTCAGCGGGCATTCAGGGACAAATCCGTCCACGCCTTCCATGCCGAAGAGCTTCCCGCTCTTGGATTTCTCATTGTTGAAGTTGTACTGGCCGAAATAGGTACTCTCACCGTCTGCCGTCTCCGCGCTGAACACGTCGATAGGGAAGCCGTCGATAGCCGTGCGCACCGTTATGGCGTTGAGGCTCTTCCCGCCCTGCTCGTACTGGTAGCGCTGTGGAGGTGTCAGAAGTCCCAGTTCCTTCATCACGTCGTTGAAGAGCTTGGCACCGCCGGTGTTCAGACTCATCGACGAGTCCGAATAGTCGCTCTTCATACAGTAGAGGTTCATTGCCAAGGCTCCAGGGCGCATGCTGTACTTCCTGCTCTCCACAACCTGACCGTTCACCTCAAGGCTGAGGTTCGCACCGCCCTTGCTGAAGTAGATGCGGATATTCTTGCTCGGATACTTGGTGGAACTGGTACCCTGTATGCGGATATAGCAGTCGCGCAGGATGAAGTCATACTCCTTGCCGAAGGGACTGTAGAAATACACGTCGGCGGAGAAGTCAGTCTTCTTATTGTTGGTCTGGTTCACCTCGTCAAGTCCGCCTTTGCGCACGATGCGCAGCACGCCCTTGCCCTTGGCACGCAGCTTATCGATGTCGACATCTCCTGTCTCACCGATGATGTCGTTCTCCTCCCATATACGCATCATGTCCTCCGTGCTGCCCGCATCGACCATGCGGTTTTCCAACACCTCGTCATCGGTAAGAGGACGGTTGTAAATGCGTATGTTCCGCATCTCAAGGTCTGCCGCCTCGCTTGACAGGGTAATGCCCACGGGACTGTCCTGACGGAAGTAGTAGCTGCCGTCGTATATGTCCGCACCGGCACGGTTACCGTTCACGTACAATTCCATCAGCCGCCCATCTGTTCGTTTGCCGATGACAAAAGCGACCTTCAACCACTCTTCCGGGGCGAACTTCGTACCGATCTTTATCTCACGGCTTGCGTCGGCACCTTCCTCATTGGTGTAATGCAGGATGGTTCCGGTCTTGATACTTGCCTCCACAGGGGTTACGCTCAGTCCCTTGCCGCCGTTCATGCAGCTGATGACCTCAGCGGTACGGTCCATCACGTTTGTTACCTTGAACTCCATTTCAATAGTCATACCGTTTGCGCCGGCATCTTCCCTGAACAGCTCGTAGCCGATGATGGCCTTGGCACCGTTGGAGAGTTTCAGGCTGTCGCCTGTCCAGCCGTTGCTTGACCAGTCGAAGCCCTCGAATGCTGTTTTAACGCCGTTCGATTCCCATTTTGCAGGATTGCTCTCACCATTGCTCCTGCCGGCAGGACTCAGCCGTACCTGCAGACCGTATGAAGCCTCGCCTATATCGATTCCGCTCTCTTCCACGTCAATGTAAAGGGTATAGGTAGCAGTGCCTGTCGTGAACGCCATCGTCTGCCGTCCCTTCTCGGTAAACCTGTTCTGGTAGGTCTGCATCGTTCTCGGCACGCTGACGGTCTGAAGGAGCGTGTCATTCCGTTTTACTGAAAGGGTAGCCGGAGTCTGGTTGGGATCATAGGCAACGAACCTGAACCCGCACGGCTCGTACTGCCCCACGCTGATGACCGGTTTCAGATGCTCCTGTGCCGTCTGTATCCTACCGTCCGGGTGGGTAATCATCAGACCGATGAACGGCGAGTTGAGCCCGGCTTTCAGAATGTCGAAATAGACGCTCTCGCTCTTCAGGGTCAGCGTGCCAGCCTCTGCCTCTGCTACCATCTGTACCGTGTGCCGCCCCACGGACAGGCCACTCATGGACAGATTGAAGCTGCTGTTGGTCGTTCCGCTGCGGCTTATCGTCTCGGCGTTCCGCTGCGTGCCGTCCACATAGAGGAAGACCGTCTTCGTGCCGCTTCCGCTCACAGTGAACGGTATGCTCACCGTTTCCGAACTGCCGTATCCACCGGAGAACAGCCCCGACGCGAGGTTGTACGCGGTGGAGAGCGACAGGGTGACGGACTTGACCGACACATAGCTTTGCCTGCGCTGCGCTTGCCAGTGGTAGGGTCGGTGGTCGTGGCTATCACATAGATGTCGCTCGTACCCAGCAGCAGGTACTTGGTGAGGTCGAGGGTATAGGTGCCCTTGCCCACCTCCTTGATGGTTTCGCTGTATGTCGTTGTGGCTCCGCGCTTGATGGTTACCTGTACCGTGGCTTTCTGCCCCGTGCTCTCGCCGTCCGCCCCTTGGTGGTCGTAGGTGTAGGTCAGCTTTACGGCATCACCCTCCTTGATGGTGGTCTTGTCCACGCCGGCGGTAAGCACTATTTTCGTGGCGCTGCTGTCACCGCCACTGCCTCCACTGCCGCCTGCAGGAATGTCAGCCGAGGCTATTTCCGCGCCGCTCTTGTTGGTAAGCGCGAGGCGCACCGTATTCTCATCGTCGCTCAGTTCAGCCGTCATGCCGAAGACGGTACCTGCCTCCACCTCATTGAGTTTGGCTGCCACGGCCTTATTCTGGACAGGATTGGTACTGTCAGCGTCGAGGCTCTCGTCTACGTCGATATTGTCTATCGTGAGGCTCACGTTGCCCTCTGCGTCGGCTGTCTGCTTCCTGCCGTTCACCGTCAGGCTCTTTATCGTGCCTGCGCCGCCGAAGTCCTCCCAACTGGCTTCCTGCTCCCAGCTGTCGATGTTGGTTCCGACAAACTGCTTCGTGCGCCATTTACCCAGACTTTCCTCAAAGGTGATGCAGCAGCCTTTGGCACGCTTCTTTTCCTCAACCACCTTGATGGCTGCCCCTAACGTGTAATAGCCGCTCTCAAGGGGATAGGTTGCTGTTACATTGATAGTGTTTCCACCTCCGCTGCCAGTGATTTCCGAAAGTTCACCGCCTGCCTCGTTCCATACATAGAGCACGGAGCCCAGCAGATAGAGCTTATCCTTGCGTATCTCATTCCTGTTCTCGGTGAGGTAGAGGTCGGCACCCGGCCAGTTGCCGTAATACTTCCCCTCGTGTTTACCGGCAAACACCCCCTTGGAGGCAATGAAGTACACACCGGCTACCGTCGAGGCACTCTGTTGCTCAATAGCGGCGTCTGCCAGTATGCCGTCAAAGCGCGCCGTGGCTCCGTTCAGGGCTTGTACTGCCACATCTTCGTACTGGTCGATGACCTGCTGGGCGGAGGTCTTAACCTGTTCGAGTTCTTCCACGGCCTTTCCTGCTGCCTGCGCTGCCTCCTGTGCTGCCTGTGCCTTCGTGTCGGCATTGGTGGCTGCCTGCCCGGCCTTTCCCGCCGCGGTATCTGCCGCCTTCTTGGCTGCCTGAGCCTGCACTGCCGCATCAATGGCAGGCTTGCCCAGCAGACTTATCGGAACCGTTACCAGTTCCTCGCCGCGCATCGCTGGCAAGGTCTTCACACCGTCGAGGCTCTGCACCTCCTGCAGCTCGGTTACACTCTGGCTCTCGCTCTTGATTTGTGAGAGTATGTCCTGCTTCAAATCCTGTCTTTCTTGTTCTGTCAGTGCCATATCGTTATGATTTATATTTGTTATTTGTTGCTAATTCTGTCTGTTGATTATTCTCGCAGTATACTGAGTGCTGAAGCCATCTATCTGTGCAGTGCGCTCCGGATCATACACCAGTAGCAACTCCACAGTGTCTCCTTGTCCCATTGTCATATCCCCCCACTGTTCGCCATTCCAAGTGGTAAGCAGCGGATAGTTTTCTTTGTCCCAAGGTGTCTCCTGCTTGCTGTTTTTGGTCTTGTTACGGCCGAATATCACAAAGTCGCTCGCTCCTAAATCGGAGGTAATGATCAGTCGGAAGGCAAATGGTGTGTTCTGTCCTATACCCAGAGCAGAACGCATCGCAGAAAGACGGGGCAGTGCTATGCCGGAGTTGCCTACTGTACACGCAACAACCAGACGGTTGCTGTCTTTTATTTCTACATCATAGATGGTATTGGCATTGTCCACTTTCACCTTATCAAAGCGGAATCCGTCCACAAATCCATTTAGCGCACCGCTTCCCTTACCTGCAAAGGCGAAGTTTCCGTTCATGGAGTTCTCTATATCGAACACGATACCGTATTTTGGCAAGAAGCCCCATTTCTTGCGTCGCTGTCGGTATAGTCCGTTGCCGTGTCTACAAGCCTTGCGAGCATAGGCTGCCCAAGGCTGTTCCATGTTCCGAAAATTGCCTGCCGGTCTTTGGCGTTGAAACCTATCATCGTGTCATACAGGAACAAACCATCCCTGTCATCCACAACTTTATAGCTACCGTCCGGCTGCAATACACGGCTTGACACACCGATATGGTTTCCACTGATGGCAAATCCGCCAATGTATCCTGTCTCAGCATTGACATCGCCTCCAAACTTTCCGTTCTTTGCCTCAATGCTACCGTCGGGAAGTATTCTGAAATTGCCGTTCGCCGTTACCAGTCCCTCCAATTTGATGTTGTCGGCAAGCAACTTGATGACTGTATGCGTATTACCGTCTGCGTCGGCTTCTTCCACTGCCACACCAATAAGAGCGAGCTTGCCGTCGGGTCCCTGTGCGTAGATGCCGCTACCCTCAGCCTTTACCATGATGCCACTCTCGGCAAGCACACGCCCGTCCTTGTCGAAATTCTGGGCGGCAATCTTCACCAGTTTCTCGCTCTGCTCGAACAGCGTGCGGTACTTGTAGGTCAGGCTCTCAATCTTGTCCGTACTCAATATTAGCATATAAAGGTAGATGTCGCCCGTAAAGCTCAGCTTGAAGTCGCCCGTGCCGTTCCAAAGTCCGTTGCAGGTGTATTGCTTGTATCCCTCCGTCGGCGCAAGCACCTCCTTCACCTCCAGCGAGTTGAAGTTCTCAAAGCCGGTCTTGTCCACATTCTCGAATCGCACCTTCAGCGTGCCCTCTGTGGCACAGCGGTAGAAGAAGCTCAGATAGATTGGCAGGGCTTCTTTCTTTCCGTTACTATTTGTGCTCATCGGAGGAACACCCTTTAGACTCGCATTCTTTTGAGATATGTATTTGTTCCTGATACGCACCACAATACGCCCGTCATCTTTCGTAACGCTGGCACCGTCGCCTTTCTTAGTGAGCACTTTGTCGTTGGCCCATACCCATTTGTTGCCAACCATCCAAAATACAGTCTCGTTTTCGGTCAGCCATTTGGACAGTCCTTCGTCGAAGCTCGGATTGTTCAGGTATCCTTTCTCTGTAGCAAAGTCCTGACGCAGCGCACTCACGCTGCTTGCTATCTTGCCCTCGGTTATCTCGAACTTTGTCTTGATATCCTCACCTGTTACAAGTAGGAAAGTTCCCTTCAAATAGGCATTGTCACTATAAAGACCGTTGCCGTGAGGCTGCTGGTCTGCCGGGAACCGGTCATCATTGATACCGTCAAGGTTGCCAAGACGGGCACGCAGACAGTCCTTGAAGTTCTTTGCCTTCACGCCGTCCATCACGTCGATGCGTGGCTGGCCGTCTTCCGTGGCTGAAATGAGAATGATGTTCTGCCGTTGTCTATTCTCGGTATTTCCCATCAGCACAACCTCGTCGCTGACTTCCGGGAGTGCTCCTGTGAATTCCGTCTTGGCTATTTTCACACCCTTGGTATCCGTTTCAGCAACCTCTACCCAATAATGCTTCATCTGCCCACCACTGAAGGTTTGGCAGCGCATCAGGTCGTGTGCCTCGAAGGTGTTGTCCTGTTCAAACTCTATGTAATAGGAGCTGTCCTGTTCGCTGACTGCCTTTATCTTGCCATTGGCCGCGCTCACGCAGATCATACCGCCTAGCTGCGCATCTTCTCAATGAGCAGCTCCAGTACCGTCATGGTCTGCCGTACCGTCAGTTTGTCGATACAAAGATAGGTTACACCATCTTCATCTCTCCACAACTTAAAGCCCTCGCCAAGCAGTCCGTCAACAAATGTTCCGGCACTGCGGATGCTGTCCGTTTCCACGGAAGCAAACTGCACATGGTCACCTGTACGTACCGGCTGATCCATATAGTCATCAAACTGCCGGTTGTCCCACCGGTCGGAGTCATCTGCCATTTTTGCGTGGTCAGCTTCCTTGGCATGTCCTGCTTCTTCCGCATATTTGGCACGTTCCGCATTGCCTGACAGGTCAGCTTTCTTGGCATGGTCAGCCTCTGCCGCATGCGCTGCCTCCTTAGCCTGTTCCGCAATATCGGCCTTGGCTGCGTGCGCCGCTTCCTTCACCGCCATTCCCCCGTATGCGGTGCCACCCGTCTTGAGAGCTGAGGTCGTTCCCTCGTTTTTCGGCTTCCTGATTATCTTTACATCAATCATCGTTCTATCTCCTTTATTGTCATTTCCGCCTCGCCCGATTCAAGGTTCCGGCTGATACCCTGAACGAAGAATGTCCTGTCCATAGCCGGGTGCCGGTAATGGGCGAACATATCCACGATACCGCCTTCCGTGTCTACCAGTTTCTGAACCATTTGTATGCGTGGTTCGTGGTATTCGTTGTAGTAGCTGTCCACATAGAACTGCTCCGGCTTACCGGCTTCCCTGCGCACGTGGTCATACACGGACCGCACACCCTCGCCCGTGTCCGTATTCATCGGTGTACTCATCTTCACGCTGTCCGTAACTCCAAGGTTCCGGCTCTCCGAAGAAGTCAGCGCAGAACTTATCCTGAACTCCACGTCGTCTTTCCTGTTCACAAAACGTTCCTTCGTGTCGCTCATATACACGATATCGTTGTCCCCGGTGTTGTTCACCAGTCCGTTATCGCTATAAACCTTCACCTCGAACGACTCCACGAATATGCTGCTCACGTGTGCCAGCAGGGGTATCGTGCTGCTACCCCATTTCGTATGCCGGAAGAAGGTCGGATGCCTGCGTGTAATCACGTCCCACATGGAGTTCACAGGACCCAGTATCATGAACCTGACCTGCCCGCTCACTTTGTCTTTTTTTCTGATAGGGATAGCCGTGCCCTCCGCATCTATGCCCAGCTCGTAGCTGATGTTGTTCTGCAAGTCGAACTTCGTGCCGATAAGTTTGTCCCCGATTTTCGGGTCGAAGCCTATCGTGAAACTCTGCTGATAGTATTCGTCCTCGCTTGCGCATTTTTCCAACGGCTTGTATATTCTCCATTCAAAGTCGCCGGGTTGTCCGGCAGTTCCTTTCTCCACTACGCATTTGTCCCCGATAATCAGCATACAGGCAAACACGGCGATTTTCGATATTTGGTCGCTACTGTCGCCTATGGAACTGTATTTGAATTCATATTCCTCCGGTCCTGTTTCCGTAAAAGGCACCAGCGTGCGCTGTGGCTTCGTCCCACTGGGGTTCAGATCCAGGTGTCTCCGCGCGCCACCAACGCTGCGTGTAGTAACGCCCGTCGCTGTTGTCTCTGCTCGGAACAGTTCGGTGCCACCACTGATTGATACCACCTCCTAATAATGGATTATAATGGAAGGTCGGCTTGTAGTTGTATATAGCCTTAAAAGTGTCGGTTACGGCCATTACCGGATTCAGCACTATCTTTCCACTCAGCACGATATAGTTTGTCGTGTTCTCGTCCGATGGGGAAAAGACGCCACCCGTCGTGTTGCCGGTATACACTGCGCAGGGTATGCCCGCTTTCAGCGTGGCTTCATTTGGATATACCTTGTGCTCGTCCCGATCCTCACCATTGCCGTTCACGCTCACGACGAGGTAGTTAGTCATCGGCACTTTCGACACGGGTGAGTTGTCTGTACCTGCGCTCTTCCTTTCCACCTTCCCCAAGGCAACTATCGCCGTCCCCGGCTCCGTTCCAAGTATATTTGGAAGAACCTGTTGATTCCTATTGTCCGAGCAATACAGTTCCATCAGGTTTCCCTTGCCATTCCTCGGGAACGACCACTGCGCATTACCCATCACCTGCATAAACCAGTCCGTGGTTTTCGCACCGTCATAATCCGTCGGATTTCCGTGCGTTATAGCATCAAAAGCACCGATAGCCCTTTTTCCTTCGCCGTCGCAGCTGTACTCCGTCATATATTTCTGCTTATTGCTGAAAGGGCTTTTCAGCAGGTCATCGTCCAGAGGACTTTCGATAACGCTCTCCACGCTCTCTATCTTGCAGGTCAGCAGTATCTGGTTGAACACCTCGCCCACGCTGATGGTCGTGTCCGTGCCGGTAACATTCTTTGTGGAAATATCCACCGTCCGGCGGTTCATCGGCAAACGCTCGCCGCCCACAATGTCGCGCCAATATATGCTGTCGTTTCCTTTCACGCTCTCCCAAGAGAATATATAGAAAGTGAAACCGTCCTGAACGATGTGCAGGTTCAGGTATTTCAGCATTTCCTCCAGCACCTCGTCCTGCTGCCATACCTCGTCCTCGTCAGAGCCGAGGAACAGCAACTCACTCACCGAGAGCTGTCCGAACACGGCGTGTCTGTTCGCCGTCAGGCTGTCCACGGCACGGCTGCCGTCATAAAGAAAGCGCAGGGAATGACCGCCTTTGATGTCAAGCCCTGCCGTCATATCCGCCATTATCTCCTTGATGATGTCCAGCATCGTCCTCTGACTCGCAGAGGCTTTCACCACGCCGTAAAGCACGCCCAGCGCACCCACGTTGCCGTACTTGGCGTATTGCAGGGCTGTCAGCACGTCGATGCAGCTCAGCTCTATCTCGTCCTGTTCCTCGTTGTAGCCCTGCGAGTAGGTCTGTGGCTCCACGAAGCCGGCGAACAGGCACTTCCCTTCCCGGTAGATGTTCACCACTGCGTCCCGGCACGAGGCGCAGAAAAAGTCCGGCACGAAGTTGCGCACCAGCAGCCTCACGCTCGCCTGATGGCGTAGCAGCACATCGAAGGTGTCGCTCACCTCGCTCGTGATGTCCACGGGGTCGTCAGTCCAGTCTATCTCGCTGCCCTCGCCGATTTCCAACTCCTGCCCCCTGTCGCCGTGGGTCAGGATGTGAACCTCTATGCGGTCGTTCCACTCATTGTAGAAATGTCCGTGTATATACATTGCCTTATAGTTTTATGTTCGTCTTCTTTCGGTTGATGCGTGTTTCGTTGGCAAGTGCTATCACGATGTCGCGACCTTTCAGTCTTGCTTCAAGTCTGCCGCTGAAACCGCCCCCTGTATCACCTATCAAGGACTTCAGCTTATCAAGCGGTGCTATTACCTCAGGATTGGAACTTGCACCGCCATATTCTCCCATAAGGGCGAGAGTCGGTCCGTACACCAGACCTCCATTGGCAAACGGAGTGACGGCAACAGAAGCCACCAGTCCTTCCATCATAGCGATGAAGCCGGCAGCGATACCTGCACCTGCAAACGGTATATAGGCGTGGGCTGCCATAAACTCGGAAGCTGCAAGTTCCCGGTATGCCATAGCCTGAGCCTTGACCGCAATCGTGGATACCGTTGCAGCGGCAACCTCTTCAGGGGCAGCGGCGACCTTGGCTGCCGTGGCGGTAGCTGTCGCAACACCGCTGGCCGCCACAACGGTATTGGAAGTTGCCGTTGCTGCTGTCAGCGCATTGATGATTGCTATAATACTGTTTACCCCCTGATAAATCTGTATAGCCGCATCGACTACACTGGTAATGGTTTCCCAAGCCCCACGGTTACCCTGAAGCGCATCTGTCAATGAAGAGATACCGCCACCTATACCTTTGAGAGAACTCCACGATTTCTCTACCGTTACATTGCTCTTTTTAAGTATTTTCTGGTATTTCTCATAACTCCCAACCAGTTTGTTCACTTCGGCACGCTGGCTTTCGTCCATTGGGTTCTTCGTGTCCGAGAGCATATTCTGTAGCTCCTTGATACGCTTTTTCACTCCGTCCAGGCCCATTACCCGCAGCTCCATCGTAAGTTCCCTGCCGTTCATACCGTTAAGTTTGTCCACCTCGTCCTGCAGTTCTGGAATACGCGTCAGCTGTTTCATGGCATCACGCTTTTTCTCCAAGGTCATGATGGTGCGTTCTATCCCGGATATTTCCGAGGCACTTGCCTTTTTCTGTTTGGACTCGTAGTAGCTGATAGCCTTGTCCAGTTCTTCTATGCTGTCCAGCCTTGAAATATCTTCAGGCTTCTTCAACTCGTCCAGTGTATCGTCCCACTTCCTGCGCAGGTCATTCAGTGCATTGATCTGCTTCTGGATTTCGATACGTTCTTCCGCCGTAGCCGTCTTAAGCAGGTCAGAATAATACCGCACTTCCTCCTCCAGCTGCCTGTATGTCCTTATCTTGTCAATGCCGACATCAATGTGCGCATTGCGTTCGAAAGCTGTTTTAAGGTCGTTCAAACGGCTTATCTCTTTGTCAATTCCGGCAAGTTCCGATTTCGTGGCACGTTCCCGAAGCCCCTGCTGATAGCTAATCTCCTTGTTAATATCCTCAAGGGATTTCAGTTCAGATGGGTGTGCAGCCTGCTCCTGAATACGGCTGATGGCTTCCTGCTGCTTCTGAAGCAGGGCAATCTTTTTGGCATAAAGCGATATGGTCTTTGTCTCCGTCCCTTTTGTCGTTTCGAGCTTGTTCTGGTAATACTGGATATTGTTGCCAAGTTCCTTGTAGCTCGTGGCATTGGCTATGAGGTTCTTTCCGTCGTACGGGTCGGTTTCCTTCTTGGTCTTCTTTTTATCTTTCTTCTTTTTGTCGCCGACAGGGGCGTTGAACTTCTTGTTTCCTTTAAGCGCCGCCTGCGCATTGGCGGTCTTTGCTTTCGTGTTTTCTTTCAGTGCCTTGGTCTGCTTTTCTATTCCATCAGTCTGTTTTACCGGACCGCTGTCATCAATGCCGAAAAACTTCTTTACCCATTCCCATGCCGCTTTTATGACAGCACTTGCCCTTTCAAAGGCTTTGACAAGAAAGTCCCATACTGCTGAAGCCAAGTTCTTCACCACAGCCCATACTTGGCCGCATATATTGCGGAAGGTCTCACTGTTATTATAGGCTGCCACTAATATGGCAACAAGTCCGGCTATTGCATAATGACTATACCTATGGGATTGGCACTCAGTACGAAATTCAATGCTATCTGTGCAATTTTCCAAGCATTAGAAGCAAGTACGGCAATCTTTGAGGCTGCTGCCTGTGCGAGTGTGGCAATCTTGACAGCCCTCAATCCGGACACGACAGCTACCAGCCCACCCTTCAGTTGTGCCATACTCATTAACGCCAGTCCCGTGTTGGCTATCATCTCCATATAAGGGGCGGATGTACTGGCCAATGAGCCCGCCCAGTCAAGCATGGATTGTACTTGGTTCTTCAGCATCTGTCCGACGCTGTCCCCTGTACTTGACATTTCATTGAAGGCTGTATCTATTGTGCCTGCAGAATCTGCCATCGCACCAATATTCTCTGAAAACTTGTCTTTCTGCTCGCCAGTCAATGAACCGAGCAGGCGGAGTGCCTCCGCACTTCCGAACAGCTGTCCATAAATCGTTTCGCTAAGCTGTCCGGTCTTGCCCGAATATTCCTGAATGCTTGCGTCCAATCCCAGCAGGAAGTTCTCAAGACCTCCTGCAGCCTGCACACTTGCGGCATTGAATCCAATACCCATAGCCTCTGCTGCCTGTGTCGCTTCGGCAGACGGCTTGATAAGTGCGTTCAAGACTGCTGCCAGCTGGGTGGACACCTCTGCCGTATTACCGGTAACACCGGTAGTCGTCGCAAAGACGGCCATGAGTTCGTCCATTGAAACGCCCAGCTGCGAAGCACTTCCGCTGACACGGGGCAATGCCTGACCAAGTTGCTCGAAGCTGGTTACACCATTCTTGGCTGTCATCTGTATCTTGTCCTGAATAGCCCCGGCCTGATCCCAGCTCAGTCCATAGTTCTTGATAAGGGTTGAGGTTACGGTTACCGTCTGTCCCAAATCGGCAAGTCCGCCGACAGCAGCCTTGCTTGACTGCTCCAAGAAGCCTATCCAGTTATCCTCCGGCACACCATTGGAAATGGTCTGGTACAATCCGTTGGCAAGTTCCTCACGAGCCAATGGTATGTTTTTGCTCAGCCCGACAATCTTTTCTGAGAGCGCATCAAAATCCTCACCGCTTTTTCCTGCCATCGTATTGGCACTCCGCATAGCCGTCTCAAAGCTGTTGAAAGGTGCTGCCAGTCCGCCCACCATGTCGCGGAGGGTTTCTATGGAACGCATGGCACCCTCGAATATCATGCTCTTAGCTGCCATTTCCTTCAGCTGAGAGCCTGTGCTGCGCGCCGTTTCACCTACCTTTTCCAATGCCTCCTCAAGTCCGGTAGCTTCAACGGTCAGGTTTTTCAAGACGCTGCCGTCGCCGCTTTTTATCTTGATCTGAAATTCTACTGCCTTTGCCATCTTGGTTGTACTATTTTAATCCGTTGCGCCGTTTCGCTTCCTCGAAACGCCTGTTGAATTCTTCCTTGCTGATTTCCTCGCCCTTGGCATCGCTGTCTTCCTCGTCCCATGGAAGCGGAAGAACGTCATGTGCCGTCAGCTTGCCTTTTACGTATGGCTGAATAAAGAACATGGCCATTACTCTTGCCCGTTCCCATGCACCACGCTCGCTGTCCCTATGCTGCTGTCCCCATCGGTTCCATACTTCGTAGAACTCAAAAGGGGTACACCGTTCAAAGTCATCTCTGCCCATCCCGATGCACCCCAAGGCTATACCCAGCAGTTCGTCAATGCTTATCTGCCCGGCACAGGATTCTCCGTTTTTTTTGTGAGGCAGCCATGTCCTCGTAAAAGGAGTTGACACTGTCCGGCTCCAACGAGTCGGCAAACGTCTCGAAGTCCATATCGAAGTCCACGTGGTCCGCATGGCATGCACTCTGCACGCAGCAGAAGATGAACAGTACCAGTTCAGAAATATCGGTCTGCTTCAATTCGCTCACGTCCTTGCCTGCCGCGTTCTTGAAGCGTACCATTGCCCCCATGGTTACACGGCAGGGATATTCCTTGCCGGCAATCCTCAGCTTGTTGAGTTTGTTTTTGTCCATAATTTCCACTTTTAATGACCGCTGGCAGGTTTAGGACTACTGCCTGTCAATCCGGTAGCATTCTTTGTTATCGCACCGCTGTTCTGCAAGGTGATGGAGTACTTTGCATCATCACCTGCCTGACCGTCAAGATCCAATGACGTAATAAGATACTTGCCGTTATATCCGCCACTGGTCTTGCCCGTGCGTTTGTCACCATCACGAAGGTTATATGCCGCGTCGACGGGTTCTCCCTTCAGCATAGCATCTTTCAGCTGGTCATAACTCGGGACTTCATCACTACCATCCGTCAGCACGACACCGTCTGCAGTAATCTGTTCCGAGAAACTCTTGATGTAACTTTCCTTCCATTTACCACCGGAAGCCTCCTTGGTTACACGCTCTCCCGTTTCGGCAGAGGTTGAAACCTTGCAACCGGTGGAAAAGCCGAGCGCATTCCCCCCGATGGAGAGGATAAGGTCGGTTCCGTCTAAAACACTTTTTGCCATATCTTTCTTGTTAATAGGGTTGATACTATGCCGGTCGCCACTCCGACGATAAAGGCGATGAATACGGTTCTAAGACCGTTCGAGGAGCGTTCTTTTGACGTTTCCTTCAACTCGCTGTTCACCTTTTTAGCCTCTTTCAGCTGTCGCTTCAGTGTGCTGATGGTTTTTGAGTAACTTACCGCCACCAGTTCCAGAGAATCGCAGTTGGCTTCTATGACCAACTGCTCAGGCTCTTTCCCCGTCGCAGCCCTCCGTTTCACTTTCACGCTCGCCTGTCCCTGCTTCGCCGTGTAGGCTGCCCCTTGAGGCAGCAGATGGAGCTGTCCAGCGCAAGGGTCAGGCTCACCGACGACATCGGCACCTTCACGGGCGTTTGCCATGTTTCTACAACGCTCACCATGCTGTCCACGGCGTGCAGGCTCTCCTCGTGGCTCTCCTGTGTCACCGTGCTTGCGGTCTTTCTGCTCGACGCGCATCCGCTTAAGCACAGGACAGTCATCACTGTAACGGCAGCTGTTAGCATCATCGATTGCCTTGCGTAGCCGTGCCATCTCGCGCTTTGTCGCATTGAGGTCCTTTCTTGTTTCATTGAGTTCTTCCTTTAAGGGGTTTACGATGTTCTCTATCAGTATCCGGGTGGCTTTCTCAGTGTTGTCAATCCGGACTGCCTCGGCGTCAGCCAACGCTTTCTCTGCTTCCGCTTTCGCTTTCCTCACGGTCGATTTCATCGTGATGACGGCTGCCACCGTCGCCACAAGGCCGCCACCCAGCACCAGATTGATAATTTCACTGAGTTCCATACCTTTTGTTTTATTATTGTCTTATACCAATCTCGCGCAGCCACTTCTGCACATCGAAGCTCGGACACGCCTTGCCGATGTTCAATTCTTGGTGTCCCACGATGCGTATCTGCGGAAACCTACTGTGGAAATCCTGCACGTAGCGTTTCAGAGACTCCCGCTGGGCAGCCGTCCGCGTGTCCTTGGGTTTCATGGCTTTGTCGCAGCCACCCACGTACACGATGTGCCGGCTCACGCTGTTGTAGCCTGATGCCCCGTTGGTCACTTCCCACGGGTCCACTTGCGCGTCCTCGTTGTTCTTGACCAGCCGCTCCACACGCCCGTCGAGGTGGAAGAGGTCGGTATAGCCTACCTGCTTCCAGCCACGCCCGGCAGGTGGGGGCGAGGTATGCCACCGGCGTATTTCAGCCGAGCTCACCTCACGCCCCTCCGGGGTAGCCGTGCAGTGGATGACGAGGTACTTCATCGGTTTGCCCATTATGGAATCTCCTTATAGCCGCTTGCCATTACTACGCCTGCATCTGCTTTCTTCGGCATACAGATAAAGTAATGACGGAAGTTGATCTTGTTGCGCTGGTATTCCGGGTCGGTCGAAGCCTCGCTGTAATACATCTTGGTCGAACCCGTGGCCTTGAACACGCGTGGAGTATAGAACGCGAACGAACACTGGAACTCGCCCTTTGCAGCCGTCGAGCCCAACTCCTTCTTCACACCGGCAGTGGTATAAAGCGGTGTGTTGGCATATTCGAAGATGTCGAAGCCGTACAGCTTGCCTACCTTACCGGTGTTGCGGTCTATGTTGTACTGCTCACGGAAGTTTTGGCTGACGAGCAGCAGGTCGTTCACATGATCAGGACAGAGGACAAGGCGGCGATTCTCAGATGGCACCTTCATCTTATCCAGTGCACGCTTCATCTCCACAAGGTCGTTGGGTGTCAGACGCAGACGGCCTGTCTCCGCATCACGCTCACCGGTTGTTGTCAGTACGGGGGTCTTGGCGGTCTTGTTCTTGGCACACAGGGCATGGGCAGCCTTGGTGAACTTGGCATCGTTCAGCGCATTGCTGTGGCTTTCCTTCACACGGGCCATCTTGTCATAGCTGATGGCATACAGTTCATCGTCCGTGATAGGTGTCACCTTTGTTTGGAACTTGTCCAGCTTCACGGCAATATCCTTGTCTTCCAATGCCTGAAGGGGAATAGGGTATGTCGTGTTGTTCACAAGTACGTCAGGATCCACACCTACTTCTACGAGGTGTATCACGTCGTTGTTTGCAATGGAACTCTGGTCAGGTACTCCGTCCAGCCATGAGCCTTCAAGACCGGTGCGCAAGGACTTTACCAACTCGCCTGTCCATATTTCGGTATAGACACCCTCACGGAGACTGCCAGCGGGAGCAGCCTGTCCGATTACGGCAGCAAGCACATTCATGCCCAAGGCACCGGTTACCGGTGACAGTCCTACTGTCTGGGCTAACGTCGCACCTGCTATTGCATTGAACAGCAGGGCAGCAAACATCATCAAAATTCTGTTCATCTTTTCTATTTTAAGGGTTATACTTTCAGATCTCGCAATCGATACCGTACTCGGCCTTGTACAGACGCTTGTACTCATCAGGGCTTTCAGAACGCAGGGTCGCAATCTGGTCAGCCGGCACCTCACTCAACTTCGTGTACTTCTGCTCGCCGGCAGGAGCACCCCCTTGATGTCCCAATACGGAAGACAGCTTCACCGCAGGGTGCATCGCCTTCAGGGTCTTCTCCAACTCCTCTGCGCCAATCTTCTTGCCCAGCTCCACAAACTGGTCTTTGTCCTTCTCCTCAAGTCGCTTCTCGGCGATGGCTTGCGTGACGAGATTGGTGATATTCACCAAAGCAAGGTTCTCCTTCTCTTTCTGCAGAGATACGTTCTGTTCCTTCAGCCCTTTCAGCTCCGCGAGCTTTGCTGAGATCTCCGCATCCGTTGCCGTTTCCGGCAGCCCCAGTTGCAGGGCAATGGTCTTGTTTTCCATTTCTTCTGTTTTTTGTTGTTTGTTATTATTGTTCAAAAGTGGCAGGTCGCAGTCGCCGTCCCTGCGAGGGTTATCACCTTTCCATTTCTCTGAAGCACGAGCGCATCATCGTTGGCACCAACATCGGCTATACTGACCTCAAAGAGTTTGCTTCTCGTTATAGTCGGGCGTGTCTGTCCGGTTACAAGCAGGTCTTTGTCCTCGCTCGTTTCAAATATCTCCAGACCGGCACTCACCATCCTCAGGCTGCCGAACTCAAACTGCTTCTTGCAACGCTCACTCAACTCCGAGGCACAGTCGAACATCAGCTCACCGGTTACCTCATTGTTCTCCACTTTCAGGTCTTTCACATAACCCACCACGTTGCCGCGCTCATGCATATAGAGCAGTACGGGGTTACGGTTGTACTGAGCCACGTCCATGCCGCTCGTCAGCACTCTGAACCCGTAGCTGTTCAGGCTGTCATTTGATATTCTTACTCGCTTTCCCATTTGCGTTTTACATTCGATTTTCGACTGCAATATTACGTCATAAATCACTGACTACCAAAAAAGTATGAAACCACTGCACGCTTCTATGAAGCGGCTTCACCGTTTTTTTGCAGGCTCAATAAAATAAGGCAATTTTGCAGTGAGAACGAACTCCTAAGCAGACGTTTGAAAACGTCTGCTATGTAAAACCATACAAGCAGATTATGACAAAAGCAGAAACAGAAAAGAAAAAATCCCTTGCACGCTCTCTCTACCTTGCAGGAATGGAGCAGAACGAGATAGCGGAGAAAGTGGACGTGTCAAGGGTTACCATATCCAAGTGGTGCACTGCGGAAGGGTGGAAAGAGGCGCGGGCAGCAAAGAACGTGACACGGCCCGAACTGGTCAACAAACTGTTGCTCACCATCGACAAGCTCATTACCGAGGTGAATGAATCGGAAGACCCCTCGCTCATAGCAGGTCTGGGCGACAAGCTCGCCAAGCTGTCCTCCGTCATCGAGAAGCTCGACAAGAAGGCAAATGTCGTAGATGCGATAGAGGTCTTCATGGCATTCTCCAAATGGCTGGAGTACCGAGCCACCATCGACCCGACCGTAACGCCGGAACTCATCAAGACCATCAACAAATTTCAGGACATGTACCTCACCGAGCAGATGGGGATAAAATAGAAGGCGTATGGCAACAGCAGCAGAAAAGAAACTGGCATTCGAACAGTGGAAGGAACACTGCAAGCGCATACAGTCCATTACGGACACCACGGCACTTGCCAATGAAACACCTGCCCAGAAAGACAGGCGCAAGGAAAGACTGCTCAGCAACTATGCCGCCTTCTGCGAGTATTACTTCCCCCATTTCCTCACGCTGCGCGACAAGACTACTGGCGAGGTACTGCGTACTGTACACAACGCGCCGTTCCACAATCAGGCGGCACGAAAGGTCATGGAAACACCGAACCTGAAGGCAGTCTTCATGTGGCCGCGCGGTCATGCCAAGTCCACCCACTTTGACATCTTCATGCCTTTGTGGCTCATGCTCCGTCCAAAACGGCTCATCAACTTTATGGTAGTGGTGGGCAAGTCGCAGGATAGTGCGAACCGACTACTTGGCGACATTCAGGCGGAACTGGAATATAATCAACGTATCATCGCCGACTTCGGTCAGCAGAAGAACCTCGGACTGTGGACGGCAGGTGAGTTCAAGACAGCCTCCGGCGTGAAGTTCCTTGCCGTTGGCCGTGGTCAGTCGCCGCGTGGACTTCGTGAGCGCGAGGCACGTCCGGATTACATTGTCATCGATGACCTTGACGATGACGAACTCTGCCGTAACGAAAAGCGTGTGCACAATCTCACCGATTGGGTGAAGGAGGCTCTCTTCGGCGCGCTCGACGTGGGGCGAGGACGTTTCCTTATGGTGGGCAACCTCATATCAAAGACCTCCGTACTGGCCAATATCGCAGCAACGCATGGCGTGTTCGTGTCGAAGGTTCAGGCGGTCGATAAGAACGGTGAGCCGGTATGGAAAGAGAAATGGACCAAGGAAGACGCACAGGAGTACCGCGACTTCGTGGGCTATCGTGCGTGGGAGAAGGAGATGATGCACAATCCCATCGTGGACGGCACCATCTTCCGGGCCGACTGGATAAGGTACAAGCCCATGCCGTCGCTCCGCAAGTATGATATGCTCGTATGTTATACCGACCCGTCTTTCAAATCGACCACTGCCAATGACTACAAGGCTTCACGGCTGTGGGGCAAGATAGGGAATGAGCTGCATCTCATCGACTGCTATGTACGGCAGGACACGGTTGGGGGTATGGTACGGTGGCTCTATGACCTCTACGAAAGAACGAGGGACCAAGTTGCCATACTCTTCTTTATGGAGGCGAACTTCATGCAGGATGTCATTCTGGACGAGTTCGCCGTGGAGGGCAACCTGCGTGGATACCAGCTGCCTATTATGCCCGACAAGCGCAAGAAACCTGAGAAAATACAGCGTATAGAAGCTGTCAGCCCACTGTGGGAACGTGGCTACGTTTACTACAATGAGAAGCTCAAGGACTCACCCGATATGCAGGTGGGCATAGAGCAGACGCTGGCTCTCGAACGTGGCAGCCGTGTGCATGACGATGCACCGGACGCTGACGAGGGGGCGATATGGATCCTGCAGCGCAATGCAAGACAGGAAAGTTTTCAACCGGTGTTCGGCAAAAGACCGACCGCCAAAAATTCATGGTAGTATGATAAAACTGATAAAAAACATCATTTTCGCTTGGAAATACAAGCGTGCCGTCCGCAAAGCCAACAAACTGTCGACTTTGTTCGGAATGAAGTATTATGTGCTCAATATGAGTGGAGAACTCAAGGTTGTTCCAAAACAGAATATTCGCCACCTCGTGCGCACCCGTCGCTTCCGCAAGGCGTAAAGGTGTCGGACATAGAGAAGCACGCATTGTATGTAACTGTATAGAAAAGGAGGTGACAGATGTTTATTACAGACGAAGACTACAGGGTGGTCATAGGTGAGGCAGCCCTGAAGACCGTATCACAGACCTCTGCCGAAAACCGTGCCAATGCCGAGAGTGAGGCGCAGGAGGAGATTTCAAGCTATCTCAGACCTGTTTACGACTGCAAGGCAGTGTTCACAGCAGAGGGCAATGAGCGAAACAAGCTCATTGTCATGTACACCTGCGACATAGCCCTCTATCACATGGTATCGGCCATGCCCCAGAAGATGGGCAGTGAAATCCGGAAGGAACGCTACGAGCGTGCCGTGAAATGGCTGGAAGGTGTACAGGCGGGAAAGATAGTGCCTGACCTGCCCGTCTGCATGGATGCGACAGGGGAACCGTCCGGCATTGGGGTTGTTTTTCACTCACAGAAACCTTTAAGACATAACTGGTAATGGATATAAAGAGATTTTTCAGCGGACTAACAGGGCGTTCAGATACAAACACCCTTCGCACGCCTTACGGCAATTTCAATCTTGCCAAGGAGGAAGACCGCAAGCGTGTGAAGCACGTTGTAATGGCCCTGCAACGGACCACCGATGCGCTCACCCGTAAGGACATTGCGGATTGGCGCAAGGCGTGGCAGATGGCCATCAATGTAGATGAGCCGAACCGTCAGAGGCTCTACGACATCTATCGCGACTCTGACGCTGACGGCCACCTTTCTGGCTGTGTCCGCCAGCGTGAAGGCTTCGTCATGGCTAAGTCGTTCAAACTTGTGGACACAGCCGGGAACGAGAGCGACGAGGCACTGCATTACTTCGACCAGTCGTGGTTTAAGCAGCTGTGCCGTCTTGCCCTTGATTCCGTATACTGGGGGCACTCGCTCATAGAGCTGGGCGACATCGTGCAGGACGGTGACGGATTGCGCTGCTATGACTGCGTGAGGCTCATACCTCGCAAGCACGTCATTCCTGAATATGGGCGTGTGGTAAAGCAGATTGGTGATGACTGGAAGACAGGCATCGACTTCCACCAGCCGCCGTTCTCCGACTGGCTCATAGAGGCAGGACAGCCCGACAACCTCGGTCTGTTTCTGAAGGCTGCACAGCATACGATTCCTAAAAAGAACATGCTTGCATTCTGGGACACCTTCGGTGAGATATTCGGCATGCCCATGCGTATTGCCAAGACAGCATCACGGGACAGTAAGGAGATAGACCGGCTTAACCGTATGCTCGTCGAGGCTGGTGCCTCGCAGACTGCCGTCATGCCCCTCGACACGGAACTTGAGTTCATAGAATCTACGCGTGGCGATGCGTACAATGTCTATAACCAGCGCATAGACCGTGCGAACTCAGAACTGTCCAAGCTCATCATCGGGCAGACGATGACCATCGAAGACGGCAGCAGCCTCTCGCAAAGCCAGACGCACCTGCAGGTGTTCCAAAACCTTGTGGAGGATGACGCGATATGCTGCGTGACATTGTCAATAACCAGCTCATTCCCCGGATGGTCGCCCACGGCTTCCCGCTCAAGGGCTTTCGCTTCGACTGGGACGATTCCATCGACTATACGCCGGAGCAGCAGGTGGCATACGAGACGATGGTGGCAGACCGATATGATGTGGATCCGGCTTACTTCGCGGAGAAGTATTCCATGCCTGTGGGGGAACGACGGAACAATATGCCTATGATGGAACCGCAAGAAGACCCTGACGACAAAAAAGGGAAGACTGATGATAAGAACAAACAGCAAAAAAATGTACACCCTTTTTTCGATTGAGCCCCACTGACTACGTGGGGCTGCACAGCCGGTATGGGGAAATCCTACAGTCTGCCCACCACACACTGACACTCGACAAGGAAACCGAGGATAAAGTCCAAGCAAAACTTACCAAGGCTTTCAAAGATATGATGTCAGCACTTTTCAAACAGCAGGGGGCTACGCTCGACATCAATATCCTTGCCTCTGATGAGGCGCAGGAATTTATCGAAAGCCATGCCTCCGTTCTGGATACTTCTTTCAGACAGGTAAAGATGTCTGAGGGTATGCGCAGAAGGCTTGAACGCTCCAACTACATTTTCTCCGGACTGAAGACATTTCACGAACTGAACGAGGCTTTCCCGTCGCTCATCGATGAGAACGGCAATCGGAAGCCGTTTGAACGCTTTTTGAATGACGTTCAAACGATAGACGGCACATACAACCGGAACTATCTCCGTGCCGAGTATAACTTCGTCCGGTCATCTGCCGAGATGGCTGCCAAATGGGAGCAGTACACAGAGGACGGTGACCGCTACAACCTGCAGTACCGGACTGCCGGAGACAGCAAAGTGCGCCCGGAACACGCTGCCCTCAATGGCGTTACGCTGCCGATGTCCGACCCGTTCTGGGAGTCCTATTATCCGCCCAACGGCTGGGGCTGCCGGTGTACGGTCGTTCAGGTACGCAAGTCGAAGTATCCGACTACACCGCAGGACGAAGCGATGGCTCGTGGAGAGGAAGCCCTGCAGAGCGACACGAAAGGAATATTCCGCTTCAATGCCGGCAGGGAGCAGAAAGCCGTACCCGATTACAATCAATACACCATCAGACGGTGTAACGACTGCGACTTAGCAAAAGGCAGGACAAAACTCGCCTTTATCCCTGAGAACGAACTGTGTGCTGCCTGCAAGCTCATTAGAATGTGCGAGAGCCAGAGGTTTGAAACGAAAAGGCAATATCCCAATGGAGGCAGGGTACAGGTACATCAGTTGGTCAATCCCGCCGACAGCGACTATGATAAACTCATACAGGTTGCCGAATTCTTTGCCAAGCAGGGACAGCAGGCGAGGCTTACTCCCAAGATGTCCCGACCGCAGAAGTTCGTCTATCAGAATATCTACCACTCGCTCATGGGAACAAAGTACGAAGGCAAATGCCCTGACCTGCTCATCGATGGCAAGTGGTACGAACACGAGGGATTCACCTCCAGTAATCCAAAGCGGGCATTTCGAAATATGCTGAATGATGGATTGAAACAATCGGATAGACTAATTATTGACAAACCTGATTTGACCGAAGCGTACATGAAACGCATCATCCATCAGAGAATAAAGGATGGACAGCGTATCACAGAAGTGTGGTTGAAGAATGGAGAAAAATTAGAAGTATTGTATAAAAAGTTAGAGGAATGATTGCTCATTCCTCCTTCTGGCGAGGAATCGGTAGTCATTAGCTACGGAATCCTCACTGCAAATATAAACATTATTTCTCAAACTCCAAACAAAGAGCGAAGAAAATAACACAAAACAATTCAAAATATGATTAGAGTACAAGGAAATGCAGACGTCGCATTGCTTGAATGCACCAACCCGGCAAGAGGAAAATGGCGCGTGCGTTGGGACGTGCAGAAAAAGGATGATGGTTCCGCCGATTATATGGAACACGAGTTTGACCACCTGCCAGAACCGGAGGAGGTGAAGAGCCTCATAATAGCATGGTACAATGCCAAGGTAGATGAAGCCATACTTTCGGGATTCACCTACGAGGATATGGCTGTATGGCTGTCGTCCGAAAACCAGTTCAACTATAAATCGGCATACGACCTTGCCATACAGACCGCAGGGGCAACCCTGCCCGTTACCTTCAAATTCGGGACAGACGAGCAGCCGCAGTACCGCAAGTTTGAAACGCTCGACGAATTGACGGATTTCTACGTCAAGGCGATGACTTATATCCAGTCCTCTCTGGCCAATGGTTGGAAGGAAAAGGACGCCATCGACTGGTCGGCATACAGGAAGGAGGCTGACCATGAGTAAGGGCTGTGGTTGTCAGAGTGGAATCTTCAGGTGGTTCAAGCCACCCTATGCAAAGTTGTTCTATGCGGCATGCTGCATCCACGATAATGACTACGACCGTGGGGGCAGTGAAAGCGACCGCAAGGCTGCTGATATCCGCCTGTTCGTGAATTGCTTCCGGAAGATAGGAAAGTGCAGTTTTGCACCGGCAAAGGCTCTCTGGGTAGCTGTCATTGCACTATGCTACTATTGGAGCGTCCGCCTGCTTGGTGGAAACTATTTCAACTACCATCCATAAACAACAAGTCCGCAATCTCAACCGAGACAGCGGACTTGCTTTGTTTATTGTTTTTTCCCCTTCTTATCAATCTTCTTCATTTCTCTGAACTCCGATTTCAAGGCTTTCTTTACCTCTGGTATCTGCCGTTCTTGAGGCAGTTGCTCTGGCTTCCTGCCCGTGTTCTTTATGATAATGTCACGAACTTCACGCCCAACCTCAAAATGAGTTCCCTCTAAGCTTCTTGCCCATGTATTGACTGTGATTTTATCCTCTCTTCCGTCTGAGTGATGCGGAAGAGATTAGCTGCCAGTTCTGTTCTGCCCATCGTCTCAAAGAGCTTGTTTTTGTCAACGCCACGTCTGCGCGCAAGTTGCACGTTTAGCATATTATACATACCACGATAACCGGCATTCGTAAACTTGGCGTAGTCTTCTACTCCTGCTTGGTGGGCTGCGGAATTCAAAGACTTGTTACCCTCCTTAATCTCGTCGCGAAATAGAAGACGTTCAACGTCAGACTGCTTTTCTATATAGAGTTCAAACTGGCGCGTCTGAGTGGCAAAATAAGCCTGAACCATGGCAACCTCTGGTTTCTTGGGGTCACCGTTCATCGCTATCAGATAACAGGCAAAACGTGTGAGTTTATAGTCTGGAATACACTTTCCATCTATATCACGCTCTACTCGGATGATATTTTCATAGTGGTCAATATTCAAAGAAATGAAAGCCTTTGTCGCACGGTCTATCACTTTCTTGAACGAACCCATGTCGGCATAGCCAAGCATAAGCATAAATTCAGATGCCCACCAATAGGTAATGCCATTCTGGTTCTTGAAGTCCTCAAACGATAAGTCTGCTATATTGGGTAAATTTTCCATATCTCCACATTTCTTTATAGAACACGCTGCAAATATAGTCATTTTCCCCGAATTATCAGGTAATTATAGACAATAATTTCAAAAGAGCAAAATATAACGAAGAAAATAACACCAAAACAGTTAAAAACAACTATTTCAACTTCCATCAATAAAAAAAGTCCACAATCTCAACCGAGATTGTAGACTGGCTGTTTTTCTTTTTATCGTGTTGGGATTGAATCCCCCTGTTCTGTTTGGCTCTCGTGTATCGTTTCCAACACGGCTTTCGTCTTGTTTCTCAAATTGCTTTCAGTGGTGTAGCCCAATATAAAGACGATAACAAGGATGACAGAGAACAAAAAAGAACTTGCCATGTTCAGCCAAATCGTCTTCCAGTTGGACGAGGAGTGCTTCTCCACGGCAGTCTCGACAGAATCCGCATGTCGCTTCACTACGCTGTCAATGGATTTCTGAAAGTCTATGTCTATCCTTGACAACTCATCTTGAACGGCAGCCGCAACATTCTCAGACAATATCGCACAGGCACTCTCCCTGTATTTCGCAAGCTGGCTCGGTGCGATAGAGGACATAATGAAATATTCAAGGTCGCTGTCCTCAGGGGCTTTCCCTTTCTTTACCTTGAAGTCCTCAATAAACTCTATCTTGTGCTGCTTATAGATGCTGTAAGCCAGCATACCCACCACGTCATCCTTGCCCGTAATAAGTTTGCTGTAGATGAAATTGTACTGCTTCTCATTCATCACTTCTTGCCGTTTACAATGCGTGCGTATGACTCGCTGGCACGTTGGGCGATGGTGGCATGGGACATAACAACTTTCCGTACGCCAATGGGCGAACGATAACTGAATGATACTGACTTGCTGTCCGTAACAATTCCTCTCTTGGTTCTCACTTCGTTGGTCATAATCTTTGATGAATTACGTTCTATATAGAACACGCTGCAAATATAACCATTTTCCCCGAATTATTAGGTATTTGCGCACTAAATAATGCAAAAAGCCCCACTTAACGGCACTTCCATTAAGCGGGCTTCTCTACTTTGTCATTCACTTTTTCAAACCTTAGGCTGCAGGTGCACCACCTTGCAAGGCGCATTGCTTTCGCCATAGCCGGAGCGTTTCTCCATCCACCGTATTCGCTCCTCAAGCATGCCTATCTTCTCCCACAGCTCTATGTTCTGCTCCATATACAGCGTGTTCAGCTTCAGCAACTCTTCCATCACCTGCTCTCCTTTCCCCAGTGCTTTCTGGCATTTTGGTTACCAATCTTGCCGCCTTTCTTTCCACCAATCTGCACCGTCGGCAGCGAGTTGCCCATCGGCAAAGCCGCCTCGTGCCCCAGCAGACGCTCAGCCATCACGCCCGGCTGATGATACAGCAGGTTACGCTCACGGTTCTCACGAGCCTTACGATATAGTGCCATCAGTATTCGGCTGCTCCTGTTGTAGCCGTTCAATGTTCGGTTTACCGCAACACGGCTCACACCAAGTTCCAATGCAATCGCGCTCTGGTCGCCTTGTTCAAGGTTCTCGCCAATCAGCCACAACAAATTTGTCAGCTCCACGTTCACACCATCGCCACGAGTCTTCCTCACACCCCGCCGCTGTGCAGGTTGCTTCAACTCGTAACGCCCGGTCTTCCTGATGCTCGGCAGCACCTCGCCAGCCACCCAGTTCGTGAATTTGTCTGCACGCTCAGAACTTTGGCAGCGAAACGCCAACTTATACATTCCTGCTTCCGAAATCACGGTTAATTGCTGTTCGCCACCGGGGGTGCGGAATTTCCGCATCCCTTTCCAATCCTCTGGTATATAAGCTAATGTGTCACCACGCCAGCCTATACCTAATGCTTGGCATACATCCTTGGCAACAAACCATAGGTTATCGCTTCGGCATCTACACGAATTGTTTGATTGTTTTCGTTGAAGGTAAATACCTTCGTTTCTTTGTTTGACATAACTGATAATTTTTTAGCATGGGCACAAAAAAAACGGTGCGCCACTACCCGCTGCTAAAGTCTTATCAGAGGACTCGACACAGCCATTACAGCTGCATCACGGGGTGAGCGCACCGCTTATGTAGGCGTACCGCAGGGGCATAAAAAATGCCTGGATGCGGCGCATCAGGCGAACTCTCTCGCCCTCTGATATAAAACTTTAGCACCGCAAAGATACGCATTATTTCAATACCACCAAACTTTTCCACCGAAAAATTCAAAAAAATATCCCGAAAACAAGCTCCGTTTATACTATAAAGATACGAAAAATCTGCCTCTTACGCAAGCTTTTGATCCTTTTTTACCTCTGCCTGCGGTTGATTTCCCGCACTCTTCCCATTACCAGCCAGTACACCTGCCCCAACGTATACTGACCACGCTTCTTACTCATACGAACCAAACCCAAGGCGTACATCTTCCTGAACTCGTCAAAACTCATCCTTTCTGACTCGTCAGCCCCATCCACACAATCTGGAGCACATCTTCTGTCGTGGGCTTTCTGTAGATATACACCCTGCCCAGCACGCTCACCACGTTCTTCTCTTGTATCGAGTAGCTCACCTTCTCGCCCTCTATCGTCAGTTCCTGCTTCATCGCCTGTCCTCCTTTCTGCTAAGGATGAAGAGTGTACCTCACCGAGTAACTCTCGATACTTTCCAAAATCTCCTCGTGGTTGTGGTTCGTTTCGGTCTCCGAAAGTACCAAACCGTGGAAGCCTAAACCTTCCACGTACTCCATAACCGCACGAATCTTGCCTATGAGTTCCCATGCAGCCCCTTGACCGCCTTCCGTCCAGTCCGTAACGACGTGCAGCCGTACTAATCCCTTTCCTCGATAGCCACTGCCCACATTGGGCTCCCATGCTATCGATCCGAACTCCACAAACACGGCAGGGCGTTCCCAGCTCTCCTCCTGCTCGATGAACTCCACGTTGTGATTCCACAGATCGATGTGCGCCACTTCCGGCACGTCCGCATTCAGTTTCTCCTTGATGGTGTTGTATAATTCCTTTCTCATTTTTGTTTGATGTCTAAATGGTCAAAATACTCGGTCAGATTTTCCTCTATGATTTCGGTTACCGTTTTCTCCACTTCAGGTGCCGTGCCGAGGAACTGCCGCTTGGGTATCTTGATACTGCTGCCGACTTTCATCAGGGCAAGCAGTTTCCAGAACTCGGCCTCCGTACTCAGCTGCACCGTGCGTTTGTCCCGTCTTCGTTCCCCATTCTTCTTCCTGCCGAACGAGCCTGTCGCCTCGTAATACTTGTACCAGAAGTAAGACTTCATCTTCCTCGTTACCTTGATTTCGCCACCCTCGTTATGAATAGCTGCCGCCGGGTGGGAGGAGTAGAATGTAATGCTGCTGTCCGTACTCCGGCTCTGCACGCTGCGCCGCAGACCACCCGTATCAATCAATATTGAACCGCCGGGGCGCAATGGACTTTTTCTCCTTGCCCATTTCTGTGAGAAAAAGCCCTGCCGCTCAAAATTCCTGTCGAACTCGTCCGTAAGCTCGACCCGGATGTCCTTTAAAATTCGGGCAATTACCTCATGCAAATCATCCTTCATTGTCGTTACCGAAATCAAAGAGCAATAGCTGACGGGTATCGTCAGCTATCTTGTTCCTACTTTCCGCGCTCGCGTTGAGTATATTATAAAAGGTACGCTCCGTAATGGCATACACAGGATATACGTACCGTCGCCATATCTCCCGGTTGGAAATTCCGCTCTTGGCATGCAGGTCGTATATCCTGTTTATTTCCTCTACACGTTTCTGATAACTTACTCCGCGTCGCTTCTGCATATTTATCGCTCCTTTTGTTTATAAGGTCTGATGTCATATTCCATAACCGCACTCACCGTAACCCTGCCTGAACCCTCGCACTGGGAGCACTGCTCGACGGTGAACGTGCCGTCTTCTCTCTTTTGCCGCCATTGCCCCGTGCCACAGCACTTGCGGCACAGGGCTACCTTGGGGGCTTTCGTTACTTGGTGCTTCATGCCGTTTCCTCCTTCTTGGGTTCTACATAGAAGGCTTCGTCCTGTACCACCTGAATGCCGCATTTGGCCATGCTATCCGCCATCTGTTCGGCATCACGGTCTGCAAGCAGCTTATCCTTGGCGATGTCCCAAGTCTGGCGTGCATAGTCAGGAAGGAACTCCTTAACCAGTTGCAGCGCGCTTGCCCATGTAAAGCCTTTGAGGGTCTTCAGCTTCGGCGTGCCCGTGCGGAAGCCTATCACACCGTGCGCCATGTCGAGGCTCTTCTTCTTGGTGAACAGCTCGGATTGGTTCTCCGTGGCGAATGCCTGAAGAGTGTCGAACGCCTTGTCGCGCTCCTCCGAGAGGGTGGCTATCTTATCGGCATACTTCTCACGGTACTTGGCACATTGCAATTCGATGTCCGCATTGATTTTCTGCAACTGTGCATCGCTCTTGGCGTAGGTTGCAAACGCTTCATCGGCGGCTTCTCTTCTCACGCCGGTAATGATTACTTTTTTCTTTCTTGTTGCCATTGTATTTTCTTTTTTATAGGTTGATAAAACTAATCTTCTATGTCGGGCGACCAGTTCAACTGCTGGCGTTCCTCTTCAAGCTCAAAGGAGAGTTGCTCAAGGCAGTTGTCATACTCCGCTTCGCTTAAGCCCTCCGTGAGTTCCTTGATGTGCTCCATCGCACGCTTTACAAATTCTCTTGGTGTCATATTCATTAACTTTCTGCTATATTACCCATCGGGACATAAACAAATGAGGTCGCATTCTTCTGCTCTTCCCGTGCTTGCTGTGGTTTAAGGCCACCCTTGCGCTTGATTGTCCTCAGCTTTACGGAGAGGTCCTCAAGTTCCTCTATGCTGATATTCCTGAAAGGCTTGCCGGCAAGACGGGAATTCAGGCAGAAGTTATCCACTCGTGCCCAGTCCGTGGTATCGATACCGAGCTGCTGCATCAGCTTCAGGCACACGCTGCGCTTTTGGCGGAGTTCTTTCCGGATTGCCTCTCTGCGCTCGTCAAAACCTGCCACTCGTTCCATATCGTTGCACATCGCATCGTACTCCTGTATGGAAGTCTCGTGCAGATGGACCGTCCGACCGTGGGTATATTGCTCTACAAGCGTTTCCTTATCCGCTCCGGGCAGCTTTTTCAGCAGACAGTAGAAACGCGCGTAGTTCCGTTCCGCTCCCATAGCTTCTCCTCCTTCCAGTCCTTGTATGCCATGCGGCCACAGGCTACGACCTCGGCCACGCTGTTCTTGAAAATATCGATGTCGAACAGTGGTGTGCCGTGTACACAAATGTACAGCCTGCTGTTGAATTCCATTACCTGCACAGCTTCCCGTGCCTCTGCATCAAGTGCCGCCTGACGGTCTGCCTCGATACGCTCCGCACGCTGCTCGTGCCACACTTGAATACGCTTCTTGATTTCGTCTAAAAAATTGCTCATTGTCATATTGATTAAAGATTATACATTGTCTGATGCTCTCCACTCAACGGTTATCACTGCGTCGAGCCTGCCGCTGCCCTTGCATATCGGGCACTCTTGCTTGTAGCGTTCCTGCCACTCATCTTCCTGCCAATGGTAGCCGTTTCCTTGACAGTAAGGACAACTGTGCCCACGGCTCTCAATGCGGTCTGTCATACGCCCACCCGGACTCATACGTCCCGGAGTGATTTCAATCATCCGCCTTTCCTTACTCATAGCGATCTTGTTCTGATAGTCTTATTCTTTCGGGCAGTACCACGGTATAGTTGCAATATCGGCAGCACCGTCCTTCCGTTCTCACGGGATAGGGATTATTACCCATCCCCTCTATCTCTTTGCCGCAGATGCAGCATTTTTCTTTCTCGTCCATATCACAGATTGTTACTTGTTTTCAATATACCTTCTTTCCAGACTACATAATGGTTTCCGGCTTCACCGATTGACCTGCCCAAGCAGTAGGCTTTGTAACCCATCACACGAACCTTCATATCGCAGATATACCTGAGCCGTCGTGCCGGTTTGCCTGTTGGCTCACTTTTGTCTTCCTGACTGATGAAGATGAAGCACTTGCGATTGAAACGGCGCATCAAGGCAACAGCAGCAGGATAAGTCCATCCGAAATCGTCGTATGCCACTTGATAAGAGTCCACGATAATGAATTTCGGGGATTTGGGTTTGGCAAGCCGCTCGGAAAGCTCTTCTATCGAATCATCCGTTACAACCCGAAATCGTCCCTGTACCTCGTTCATGTTCAAATAGCCCATACGACGCTGGAAACTTTGGTTTACACGTTCCTCATAGCTCATATAGAGAACGGAACCGTACTTGCAGAGCTCCTTGCCCAGCTGCATTACGAATGAGCTTTTACCCTGCGCACTTGCCCCACTGATGAACCAAGAGGCGTTTTCGGCAGGGAAGCCGAACGGCTCACTCCACTGCTCACCCCAAGGCAATGTTACCCATTTCTTGGCTGCAATCTCTTTCGGACTGTACGCTCGCTTTGTCATACCTACTTTTTCAGAACCTCTATTAAGTAATCGGCAGCCACACGAGATAACCATGCCACACTTCGGAATACATCTGCTGCAGTATTATCACCCTCTAATTTTGTCTGTTGGCAAGTTTGAACATAAAGGTCTTTAGCTATCTCATACCTGCGCTGTTCCCAGTCTATCTCATTAGCCTTTGCCAATTCTTTTCGGATACCGATAACGGCTTCCATAGCCTCCATTTCTATTTTCGTCATATCACCCAAGTAAAATAGTTAGTCCCTTGTCTGTAATCTCCACATCATTGCGGTCAAAATCACATTCCTCATCATTATTTTCATCATAGTATCTGAAGAAATCGTTAATCTGACCTTCTGCGTATTCTCTCAATTCTCCAAGATTGGTATCCTCGGGAACATACCCTGTATACTTCATTACAATGCTTACACGTTTCATATCATGCTCCTTTCTTTAGTTTTTCTATTTCTGTATATACTCGCCTCAGACCGCCACCGCTCTTGCGTACTATCTGACCAATGTCCGTGCCTTTCGGTGCGTTCACGCTGGCCACGGCACGGGCTTGCTCCAACAGGAACTCCCTACGGTCATCTTCTTGGTCAGGCGTTACACGGCTGTACTTACCGCCATAGCGTGAGAATATCTCGCATAGCCCACTTTCTGATGTTCCACCATTCTGTTGATTTTGGCACGCAGTCCGTCTGCTCCCATCATATACCAGCCACAGCACATTTCCGTTGCGTTCCACAATGCCTTCAGTTCAAGGAAAGCCTCGTACTGCAAGTCCCCAGCTTCGTCCAGCACTACCAACGGACGCTCCATCGAGCGTAGATAATACACGAGATCCTCGTAGGTGTCCTGATACTTGCCGCTGATGCCGACACCGAACTCCTGTGCTATCTTCTTTACCAGCGCACGCTTGGTCTTTACCTGTGAGCAGTCCACATACACGGCATTGCGGTGCTCGTTCACATACCAGCGCGCTGTATAGGTCTTACCAATGTTGGGCAGGTCGCAGAGTATCACGCTTAGGCTACGCTCTTGACACGCCTCCATCTGCAGGCTGATATATTTGAAAGTCTCCGTCTGTGCACCTTTCCACTCAATCGTCTCTCGGAGGTTCACATCCAGCCTCCGGGCAATGTTCACCCAGTTGGCATCGCTCAGTGCTTTCTCCGTCTGACCTTTTTTCAATCCGTTATAGACACTTGGAGAGATACCCAGTGCCGATGCGTGTTTCGCATCGCTTGGATAATTCCTGCGGTTGGCTGCTATCGCCTCCAATATCCGCTGTTTTTGAGTCTCACTAATCATATTCTAATGGCATTTTAACGTTATTCTATATATCTGCGACTGCTCTGTCGGATGCGCTTGGCAATGGCATTTGGGGCTTGTATTCCGGAGGAACGGAGGCTTTTAGTTCCTGTACCTCCTGCTGTGCCTGTTGGCTCGGTTTCAGTATTCCCAGTCTGTCGATGGCGTTGTCCTCGATGTACTTGTTAAACTTGGCTATCTTCTTCTGTTGCTTCACAAAGGCAGCCTTGTCCTCTTCTGTTTGCTCGGCCATTACTCTGTTGAAGGTCTGTACCTTCTCCACTCTGTCGATGTACTTGTCGCCTTGAAAAATGAACACCTCGGTGACTTTGCCTTCCTCGTCGGGCAGCCAATAGGCGGTAACCTTGTAATTGTTAGGGGTAAGTTTCTCCAATACACTAGTATCGCTCAGCCACCAGTCCTCGTATGCTACCCTTACGGTAGAGTTCCTTCGGATGCTCGTATCGACGTGCTCCCCTATATGGCGGGCCAGCGTCAGCTTATCCAAAGGAAGCAGAGTAGGATTGATGCGTTCACAGAGAACGTCCCACCTCGTCATTCCGGGGAACTTCTTCTGGTTGGGGTGCAAGGCGTGGTTCCATTCGTAGGTGTCCGCCTTATCGTCGGCAACCAGCTGCTCATAGCTGAAGTATTCCTTGTCCTCGTACAGTTCGTTTGTCTCGTCGCTGATCTTCTTGTACTCCTGACGCCATTTGCCCTTGCCGTAGAAGCGGCCGATGCCCTCGTGGTTCTTGTGGATGATGCTGCGCTTCTTCGCACCGTTCAATGGCTCGGCATATTTCTCCTGAGAGTTCTGCGGAGCACAGAAACGTACGAACGGGAAGGCGACGCCGGCTTGCAGGAAGCCGTCCTTGTACTGTGTCATCAGATGGTTCTCCACCTCTATGCCTGCAGGCATTCCCCAGCCGTGCCTTTCTATCAGGCGGAACATATCCCGGAAGCAGTCCACAACGAGGATCTCGTCTTTCTTACGCGCATAGCTCGCACCAACCACGCACTGGCTTACCACATCGTAGGCATAGTAGGCGTGTACTCTCTGCTTCGTGTCCTTCAGCTTGCGCGTCAGGTCCACGTCGTCCATTGTTATCTGCGAGAGTGAGAAGTCGCCGCCATGACGGTGCATGTGGGGCATCTGCTCGTGCATAAACGTAGTGTACGACATCAGGGCATTGTTGATCAGCGTCTTGTTGTTCGGTTTGTTCAGCACGTTGTTTATGGTACTCTCGCTCAGGAATTTCGGCTCTCCGTTTTTGTCCGTGAAATCGTCAGGGTTGAACAGTTCACCAGTCTTCGGGTCAAATACATCAAGTTCACCGCAGACAAAGCTCAGGTACATCTCGTGTACGCTGCTGTTAAACGGTTTGTTCGGAAGCACGACGATACCGAGTATCAGGCGCTCAGTCTTGTAATCCACTTTCCTTGCGCTCTGATTGCCGAATTTGCCGCTAATAAGGCAGCCGTAGCCGTTGCGTTTGTAGTCGTTTACCTTCTTTCGGAAGCGTAGCGTACTGGCAGGGAGTGTGTGCCCCAGTTCCTCACGTAGGGTTTCAATGGTCTTGGTCATCATATCCCAGTTGTATTTACCACCGAAGAGGCGTTGGCTGTCTCTTGCTCGCTCATAGAGCTTGATGCAGCAGTTCAGCACCGAGGCATTGATGATGTACTCGCGTTTCTTTTTCTCGTCAAGGTCGATACCAGTTTTGCTGCGTTCATGGAAAAATGCAACGGCAGCTTGGTCCATTTCGTAATTGGAAAGTACCCACGTCTTGATGCGAACCTCGTCGCCACCGGGATACATTTCCTCAACAGCCTCCTTGTATTTTGTCGGCAAACTGTCTATGGCAATCAGAGCACAACAGCCGTTCGCACCACCTCCACGACGGACAACGTCTATCTGACCTTTCCAAGCCTTATATTTGTAATTAGGCTCGGTCATAATTCCGCTGTCCACAAGCTCGTGGTAGGATATGCAAAGTTTGTTACCGTAATACTCCATACTGCGCCTCCCTTACAAAGCCTTTGCGAATTCCTGCATAGAAGGAATCTCGCTCAGATAAACCTTGCTGTAATCCTTTCTTTTGGAACCCTTGAACAAGATGATCCCCGTGCCAGTTGTCATGTTGGCTTCCAAAACAGCACCATTGCCAAAATACTGGCGCATCAGCCTCATGCCGTTTTCGGTAACATCATAGAAGATTTCCTCCTCAGGTACAGAAGCCTCTATCCAGCCACCCTTCATTCTGACCGTGTGGCGGATTTTACGGGCAAGCTCGCTGTCGCTGTCAAAGCTCAACGCCCTGTTAACCATGCGTTCTGTTACTCCGAACGCTTTCATTAGCGTCCGTTTCACGTCCATTGTTGTTTGAATCTTACGTGCCATAATCTCACTTATTTTTAAGACTTAATATTTGCTAATCTCGGCTATTTTTCGTATTTTTGACCGCACGTTCCATTGGAACACGCTGCAAAGGTATAGAGATTTTCTCTAACTACAAAATATTTTTAGAGAATTTCTTTGTTAAAAATTAGAGTTATGACCGTAAAAGACAGAATAAAGGAATATTGTAAAGAACAGAAAACAACTGTTTCTGCATTTGAGGAAAGCATTGGAGTTTCTAATGGTTATGTCAATTCCATTAGTAAAAGCATAGGTATTGATAAAATTAGCACCATAATAGAGAAATACTCTAATATAAATATCGAATGGCTACTCACAGGTAAAGGAAATATGCTTAAGAGCAAGGACACTGTAGAGGCGGTATCTTCAATAGTCAGTTATGATCCTAAAGTGGGACAGCCTTATTATGATGTAGATTTCCTTGGTGGTTTTAGTGAGGTCTACAATTCGCAAGTATCATTACCAGACCGCAACATTATTGTACCAGGTTTTGACAGAGCAAATCTATGGTGTAATGTTACTGGACACTCTATGGAACCACAAATAAGCCATGGTGATATTATAGCTTTACGACCATGCACAATCAACGACATTCAATATGGCGAAATGTATGCTGTAGTTCTTGACACAATTCGTACTATTAAGATTCTACGGCGAGGTTCGTCTCCTAAGCATCTCCGATACGTTCCTATAAATCCTAATTTCGATGAACAGGAGTTTGAGGTTAAACGTATCATAAGTATTTTTGAGGTGGTTGGTAGTATCAGTAAATTTTTCTAAATACAACTATTTTATGGCTATAATTTTTATTATCATCGGTTGCTTGATTTTGTATGCCATATACAAGAATTTCAAAGCGAAAGGTCTTACGCATAAAGATGATGCAAATATAAAGGTGCATATTCTTACCTCAACTGATGGTGAAACTTTTCATGAATCCAAAGACAGCGACTATAAATCTCATCGAGAACAAATGAAGTTGAGAGATAAAAGACGTGAGAGGAAGCATACCATTTGGAGTGTGTTACGTTTCATGGTTACATACAAGTCTTTGATGGCTGAAACTACAAATTTCTATCAATTTAGGGACAATTACGCCGCCTTTAAGACAGCAAAAGGAGAAATGCGTAAAAGGCATCCGAACATAAACGCATTAAACACAGCCATTAGATTTTGCCGTATGGAATACTTTTATGAAACTTGTGATCACAAACTTACAGATAATGATATTGAATCCTTATATAAATGGAGAGAACTGAATATTAATGAAGAGGAACTATTGAACAATGTCCTTACTTCTTTCGAGATGTATTGGAAAGAGGTTCTCGACTCTTATGTTCGACCATCTGCGCGGACTAATCGTATAAACTACCTCATTCAGGAATTGGCAAATATTAGGGAAATGAAAGAGCTGCAACCGTATCCGATTATTCTAAGTCGAATAGACCAGATGCAACAGCAATACAATGATATACTGTATTCATAAAACAACGAGAAGTAACCCCAGCACTCCCTCAGTCCCTCTCACTTCTTACTCCCCCCCCCTGTTTTACACCAGAAAAACAGCAAACAACCTGATATATAGTTATTTAATAAGGTGAAACTAAAAAAGTAGTGGCATTTAGGGGGGGGCTATCAATACTAAAAACGCACTTATCTTTGAAAAAGTGGTATTTTACCACCCTTGTATCGCACCCTATCAAAACCTACTTTACTAACCCCAGTTATCGAAAAAACTAACCCCACTTTTTAACCCCACCTTTAACCCCAGTACCTAAAATTGTCCAAAAATGCATAAAAAAGAGTGGCAAAACCAGTATGATTTTACCACCCTCTCAAACGGCGTTTTAATGCCATTCTAAGCCCTTTCTTTCTTAATCTTTATACGTTGCCACGGAACCGCCTGAAATAAGCGTAGACTGCTTTATTACAGCCTGTTTCGTGATGATAGAGCCGTTGCCTGAAAGCCCGGCATGGAGCAAGTAATTGCGTGTAGCACCAACCTGTTCAGGCGTAAATACTGTATAAACGGCAGAAATACTGCTGAAATACCAGTCTTTCCGCTTCGTTCCCTTTAATCCATGTATCAAATGTACGTGTATAACTTTTGCCATAACTTATATTTTTATGATGCAAATATACTAAATAATGCTTATATGGAATAAAATAACTATTTATTTTTTTCATAAAGCACAAAAAAAGAGCGATAACACGCCCTCTATTTGTCCCACTACGCACCTATTTAAACCATTTGTAAGCTTGTGTAAACCTTTTGCCAATGTTTTACGCCTCAACACGCCTTAAATGTAAAGCAAAAGTAAAGCAATGTAAACGTTTCGTTTTACGGGCGCATAAACTGTCAATCCGTGTAACTCGTTGAAACATATAACAATACACCGTTTTTATCCTCAATCCATTTTATACGCTTCGTTCTGTGCCCCATAAATGCGTGCCAAAGAGCTGTTTAGCCCACTTGGCTGCCGGGTTTCACTTTGCCGAGCGTGGTGGTTACGTTGAGCGAACCGTCGAAGTTTACAGCCGAAAGAATCATGCCTTGACTTTCGATACCCATCATGTTGCGGGGTGGGAAGTTGGCTATGAAGAGCACATCTTTGCCTATGAGCTGTTCCGGTTCGTAGAATGCAGCAATGCCACTAAGGATTGTGCGCTCTTTGCCGGTACCGTCATTGATGGTAAACTTCAGAAGTTTCTTGCTTTTCTTCACCTTTTCGCAATGCAGAATGTGTCCGACACGAATGTCGAGCTTCTCGAAATCGTCGAAAGAAACTTCTTTCTTGATGGGTTCAGCCACATAGTTAGCCGCTTCGTTTGCCTTTTTTGTGTCTTCGAGCTTCTTGAGTTGAGCGTCGATAGCTTCGTCTTCAATCTTTTCGAACAGCAAGTGTGGGGCGTTCAGCTTGTGTCCTGCCGGAATAATATCGGTGCTACCGAGCTGTGTCCAATCGCATTCGGAAAGATTAATCATATTGCGAAGTTCCTTACTGCTGAAAGGAAGGAACGGTTCGAAGGCGATGCTGAGGTTGGCAACCAGTTGGAGCGAGATGTTCAAGATGGTTTCCACACGCTTCGGGTCGGTCTTCCAGACCTTCCAAGGCTCACATTCGGTAATGTAGCGGTTGCCTATTCGTGCCAAGTTCATTGCTTCTTTTTGTGCTTCACGGAACTTAAATACGTCGAGATAGCTTTCTACTTTCTCCTTCACATCTTTAAATTCCTGAATTGCCTGACGGTCTACGTCGTGCAGTTCGCCGCACGCCGGAACAACGCCGTCCCAATATTTATGTGTCAGTTGCAACGCTCGGTTTACGAAGTTGCCATAAACTGCCACGAGTTCGCTGTTGTTGCGCTCTTGGAAATCCTTCCAAGTAAGTTGTTGTCCTTCGTTTCCGGTGCATTGGCAGTAAGCACATAGCGCAGCACGTCTTGCTTGTTGGGGAAGTCCACCAAGTATTCGTGCAGCCATACCGCCCAGTTGCGGCTTGTCGAAATCTTGTCGTTCTCAAGGTTTAGGAACTCGTTTGAAGGCACGTTGTCGGGCAGAATATAGTCGCCGTGTGCCTTCAGCATGCTTGGGAAGATAAGGCAATGGAATACGATGTTGTCTTTTCCGATGAAGTGGATAAGGCGTGTTTCCGGGTCTTGCCACCACTTCTGCCAGCTACCGAACTTTTCGGGGTTGCTGTCGCAAAGTTCCTTGGTGTTTGAAATATAGCCGATGGGGGCATCGAACCATACGTAAAGCACTTTGCCTTCGGCTCCTTCGACAGGTACGGGAATACCCCAGTTCAGGTCGCGCGTCATCGCACGAGGCTGCAAATCCATATCGAGCCAGCTCTTGCACTGTCCGTAAACATTCGGACGCCACTCTTTGTGCTCGTTCAAAATCCATTGCTTCAACCATTCTTGGTAGTTGTTCAGTGGCAGATACCAGTTTTTTGTAGTCTTAACCACTGGTTTTGACCCCGAAATAGTAGATTGTGGATTGATAAGTTCCATCGGACTGAGGTCGCTGCCGCACTTCTCGCATTGGTCGCCGTAGGCGTGTTCGTTGTGGCAATGCGGACATTCGCCCACCACATAGCGGTCGGCTAAGAATTGCTTTGCTTCCTCGTCGTAGAGCTGTTCGGTTTCTTGTTCAATCAGTTTTCCGTCGTCGTAGAGCTTACGGAAGAAGTCGGAAGCAAACTTATGGTGGGTTTCGCTGGTGGTACGGCTATACACATCGAACGAAATACCAAACTCCCTGAACGAGTCTTTTATCATTTTGTGGTAACGGTCGCACACGTCTTGCGGTGTAACGCCCTCTTTCTTGGCACGCAAAGTGATAGGCACACCGTGCTCGTCGCTGCCTCCGATGAATACAACTTCTTCTTTTTTCAGTCGCAGATAGCGTGCATAAATATCTGAAGGAACGTACACTCCTGCAAGATGTCCTATATGTACACCACCATTTGCGTATGGCAATGCTGCCGTAACGGTGGTCCGTTTGAATTTCTTTTCTCCCATATATATTGTTTGTTTTTATTCAATTGCTAAATTACGGCAATTTGCCGAAACTTACAAAATTTATTGTATTCTCACTGTTTTCGCACCTTCGTAGCAACCTATGGTGCGCTCGCCCTTCTTGTATATATCCTCGTTTCCGGGCATATCGAGCACGAAGCCTGCAGTTTTCACCTGCGCAACAAGGTTGTCGTAGGCCGCTTGGTTGAATACACCAATAATAATTGCACCGTCTTTGAAAGCGATGTAGCTCGAAACACCCTTGCGTAAAGGCTTCGGATAGTCTTCGTATTTGTCTGCAGTAAGGATTTTGGCAAGACGGCAATTCTTGTAATACATCTTCGTGAACTTATCCAGACGATAAATTTCGTAGTTCTCCTTTAGCTTGTAGCCATACTTTTTCGTTATGCCTGCCACCTTTTCAGGAGTTTCAAACATATCTATGGCTTCTGCAATGCTTATAAATTCGGTACTTGCCTCTACCTTTTCGGGTACAACAGCAGGCGTGGGCGGTGCATCGGCAACCGTTGCATACTTCTGCATCGTGCCGCAACTCGCCAATACCAATGCCATTATTGTCATTGCAGCAGTTATCCATTGTTTTTGTTTCATACCTCTCTTTTTGTAGGTGGCTGCTGTTTTTCAGTGCCCACCCTGTATATAATAGGATGCAAAGGTACGATATTTTTTTATACTTGTGGCATAAAAGCAAAAATCTAAGCACGGTAACGCCCTTGAAGCTGCATTTGCAAGTCGTTTTCTTTATAAACTAATATTCTACCATTTGTGTCCATGCCTGTAGGATATTATCGTCTAACTGTGGGACGGAAGGGGGGATATTGAAAGTTAATGCGTGGTTCTTGGCTTTCTTGATGCGCTTCATTTCCTTTTCGGATATTGTTGTTCGGTCGATGATATAAAAGTCCGACCATACATCTATCTGCTCGTCTACATCTTCGCCACGGTAGCGCGCCATAAAGGTTTGGTGCTTGTGTGCGGAGAACAAATCGTTCAAAGTGTATGTTCCTGCGTGTTCTGCGTAAGTTTCCTGCTCGTCGAAGTGCGTCATACGGGCAACGATGCCATACATCTTGAGTTGGTTCATTTCTATTTCGTGGTTGGGTTGCCCCGTTAGATTGTCCATTTTAATGGTTATTCCGTTGGTTGTAACCTTTTGGTCGGGAAACTTGTGTCGGGTTATCGTGCCGCATTTGTCAGCCCAACGGTAAATGTCGCCGTTGTTTCGGGTGGAATATTCCTCGCTCTTAATACTCTCGATGAGTGGTACCGACTCTAATGCCGGCATGTTTATGCGGACAAAAGTTTCGTCTCCGTTGGCTTGTTTGGCTTTTCGGCGGCGTTCGCCAAGAAACTTGCGGTCTACGAAGATTGCTTTCTTGGCGGTTGTATCGAGCGGTACATACATTTCCACCATACCGTCGATGAAATAGCTAAGCATAAAATCGGTAGACTGATAAACACGGTAGTAGCCTTTCAGTCGAAGATATTGCTGCTCTTGCGCCTGTGCAGCAAATGCCATGAGCAGACAAACGATTGCTATTTCGAGTCGTTTCATCATCATTTACGTATTTATCTGCGTCTTTTCCGTGCCTTTGCCTGTCTGCCCGATTTGGTATTTGGGACTTCTTTCAAGGGCGTCTTGTCCTCTTTGTCGTCAGCCAAAGTAAAGTCGAGCTGCTTTCGTTCCAAGTTCGCCTTTGCTACCTGAATGCGTATAGGGTCGCCCAACCGGTACTTATGGTGGTGGCGTCGCCCTACAAGACAATAGTTTTTCTCGTCGAATTCGTAGTAATCGTCGTCCAAATCGCGCATCGGTATCATGCCTTCGCAGTGGTTTTCGTCTATTTCGGCATAGATACCATAGCTTTGAATGCCGCTGATGTGGGCATCGTAGCATTCGCCGAGGTGGTCGCCCATGAACTCTACCATCTTGTATTTAATGGAATCGCGTTCTGCATTCTGCGCCACCTGTTCCATATCCGAGCTGTGTTCGCAAAGCTCTTCAATGTAGTCTTGGTTGGCAGAATGCCCCCCTTGCTCGTAACGAGTGAGCAAACGGTGCACCATTGTATCGGGATAACGACGTATGGGCGATGTAAAGTGGGTATAATAGTCGAATGCAAGTCCGAAGTGCCCTATGTTGTGTGTGGTATATTTTGCTTTCATCATGGAGCGTAAGGCAACGATTTGAATTACCTTCTGTTCGCTCTTGCCCTCCACTTCGTCCATCAAGGCGTTCAACGCACGCGCTGTTGCACCCTTAGTACCCGACGATTTCAGCTTGTAACCGAACTTTGCAGAAAACTGGCGTAGGTTTTCGAACTTCTGCGGGTCGGGATTGTCGTGCACACGGTAGGGGAATGTCTTTGCTTTCTTGCCGCGTGCTACCTTTCCTACATGTTGTGCCACGTATTTATTGGCAAGCAACATAAACTCTTCGATGAGTTTATTGGCGTCTTTCGACCGCTTGAAATAGCAGCGAGTGGGCTTTCCGTGTTCGTCAATATCGAAGTGTAGTTCTTCCGAATCGAACTTCACGCTACCTTTTTCGATGCGTTTTGCACGCAGTTTCTTTGCTAAACCGTCGAGCGTAATAAGTTTTTCGGCATATTCGCCCTTATAGCCTTCCTTGCCCGGAGTGGGTGCCGGTTCGCCCGTTCCGTCTACAACACCGTTGTTTTCCAACAGCTGTTGCACTTCTTCGTAAGCATAACGGCGGTCGCTTTTTATAATGGTGTGTACTAAATGGAAGTGTTTTACTTCTGCATTATCGTCTAATTGGAAGATGGCACTGTATGCTAATTTCTCTTCATTAGGGCGGAGCGAACAGATGAAATTGCAAAGACGTTCGGGCAACATCGGTATGGTGCGGTCTACAAGATAGATAGATGTGGCACGCTTCTGTGCTTCCTTGTCGATTATATCGCCCTCTTTTACATAGTGAGAAACATCGGCTATGTGAACGCCAACCTCCCATAGACCGCTCTCTAACTTACGAATGGACAGCGCATCGTCGAAGTCTTTTGCATCTTCAGGGTCGATGGTGCAAGTCCAAATGTTGCGAAAGTCTTCGCGTTCGGCAATGTCTTGCGATGTTATTTCAGCACTAATCTTTTCTGCCGCTTCCTCTACCGCCTTCGGATACTTATAAGGCAATCCGTATTGAGCAAGGATTGTGTTCATCTCCACATCGTTGTTGCCAGCCTGTCCGAGTATGTCCACCACTTCGCCCACAAGGTTTTTGTGGTTTGCATCGGGCCATTTCGTAATTCTTACGACGGCTCTGTCGTCGGTCTTTCCGCCATTCAATGCTTTCTTTGGGATAAGAATGTCGTGGACAAAGAGGTTTTCCTGCGTTATAAGGAAAGCTATTTCGGGTTCTACTTGCAGTCTTCCTACGAAGGTTTCCTTCTTTCTTTGCAAGATTTCGATAACCATTGCTTCCTTAATATGGTTACGACGGCGCGCAAAGAACTGCACTTTTACCCTGTCGCCATTAAGTGCCGACATGGAGTTGCGCTCCGAAATGAAAACAGGAGTGCCGCCATCGTCGGGAAGGAAAGAGTTTTTGCCGTTCGATTTCCTGAGAAAGACACCCTCTTGCACCTGTCCTTTGGTGTTAAGCATGTAGGCATTCTCGCCGACTTTCGCAAGATAGTCGTCCCATGCCATTTCTTCCATCACATCAATGGCAAGCATTTTAAGGGGGTGCGTAGTTAGTTTTAAGGCTTTGAATATTTGCTTTAAACCAAAAGTCTTGTCCGGTTGCGTTTGGAAAAAAACGGTTATCTTTTCAGCAAGTTCTGCTTTAGTCAATCGTTTTTTACTCTTTTTTTCCTTTCCCATTGTCAATTGCGCTTTAATTATATTTACAAAGTAACAAAAAAGTTCGTATCTTTGCAAGCGTTTCACATTATTTTAATGAAAAAAAGAATATTAATAACAGGGGCTTCGGGTTTTATCGGCTCGTTCATCGTCGAGGAAGCATTGCGCAGAGATATGGAAGTGTGGGCAGCAATGCGTGCCACTTCGTCGCGCAAATACTTGCAAGACGAGCGCATTCATTTTATTGAGCTTGACTTTTCGTCGGAAGAACGGCTTACCGAACAGTTGCGACCGCACTGCTTCGACTATGTCGTGCATGCGGCAGGGGCTACGAAATGCGTGAAGAGAGAAGATTTCTTCCGCATCAACACACAAGGAACACGGAATTTTGCGAATGCGCTTTTATCGCTGAATATGCCGCTTGAGCGTTTTGTTTTCGTTTCAAGTCTTAGCGTTTACGGTGCCATTCACGAGCAACTGCCCTATGAGGACATTGTTGAAACCGATACGCCACACCCCAATACGGCTTACGGCGATAGTAAATTGCAGGCAGAGAAAGTATTGGCAAACGCTTCTTGCAACGGAAAAACGCTGCCTTACGTTATTCTTCGTCCTACCGGTGTGTACGGACCGAGGGAGAAAGACTACTTCCTAATGGCAAAATCGATAAAGGGACATACCGATTTCTCGGTGGGTTTTCAGCGTCAAGACATTACGTTTGTGTATGTAAAAGACCTTGTGCAAGCTGTTTTCCTTGCGCTTGATAGAGGGAAAACGGGGCGTGCATACTTCCTTACCGATGGAAAAGTGTATCAAAGCACCACTTTCAGCAATCTTATTCACGCTGAATTGGGCAAGCCTTGGTGGATTAGAATAAAGGCACCCATCGCCTTTTTGCGCATCGTTACTTTCTTCGGCGATATGTTAGGACGCATAACAGGCAAACTTTCGCCGCTGAACAACGATAAGTATCAAATACTGAAGCAACGAAACTGGCGTTGCAACATACAGCCAACCATCGACGAACTCGGCTATAAGCCGCAGTACGACTTAGAGCGAGGCGTGAAAGAAACGATGGATTGGTACAAAGAGAATGGTTGGATTTAAAAATAAGGATAACTGATATTAAGAATAAAAATGGTAAAATTCATACTCGACCTCTTCCGAATAGAGAAGAAACCGCTAAAGGGATTGATGGCAATAGAGTGGGCAGCAGCAGCTTATATGGTGTTCACGTTTGTGCTTATTCTGTTCTTTTACACGAAAATGGAAACGCCCGAAGCCATGATTTATGGGCGATTGCGCATCGTTGCCATAACGGCTGCACTGTGTTGGTGTACCGCATCTTCCCTTGTCGCTTCACTCGCTTTGCAAGAGTGGCTGCACAGCTTGGCTTGCTTGCGTGGTGGTATCCCGATACTTACGAATTTAACAGGCTTTTGCCCAATCTCGACCATGTTTTTGCACAGTGGGAACAAAACATTTTTGGCTATCAGCCCGCATTGTTGTTCTCCAAAGAGCTGCCCGATGCTGTTTTCAGCGAGCTTTTCGATATGGGTTATGCAGCTTATTATCCGATGATTGCGCTGACGGTATTTTACTTCTTTATATGGCGTTACAAGGAATTCGAGCGTGTAGCCTTCATCATGCTGGCTTCGTTTTTTATCTATTATGTGGTCTTTATCTTCGTTCCGGTGGCAGGTCCTACATTTTATTATAAGGCAGTAGGAATGGAAAAGATAGTAGCAGGCGTATTTCCTAACGTGCACGACTACTTCAATCTGCATCAAGACTGTTTGCCAAGTCCCGGTTATACCGATGGTTTTTTCTACCAATTAGTAGAAGATGCGAAGGCAGCAGGTGAGCGTCCGACGGCAGCTTTCCCAAGTTCGCACGTCGGAATCAGCACCATCTGTATGTTCTTGATATGGCATGCGCGCAATTATAAGTTACTTGCAGTGCTTGCTCCGTTCTACTTTTTCCTTTGCTGCGCTACGGTTTACATTCAAGCGCACTATCTTGTAGACGCCGTAGCAGGTGTTGTTTCGGCAGTTTTGGTATATCTCCCGTTGTTCTATTTTACGAGAGGAATGGTGAAAAAGGAGCGGTAAAGCTCCTTTTTATTTCTTGCCATACATCGCTGTTGAAGTGTATCAATTTTGTAAAGATAATTCTGTTAAAAAAGTGATATAATCGCTTTGGCGTTGCGAAAGCGTAGGTTTTGCATCGCAAAACCTACGCTTTTACCGTGCAAAACCTACGGTTTTGGAACGCAAAACAATAGGTTTTGTAATGTGCTGATGATTAGATAGTTAAGCAATAGATATTTCCGCGAAAAATATTTACATATTTATTGCCTCTTTTTTATTAATAGAATAGTGTGAGTTTGGTGTAAGAATTTACAGAAGATGCGTCGCTTCTTTCTCATTATAAGCATATCGAAACATCATCAATTCTTTCTTTAAGTATCTTACAAATAACATATTAGCGTTATTCTTACATCAAATTTACGTTTTGAATGTTGGCTATACAAATTGGTATCACACAAGTTTGTATCACACAAACTTGTGTGATTGCTTTTTTTTTGCTATATTTGCAAGCGTCAGACGAACTAAAAACATCATATTATGTGCAAGAGATTTGTTTACGGAGTCGCAGTTTCCGATTATAATTTCATCGGAAGAGAGCAGGAAACAAAGCGTCTATTGGATAATTTCAGAGGTGGTATCAATGTCATATTGATGTCGCCGAGACGATTGGGAAAGACCTCGTTGGTGAAGCATGTCTGCAATAAGCTCGACGAGGAAGATATTATTACGGTGTATTTGGACATATTTGGTTGTAAAAGCGAATACGATTTCTACAACAAATTGGCTGCGGAGGTGCTGAAACTGACTGCTTCTAAGCGCGAATTGTGGCTTGAAGAGGCGAAGGAATTCCTTTATCGGCTTACTCCTAAAATCTCTTTCAGCCCGGAACCTAACTCTGATTTTGCCATTTCTTTGGGCATTACGCCCAAGACGCATACGCCGGAAGAAGTGTTGGGAATGGCTGAAAAGATTGCCATAAAGAAGGGAAAACGCATCGTTATCTGCATAGACGAGTTTCAACAGATAGGAGAAATGGCGAACAGCAAGCAGATACAAGCCCGCTTGAGAACTGTATGGCAGCACCAAAAGCAGGTGTCGTATTGTCTTTTTGGGAGCAAACACCACCTTATGAGTGCCATATTCCTGCACCGCAGTATGCCTTTCTTCCAGTTTGGCGATATTATTTCATTGGATAAAATAGCAACAGCCGACTGGGTGGAATATATTGTCAGCCACTTTGCAGACGGCAAAAGAACGATTAATCGTGCCTTGGCAGAAGACATTTGCAACTTTACGGAGAACTACTCGGCATACGTTCAGCAGCTTTCTTGGCTTGTGTTCACACAGAAAGAAGAGGGAGAAACTGTAACCGAAGAAGATGTAAAACAGGCGATGAACGACCTTTTGGCAACGAATGACATTCTGTTTATGCAAATGATAGAACCGCTTTCGGAGTACCAATTGAACTTCCTGCGTGCCATAGCGTCCGGAGTTACGAAGGATTTCGGACTCTCCGAGGTGCGCGAAGAGTATAAATTGGGCAGCTATTCGAATATTAACCGACTGAAAACAGCTCTGTTGGAGCGCGATTTAATAGAGAAACGAGGAGCGGAAACGGTAATGACCGACCCCGTTTTTGCCAAGTGGCTGAAAAGAAAAATAATGCTATGAGGTTCTTTCTGCTAAGCCATCAACTTGTTGTTTGGAAGTGTTCGAGTTTAAAAAAGTAACTATGGCTTTGTGGAAACGCAATTATAAAATAAGAAAAACGTAATTACATCTTTATTTTGTAATTACGTTTTTCCTCTTTCCTATAACCTTTTATTTCAAAGAAGTTTTGGTTACGTCGTTTCTGACTTTCTTTTTAGCCTTCTCTACCAATCCGTTTCGTGGGTTATAATCTAATCCCAACTTCTTCGCACGGTCGTAGTTTCGCTTCCTTATCTTTTGTTTTTCTTCTGCCTTTTGCTTGGTTATCTTGGCAGGTTTTTGCTGATAGAGCGGTGTTTGGCGTGGATTCCACGTTATTCTGACGTCGCGTTTGGCTTTACATTCTATTTCTTTTGTGTAGTAGTACACAGCTTCTGGTTGCTGTTGCTTGCTGTAAAGTCCTGTATCCCAATGCCCGTTGTCGTTGTCGTCTACGATTAAGCGCAGATAAAACGTGCCCGGCTTCACGTAATAGAACGTTGCTTCGTTGCCTTTTGCCGTTACTTCCTTTATCGGTTTGTCCGATTCGTTGAGCAATTGCAGCAGACAGTTTTTGCCGTCCATACCTTGCAGCGACACTATAAGGGTGCTGTATTCTTCAGGCGAGCTTACTTTTATGCTCTGTTTTGTTTTTCCCGACACCTTGCCGTATATGTCTGTAAAGGCGGCAGAGTCGAGTTCGAGGCTGTATTCGCTGCCGAAGTTCCATTCGCCCACAAGTTTGTATTGCCGAGGAACGCCCGGCACGCTTCCAAACTGATACTTGGCATTTTGCCAAACCGTATCTACTTTTTCGTAAAGATGTATCTTCGATGTGTCGCAGACGGCTATCGGCGACGGCAAAATAAACGTAGGGTTTTCGTCGGGAGCCATTTGCGAAGCGACTTTTATCTTTACTTCCAACGGCGTTTTAGGGTATTCGGTCTGATAGGGCTTGCCTTTTTCCTTGTTCTTATTTTGTTGTTTTTTCCATTTATCGTAGTTCTCTTGGTGTTGTTTCAACCGTTTCTCATGCGAAATCTTCGCCAATACTTCCAAAGTATCGGTCTGTTGCACCAATGAACCTAATGAATCGGTTGCCATATAGGAAAGTTGCATGCGCAGCGTGTCCTGATTGACGAGCATCGTGTCGCGAAGCCAGTAGGTAATTGTGTCTTGGTTCTGGCTCGGTTCGGTAATGAAAGCATTCTTTTCATTAAAGTTCAAACCTTTAATCTCGGGCAATTCGGCGTGCCCATAACTATAAAACAGGGTGAAATGGTCGGCATCTTTGCGCTCCGACTTCAAGAAATGCCGGTTGGTTTGTACTTCGGTGAAAGCCGTAAGCACAACATCGTCGGGTAGAAAATGCGTATAGGGCACACGCTTAATGTCGGTAATATGCAGCGAATCGCTCCAAATTGTATCCTGACGCACGTCCGGTTTCCACGAAGGCATAATGATTTCGGGTGTGAAAGCCAACTTTTCGCTTTGCTGACTGAACATGTAATTGCCGTCCATATCCTGCAATGCGTAGATTCGATAGTCGCCTTTCGCCACACCTCTTATAATGAAACGCCCGCTGCCATCGGTTCTTGCAACACGCAACATCGGTTCGTGTTGGAAGGCAGTGTCGCTCTGATTGCTGTAAAGTCCTACCAAAATGCCTTTTACAGGCTCTAAGTTTTGCGCTTCAAGCACATATCCTGCTACCTCCATCGTGTCTATCCGATTGCCCGTAGAGAACGAATAGGTGTAGTTGCCCATGGGGTTCCCCTCGTTGTTGTCGGCAATAGCGTCCGAGAAATCAATTGTGTAGGTAGTATTTTCCTTCAGTTTATCTTGCAGTTCCACGGTGATTTTTCTGCCACTTACCTTTATTTCGGGTGTTTCCAACTGCGGCGGCGACACTACTACCTTTTCGGTTGGATTGTTCAGCGTTATGAATTCATCGAAAAGAATGGTAACTTTCTTGCTGTTTACATCGCTCGAACCGTCGGCAGGAGATGTGCCGAGAATGCGCGGCGGCGTCTCGTCGTACCAACCGCCATCAGGTTCTCCCATCTTCGCACACGAGAAAACAGTAAGCAAAAGCAGGCAAAAAGTCATTACACTTCCTGCTTTCCAACCCATGTTCTTTATGCTTTGTTTGTTCATAACCCTTTAAAATATTATTCGTTTAATATCGCTTTACAGCTTGAATACAGTCCTATGTGTTTCTATGAAGTTACCTTATGCTTCCTTTTCTTTATTCATCGACAACATCTCTTCGATGTTTTTACGGTTGTTCGACAGTCGTGGCACCTTGTGTTGTCCGCCAAGTTTGCCTTTCGATTTCAGCCAATCGTTGAACAAATCCTTTCTTGCCACCACCACTTCTAACTGCTGCAACGTTATATCGTGGAAGCGTTTAGCTTCGTAATCGGAGTTTATTTCTTGCAATTTACTGTCTAAGATGCGTTCAAAATCGTGAATATCGTCGGGTGCTTTCGTAAATTCGATGAGCCATTGGTGGCGGCATTTGGCATTGGCGTCCATGAAAATAGGTGCTGCCGTATATTCGGAAATCTGTGCACCGGTAGCCTTACAAGCTGTTTCCAAGCCTTTTTCGGCATTGTCCATAATAAGTTCTTCGCCGAAAGCATTGATGAAATACTTGGTGCGACCGGTGATAACGAACTTGTAAGGATGAATGGAAGTGAACCGAACCGTATCGCCGATTTCGTAACGCCACAGTCCGCAGGCTGTACTGATGAGCATTGCATAGTTGCGTCCCACCTCTACGCCTTCCAACGGAACGATGTTTGGCTTTTCGTTTTCAAACTCGTCCATCGGCAAGAACTCGTAGAACACACCGTAATCGAGCATCAACGACATGCTTTGATTGTTCGGGTCGTCCTGAATACCGAAGAAACCTTCCGACGCATTGTAGGTTTCCATGTACTTCATATCCGACTTCGTGATGAGCTGTTCGTACTGTTCGCGATACGGTGTAAACGCAATACCACCGTGGAAGAACACTTCCAAGTTGGGCCAGACCTCTTGCAGGTGTTGCTTTCCCGTCAGTTCCATCACCCGTACCAGCACCGAGAGCATCCACGACGGCACTCCCGAAATGTTGGTAACGTTCTGCGAGAGTGTATCATGGGCGATACGGTCGCGCTTTACCTCAAAATCGCTCAGCAGTGCCACTTCTTTCGATGGTACACGCACAAGGTTTGCCAACGGATTGATGTTCTCGATAAGGATTGCACTTAAATCTCCGACAAGCGAATTGGGCAGATTATAGTTGGGCGAATGGCTTCCGCCGAGTATAAGACCCTTACCGCTGAACAGCCTGCTGTCGGGATTGTTGCTCAAGTAGTAAGCCACAACGTCCTTACCGCCTTGATAATGCAGGGTCTGCAAGCCTTCGTGCGTGATGGGAATAAACTTACTCTTATCGTTTGTCGTGCCCGACGACTTTGCATACCACTTCACTTGTCCGGGCCACAACACGTCTTTTTCGCCGTGTCGCATACGGTCGATGTCGCCTTTCAGTTCTTCGTAGGTGTTTACAGGTATGTTTTGCGCAAAGTCTTCGTACGACTTGATAGTAGAAAACAAATGGTTTCTTCCGTATTCCGTATCTTTTCCGCGCTTTACCAAGTATTGTAATATTTCGTGTTGGATAGCTTCTCCCTCGTTAATATAGCGGTCTAATTCGCGACGACGAGGCTGGAAGTACACCTTATTTAATATGCTTGTAAGATTCATTTCTTATCCAATTATTTTAAATTACAAAAGTACTGCAAAATTACGGAATAGCCGTGCTTTTTAGTTATTTTTATTATAAGGTGGTTGTTCAAGGTTTATTTTAGTGAAGATGTTTAATCTTAGTGATGCAACAAAATAGCTTTTATGTTGTGTAATGGCATGTAGAGGTGCGTTTCATTACGTCCCTGACACGGAGGAAAAAGCAGATAGGGTATAAGGAACGTGATGGATTACGCCCCTATGGTGCAGCTGTGATTTTAGCTGAAAATAGTCCTTGTTTTGTAAAGATAGTTTTCTTGAAAAATGATAATTTCGATTTGGCATTGCAAAAGCGGCTGTTTTGCATCGCAAAACAGCCGCTTTTACCGTGTAAAACCTACGCTTTTGGAATGCAAAACAATAGGTTTTGTAATGCATTGATAAATAGAAAATTATGTTGTCGCTACGCTTGTGAAGAATATTTACACTTTTATTGTCTTCTTTCCGTCCATAGAGTAGGCTTTTCCCATTAAACTTTTACAGTTCCTTTATGGCATCTCTTGAACGTAGGTGTATATATACTTGCAGACGAAGGTGTGCTAACACTGAAAGAAAAGAGTGGGTCGTTCCTTGGCTAAACAAAGAACATTACCAGCACTTGGGCAATTATCACTCGGATAAACATTCCTAACGGATAGACCGTGGCGTAACTGATGTTAGATGTTTCGCCCTTGGTAGTGTCGTTTGCATAAACCAATGCCATTGGGTTTGCCATTGCACCGCAAAGTATTCCGCAAATAGTGCCAAAGTCGTATTTCTTCGTTCGCAAAGCAATAATGGCAATAATGATGATGGGCAACACGGTGAGCAGGAAGCCCAAGCCCACCCACATTAAGCCTTCGGGACGGATTACGGTGTCTAAGAAGTCTTTGCCGGCATCTAATCCGATACACGCCAAATAGAGCGAAAGCCCTAATTTGCGCAACATAAGCGATGCGCTTCGGGTGGTGTAAGATACCATATGAAAGCGTGGGGCAAATGTTCCGACCAAGATTCCCATAATGATGGGGCCGCCTGCGATGCCTAAACGGATAGGAGAATCCATACCGGGCAAATTGATTGGAATGGTTCCGAGGGCAAGTCCAAGTATCATTCCGAGGAAGATATTGCCGAGGTTGGGCTCGTTCAGGGTTTTTATGGAATTGCCAAGGAAGTGTTCGGCGTGGTCTACGGCTTTAGGAGTTCCGACAATAGTCAGGTGGTCGCCATATCGCAAACGCAGGTCTTCGGTGGCAAGCAGCTTGATGTCGCCACGCAACACGCGGCTCACGTTTACTCCGCATGTATCTCTGAGTTGGAGTTGCCCAAGTCGTTTGCCGTTCAGCTCGCCTTTTGTGAGCACGATAATGCGACTTTCAACATTCGAATCGATTTTGTTCCAGTCTATTTGGTCCTTGTTCCAGTCGCGTCGAACGGCTTGACCGAACAATATTTCTATACTCGTTACATCGTCTTTATTGGCAATGACGAGCAAATTGTCGTGGTTTTCCAATACCGTAGTGCCTTTTGGAAGTATTACTTCTTCGTCGCGCCAAATGCGGGAGATAATAAACTTAGTGTGAGAACCTTGCGATACTTCTGCAATAGTTTTGCCAATGATGGCAGGATTTACGACAACGTATTGTCCGACATAGGTATGGTTCTCCTCGTCGGTGCTTTTCAGTTCTAAATCTTCGGGCTTTACGAAGAGCTTTCGCAAAACAATCATTGCGAAGATAACACCTACAACACCGAGCGGATAGGTTACAGCCGTTGCAAGAGCTGCACGGCCGCCGCTCACGCCAATGTGCTCTAACGCCTGTTGTGCAGCACCGAGGGCCGGTGTGTTGGTTGTTGCACCGCTGAGAATGCCTACCATATCGCTCATTGGTATCTTAAGGGCGTATGTTAGTCCGACAGCCATTACCGTTCCAAGCAGAATAACGGCCAAAGACCACATATTTAACGCCTTGCCCTCGTGGAGTAGGGAACTAAAAAAGTTAGGACCGACGTGCAATCCTAACGTGTAGACGAATAATACAAGCCCAAAGGTCTCGCAGTATTTCATCATTTGTGTGTCCATACTGAGTCCGAAGTTTCCTACGGCAATGCCTACGAAGAACACGAAAGCAACGCCTAAAGACACTCCGCCGAACTTTATCTTACCTAAAGCAAGTCCGATAGCACATACAAGCGAAACAATAATTACTCCTTGAAGTGCCGAGTAAATGCTGAAAAGTCCGTTTATCCATTCCATATTCTAACTTTTTAAACTATTTTTAGTAGTTTAATGTGATTTGTTTCTTACGTATTTTATTGATATTTCAAGTGCAAAGGTACTGTAAACTAAGAAAATAGCAAAATAAAATCTATATTATCTTTCGCCCCAATCGCCTCGGTCGAGACTTCTGTAGCCAATAGCTTCGGCAATATGGTGGGCTTGTACCTTGGGCGATGCGTCAAGGTCGGCTATGGTACGTGCCACTTTTAGAATACGATTGTAGGCACGTGCCGATAGTTTGAGGCTTTCCATAGCTTTACGAAGTATATCGAGCGATTGCTCATCGGGTTCGGCAAACTCGTGAATCATGCGTTCCGACATCTGTGCATTGCAATGAATGTTGGGATAATCCTTAAATCTTTCGGTCTGAATGCTGCGTGCTTTCAATACACGTTCGCGAATATTGGCACTCGCTTCGCCTTTCTCGGCTTTCGAAAGGTCTTTAAATGGGAGTGGAGATATTTCGCATTGTATGTCGATACGGTCGAGTAGCGGGCCCGAAATCTTTGAAAGGTAACGCTGTATCTGCCCCGGCGTGCAGACACAGTGGTGCGTAATGTCGCCATAATAGCCGCAAGGACAAGGGTTCATACTCGCTACGAACATAAAACTGCAAGGGTAAGTAACGGTATATTTGGCTCTTGAGATGGTAATTATGCGGTCTTCTAATGGTTGGCGCAACACTTCGAGCGTGTGTTTGTTAAACTCAGGCAGCTCGTCGCAGAATAAAACTCCGTTGTGCGCTAAGGTTATTTCGCCCGGCATCGGGTTTGCTCCACCGCCTACCAAGGCTACTTCGGAGATGGTATGGTGGGGACTGCGGAACGGACGTTGCGTTATGAGCCTGTATCTTTCTTCAGCTTCCCGGCAATAGAGTGGATTTGCGTTGTTTCCAAACTCTCGGTAAGTGCCAGCGGCGGCAGTATGGAAGGCAGTCGTTTCGCCATCATACTCTTTCCGCTACCCGGAGGACCTATCATAATGACATTATGCGAACCGGCGGCGGCTACTTCTAATGCTCGTTTTACATTTTCTTGCCCGCGAACGTCGGCAAAATCCAAATCGCTGATATATTGGTTCTCGTAGAATTCTTTGCGTGTGTCTACCTTACACGGCTCTTGTGTATAGGCATCGTTAAGGAAACTGATGACTTCGCCTATGTCGTTCATGCCGTAGACTTCGAGTGTGTCTACCACGGCAGCTTCGTGCTCGTTCGCTTTCGGCACAATTAACCCCTTAAACTTTTCCGCTCGTGCCTTAATAGCTATGGGCAATGCACCTTTAATGGGTTGCAAAGTTCCGTCGAGGCTTAATTCTCCCACAAGCATATATTCGCTAAGGTGGTCGGAAACAATCTTTTCGGTTGCGCCAAGAATAGCAATGGCGAGTGGCAGGTCGAAACTTGAACCTTCCTTGCGCAAATCGGCAGGGGCAAGATTAGCCGTTATATCGGCTACCGGAAACTGATAGCCATTGTTCAACAGTGCTGCAGCAATGCGGTCGTGGCTTTCTTTTACAGCCACGTCAGCCAATCCTGTGAGGTGAAACATCACTCCCCTCGTTATGCTAACTTCCACTGTAACCGTTGTAACTTCCATACCGTTTACAGCAGCACAATAAGTTTTTACAAGCATTTATACGTCTAACTTTATCATTCTTCCTTGAGCGTGTTGGCATCTACCCTGCGTTCGGTTATCTTTCCGTTGTTTAGAATGATGTTGTCGGGTACCGATGTCAGCCCAAGTGTTTTTATTAGTTTGCTCTCCAACATCTCTCCGTCGCAGATATTGGGAACTATTATGTCGTTTTCCTTGATATATTGTCTTGCATCTTTTGCCGATGGGTCTACGCAAATGCCTATTACAGTGGCTAAACCTTTTTTCGCCATGTTGTTAAGCGTTGAGAGAATGTCTTTACTATCTTCGCTCCACGATGCCCATGTGCAAATAATAACGTTCTTGCCTTTCAGCTTTGAACCGGCAATAATATTTCCATTCAAGTCTTTTGCCGTGAATTTTGGTAGCAATTGCCCAACATTTCCATTCTGTAAGTTCTGTAAATGCTGTTTCAAACGTGCCAAAGAGCCATTCTTTGGTTGCTCTTTCTCCATTAGTTTTATAAGTTCGGCTGTCTGTTTATAGTCTGTTCCCTTATTATTAATAATGTAACGTTCTGTCAAATACACACTGACGGGAGATTCGGGGTGGGCTTCCACGAATCGGACGGCGTATTTTACAACCTCCGGAGGCGATGTCGATGCAATTTGTTTGCGGAATTTTCCCATCAGTTCGTTATCGTCTGTGCCCTTCACTTCCATTTCTTTCAGGTGTGAAGCATCGGCTTTTATTTCCACAGCTTCGCCCGGTTCGGCAAAAATAGCGTGTGTGGAATAGTTCGGGAATACAATTACAAGCGTGCCATTGAATTGGCAAGGTATTTCGTAAGCGAAGCGTCCACCTTTTATTTGTATGGTATCGAGCCCGTCAATCACCCCATCAGGACTATAAACAAATAGCTGTCCTTGATTGACGTGTAGCAATCTGCCGTCGATTTTAAAGTATCCGCTGCGTCCGCCGCAAGAAACCAATAGCAAAGATAGTAAGAAAAAATAGACTATTCGTTTCATTTGGACAATGTTTAATTGAATGTATAAAAGCAAAAAGCTAATCGGGAGCAACATGCTCGTCTATGCTTTTCATTTTTGTAAGCGCACCAACGCCTACCTTTAAAAGTGCCGCGAGCGGGACTTGAACCCGCACAGCCATTACTGGCCAAGGGATTTTAAGTCCCTCGTGTCTACCAATTCCACCATTGCGGCAAACCGTTTGCAAAGGTAATGCTAAAAAATGAAAGTTACAAACTATTCGATATTTTTTTCTTGATATATTTGTTGCATAGAGCAAAAATAGCTCTATCCAAAGGCAATATTGTCTTGAATAGTTTTCTCCCATTAACGTTAGTTCGGCATAAGAAAGCAGATTAAGCAGGCAATCTCGCAGCTACTTTTTAGCAAGACCGCTAATGAAAGCAAGAGCGTTATTCCGTTTCATTCTGTAAAAATAATTCCCTTAAAAAGTGATAAATGCGTTTTGACATTGCGAAAGCGTAGGTTTTGCAACGCAAAACAGCCGCTTTTACCGTGCAAAACCTACGGTTTTGGAACGCAAAACAATAGGTTTTGTAATGCGCTGATGTATAGAGTGTTATGTAATAGCTATGCTTGTGAAAAATATTTACACTTTTATAGCCTTCTTTTCGTTCATGGAATAGGGTGAGTTCGGTGTAATAATTGGAGGAAGAAGCTTCGCTTTTTTAAAGTTGTAGGCGTATTAAATCACAGTTTAAGCATCTTGATAACTAAAGATACTCGCATAATTCTTATGCCGAACTCACGTTAAAATAAAAGGAAAGACACTGAAAGGAAAAGCCGCACTGAAGCCACAACGTCTTCAGTGCGGCTTTTTTCTTTTGTTATACTTACTCTGTGCGGAAATATAAAAGTATGAAAAATATTAATTTCTTTCTTAAAACATTTGTGAAATAAGAATTATTTGAATACCTTTGACTATGTAAATAGAAAATCTATACATCTATGGAAATTACGGATAATAATAGTTACTGTGTCATTTTGGCTGGCGGAAAAGGTAAAAGATTGTGGCCGGTGAGTAGGGAAAAATATCCTAAGCAGTTTATTGACTTCTTCAGCGAGGGGCGAACACAGCTGCAACAGACTTTCGACCGCTTTCTTGATATTGTTCCAAAGGATAATATTTTTATTGTAACAAGCCAACTGTACTACGACATTGTGCGCGAACAGCTCCCCGAAATAGCTGAAAACAATATTATTTCCGAGCCTGTTTATCGGAATACCGCACCAAGTGTAGCATGGGCTGCCCGCCGTATTTCAAAGATAAACAGCCATGCAAATGTTATTATTTCGCCTTCCGACCAAAGTATTATGAAGCCCGAAATATTCAAAAGCAATATTCAGGAAGGATTAAACTTCACTGCCACACACGACTGTTTGCTGGCTTTGGGTGTCCAGCCCACACGTGCCGAGACCGCATACGGCTACATACAGAAAGGCAGCGCAAGCACAATGGGCGATATATATAAGGTGAAGGCATTCACCGAAAAGCCCGATGAAGAGTTTGCCCGAATGTTTGTAGACAGCAACGAATGGTTGTGGAACACGGGTATGTACTTAGGTAATGTGAAGTTCCTGAAAGAAAGCCTGCAACAAAGCCTTTCGGTTGCGCAAATAGATTTCGATGCTACACCACAAGAATTTGATACGGAAGACGAAGAAGAGTTTGCTCAGCACTTCTTCCCTGCTTTCCCTAATATGTCGATAGACTATGGCGTGCTTGAAAAGTCGCCCGATGTACACGTTCTGAAATGCGATTTCGGTTGGGTAGACCTTGGCACATGGTGCGGTATGTATGACTCGAAAAGTCGTGGAGAGGACGATAATGTGGTTGCCGGTGGCGAAGTATTGTTCGATGGTTCAAGCAACAACATCGTCAAATTGCCCAACGACAAGTTTGCCATTCTAAACGGACTCGATGGCTTTATCGTTGCCGAAAAAGGCAATTTGCTGCTTATTTGCAAGAAAGAAAACTCTTCGGCTTTCATTAGAAAGTATGTAAACGAGGCGCAACTAAAGAAGGGTGAAGAGTTTATTTAAAGGCTTGTACGTTCTAAATGAACCGTTATAAAAACCCACAAAGCAGGTTATAACAAACGCAAGACCAAGTTTTCGTTTTGTTCCCTCGCAAAACTAACACCCTATTAGTTTGCGAAACAAGCCGAAAACTTGGTCTTGCGCATCTTTTATAGTATGCCGCTGCATTGACAGCACAAAGCAAACAAACTATTTAACCTAATTTTTGGAAAGCGTCGAAAATGCGTGCTGCAATCTCCGTTTGCTCTTCTGCTGTCAGTTCGATGTGCTTATGGAAGTCTACATCGCTTTCTTTGTTGATGGGCAACAGGTGGATATGTGCGTGGTCTACTTCGAGTCCCAACACTATTTGTGCTACTTTCTTGCAAGGAAAGGCAATCTTTATGGCACGGGCAACCTTTTTTGCAAAGAGCTGGAACGCTGCCAAGTCGTCGTCTTCCATATCAAAAATGTAGTCTACCTCTTTACGAGGAATTACCAATGTGTGCGCTTTTCCGATAGGGTTGATGTCGAGAAAAGCATAAAACTTATCGTTCTCTGCACATTTATAGCTTGGTATTTCTCCGGCTGCAATCTTTGAAAATATCGTCATAGCCTTATTTCTTTGTTTTACACCTTAAAGATTGATAGAAATATTATCTATCCTCAACCTTATTTTACCGCGTGGTATTTCTATCTCCACCTCATCGCCCACCTTCTTGTTGAGCAGTCCTTGTGCAATAGGAGTTTTGATAGAAATCTTTCCTTGCTTCAGGTTTGCTTCCGATTCGCTGACAATCGTGTACTCCATTTTAGTGTTATTGCCCAAATTAGTCATTTGAACGGTAGACATAATCTGCACAGCTTCGTTGCTCAAACGCGATGTATCCACAATTTTTGCTTGCGCGATGGTCATCTTCATCTCGGTTATTTTCGCTTCGAGATGTGCTTGTGCTTCTTTTGCTGCGTCGTATTCCGAATTTTCGCTTAAATCGCCCTTGTCGGCTGCTTCTGCTATTGCTGCCGATGCTTTCGGACGTTCCACTGCTTCTAAACGTTGCAGTTCAGCCACGAGCTTGTCGTAGCCATCTTGTGACATGTAAGACATAATCTATATTTTTTGTTTATACGCTTTTCAAAATAAATATAAAAAAGACAGAATCCCAACATAATCCCGATGTCAGAATTCCATTACCGCTTTTTTAACTACTTTATTAGAACGTTGCAAAGATAGTCCTTATTTCCGATATTCCAAAGCAAAGGAGGTTAAAAATTATTAGTAGTCAAAAACGAAAGTTTATTCTATCGGTCATTCTGCATATTACCGCACGTCGCAAAAATCCGTTCTTGGCACTGCCGGCTATGGAATAATGGATATTTACCGAAGGCAGATGATTTCCTTTTTCCTGCTCAAGGCAAATGCCGTAAAACAGCTTTAATCTTGTAAAGATAATTCTCTTAAAAAACGATAATTTCGGTTTGGCGTTGCGAAACCGTAGGTTTTGCATCGCAAAACCTACGCTTTTACCGTGCAAAACCTACGGTTTTGGAATGCAAAACAATAGGTTTTGTAATGCGCTGACAGCGAGTTAGTTGAACGAGAGATATGCTTTGGAAAAATATTTACACTTTTATCGGTTTTCTTTCGAGGTATTTGCATAATCCTGTATTTGTTTTTACGGCACTGCAACCTAATGTTTTTAATATAGATTTAAATATCAACGACTTCTCCATTTTGGCTCATCTGCAACACAGCAGCGTTGTTTTGAGAACTGTAAATAAAGCAGAAGAAAAAGCTGTTTTTTACTTGATATTATAAAATAAAAGCCTTATCTTTGCAGTACAAAGTAAGAAGCAGCTAAAAATAACGTCCATATATAACCAAGAATTAGCAAACTTCTTAACTCTGTGGCAATGTAATACCAAAACAAAAAATATGATAAAAAGAAGTTTATTCATCACCGTTCTTCTTAGTTGTATATGTTTTTCAACATACGCACAGGAGAGTTATTATGGCAAAGTAGTCGATAGTAATCGGAAAGCTATTTCTTTTGCAAATGTAGTTTTACTCAATGACGCTGATTCTTCGTTTGTTACAGGTGTAGTAACAAGCGAAAAGGGTGAGTTTAAAATTGATAATGCATCAAAAGGATTGCTGAAGGTATCGTGTATTGGATACAATACTGAAATAATAAACGCAAGAACAAATGAACCTCTTGATATTTGCTTGACAGCCAATGCCGTAAATATGGAAGAAATAGTTGTTAAGTCGGATAAGCCCATAACGCGCATAGAAGGAGATGCACTGGTTACAATGGTGAAAGGAACGCTATTTGAACGATTGGGCAATGCGAAAGATGTCATTACTCGTTTACCGGGTGTAATCAGCAATCAAGGTGGTATCGAGGTATTTGGAAAAGGTGCACCGGTAATCTATATCAATGGTCGGAAAGTAAACAATGACAATTTGCTGGAACAACTTAAGTCGAATAAAATAAAGAAAGTGGAAGTTGTAACAAATCCCGGCGCACGCTACGATGCCACCGTAAAGGCGGTAATACGCATTACAGCCGAAAGGGAACAGGGCGAAGGGTTCGCATTTGACACCACCACCAAACTGGGTTATCGCGACTATCTTTATGGTTCTGAGATTGTCAATATGAACTATCGCATCAACAAACTTGATATATTTGCCGATTTGGAATATTCAAGAAGCAAGATGAAAGGGGCAAGTACCAACCTGCAAAATATATGGCTTTCCTCCCTATACATGCAAAATATCGACATACAGTCGAAGGAGCGTTCGCAAATGTATGATGGTCGAATAGGTTTCAACTATATGTTCTCTCCTTCTCATTCATTGGGTTTGTACTATAAAGTAACACACACGCCGCTCAAGGTCTGGGGAATGGCTCAGACAAAATCGTGGATAGACAACGCATTGGAAGATGAAAGTAATGTTTCCAGTGATGCCGAAAACCGCGCAACAACACATAACATCGATGGATATTATACCAATGCAATAGGCAAATGGTTGCTGGATGCGACCTTTGATGTGTTGTGGAAGAAAGGAAACACAAGAGACTATGTGGAGGAAGTAAATCGCAACACCGCCAATAAGACCCTTACATTGATTGATGACAACAATTCGCGCATGTTTGCAGGCGAGTTACATCTGTCAAGACCGCTATGGAAAGGACAGCTTCGTTTCGGAACAGAGTATTCTAACAGTCGGCGCGACGAGCATTTTTTCAATGTAGAACATATTCTGGCAAGCAACGTTCCCCTGATAAAAGAGAACAACACGGCGGTATATGTAGAGTTGCTACAACGATTGGGAAAGATAATCGTACAACTGGGCACCCGTTACGAGCATATAAACAGCAACTACTATCAGAACGGACAAAGAGTTGCAGATCAGTCCCGCATCTACAACAAATTCTTTCCAACGGCGATGTTGGTAATGCCGATAGGCGAAAGTATGCTGCAACTCAGCTATGCCAAGAAGTACAACCGTCCGCTGTATTCTCAATTGAGTGGTACTATCTCGTACGTAAACCGCTACCTCTACGAAAGTGGAAATCCGTTGCTACGCCCATCGTACATCGACAATGTTTCGCTCAATGCCCGTTACAGCTGGGCAATGATGATGGTAAGCTATATGCACACAACAGACAAAATAATAACGTCGGCTATAGATTATGGCAAAGATAATGCGACTTTATCTAAGAAAATGAACTCTGCTTATAACTTAGATGAATTGCAACTAATGGTGCAACTCGCCCCTCAATTCAAACGTTACTACCCTGCCTTGATGGTCGGTGTTGTAGCACCTTTCTATAAGGAAATCTACAAAGGTGAAGCAAAGCGGTTCAACAAGGCAATGGGTATTATCCGGTTCAACAACCTTCTCGTACTGTCTTCTACCTGTATGCTAAATGTTGATTTGAGCTGGAGAGGTAAAGGTAATGGTGAAAACATAGATGTGGGGCAAACGTGGCAAATCAATGCCGGTGCAACCAAGCAATGGGGGCAACACTGGAAGATGAAGTTTGCAGTCAATGATATTTTCAATACGGCTCGAAAAAATCAATTTACCTTTTATAGTGGTGTAAGGGAATTCGACATGGAGAAGCTGTCAAACACCCGTGCCATAGAGTGTACAGTAAGCTATAGCTTCAATGCCACCAAGTCGAAGTACAAGGGAAAGGGAGCAGGAAATAAAGAAAAAGAAAGATTATAGTTAATATCAAATAGTGCGAAGTGCATTCTTTAAAAACATAAACCTACTTTATGCCATACCATGATGTGCGTAAAGTAGGTTTATCGTATATTCTTTCTCTTGCTTTTATAGCGGTTCGGTAGAAGTTATCGGGGCAGATAATTTTCTTTCTCCTGCTCAAGGCAAATGCCGTAAAACAGCTTTAAACTTGTAAAGATAATTCTCTTAAAAAACGATAATTTCGGTTTGGCATTGCGAAACCGTAGGTTTTGCAATGTAAAACCTACGCTTTTACCGTGCAAAACCTACGGTTTTGGAACGCAACACAATAGGTTTTGTAATGCGCTGACAGTAAGATGATTAAGCAATAGATATATTTCTGAAAAATATTTACACTTTTATCGCCTGTATTTCGCCTTTAAAATGTGGTATGCAAGTGGAACGGAGTAGCGGAGGAACAAGTTCTTTTCTGTTCGGAAAGATGAAACGATGGGCTTCTTTGCACCAAGTTTTCATTGTTCCTTTATAGGTCTGCGAGTTCCTTTGCCAAGATGCTTTCAAGCTGTTCGGCAGACAAGCGCACTTGAAATTCGCCACGAATGGCTACCGAAATCTTGCCCGTTTCTTCTGAAACAACGATGGCAAGGGCGTCGGAAGATTGCGAGATGCCCAATGCAGCACGGTGGCGGAGTCCGAAATCTTTCGGAATGTCTTGGCTGTGGCTTACGGGAAGAATGCAGCCGGCAGCCTTTATGCGTTTTTTCGATATAATCATTGCGCCATCGTGGAGGGGCGAGTTCTTGAAGAAAATGTTTTCTATGAGTCGTTGGTTGATGCGTGCATCGATGTAGTCGCCTGTTTCTACGATGTCCTGCAAGATAACATTGCGTTCTATAACGATGAGTGCGCCCACTTTTCCCTTGCCCATATTCATGCACGCCATAACGATTGGGAGAATGGACTTGCGGTCTACGCCCTTCTTGTTCTTGTCGCTTCGGAACAGTTTCAGTATGTTCTTTGCTTTCTGGTGCGCACCAAGGTTATAGAGGAAGTAGCGTATTTCTTTTTGGAAGAGCACGATAAGACCGATTACTCCCACAGAGACCAACTTGTCCATAATGCTTCCCAAGAGTCGCATTTCCAATACCTGACTGACGATAAGCCAGATAACAACGAACACCATAATACCTGCGAACACGTTGAGCGAACGCGATTCTTTCATAATACGATAGAGGTAGTAGAGCATGAGTGCTACCAACACTATATCGATGATGTCTTTTAAGCCAAATTCAAAAAACATATTTCTTCCTTTCTGCTATTTCTTTTGTGCAACGAACAGTCTATTCTACCTTTCTTGCAGCCGCCAAACGTTCTTTTCTCGTTCCTCGAAAAGTGCGTTTTCTCGCCATGGCAATGCACAAATAAATTTGGCATTGCTCATTTGGCGGCTTGCAAACGTTCTTTTCTCGTTCCTCTAAAAGTGCGTTTTCTCGCCATGGCAATGCTCAAATAAATTTGGCATTGCTCATTTGGCTGAACGAAAACGTTCATAAATACGTACGGTTTCTACGGCTTCTTTCACATCGTGGACACGCAAAATGCTTGCACCTTTCATCAGGGAAATCATGTTCAGGGCTGTCGTTCCGTTCAGACTTTCCTGTGCCGTGATGCCCAATAGCCGGTGAATCATGCGCTTGCGACTGATGCCAACAAGTATGGGAAGTTCCAAAGCGTGCAGCTGTTCCATTACTCTCATCAGTGCATAGTTGCCATCTATGGGGTCTTTGCCGAAGCCGAAACCGGGGTCTAAGATGATGTCTTTCTGCCCAAGGGCACGCAATTCCTGCACTTCGCGCGACAGGTTGATAAGCATATCGTGCATATTGGCAGCTTTCGACATTAATATATAAGGTGTGCCCAACTCGGCAACGGTGCGAAACATGTCGGGGTCGGCACCTTCTTCCACATCGTTTATAATATCTGCATTGAACTCCTCGACCATGCGTCGGGCGATTGATGCGCGGAAAGTATCAATGGAAACAATGGCGTCGGGCTGTGCTTGGCGAATGATGGGCAACGCCATGGCGAGGCGGCGCATTTCTTCCGCCTCGTCTACAAACTCTCCGCCGGGACGTGTAGAGCATGCGCCGACGTCGATAATCTTTGCTCCTTCGGCTACAATCCGGTTGGCACGATTGTATATTTCTGCCTCTGTTTGCATGCGGCTGTCGGCATAAAACGAGTCGGGGGTAACGTTCAAGATGCCCATTACACAAGGCTTCGAGAGGTCGAAGAGCTGCCCCCTTACGTTCATTGTATAGTCTACCGGACTAAATTGTTGCGCAAAACTTTCTTGTTCCATATTGGCAAAGCTAATAAAAACTCTTTAGATTTCAAGATAAAACGTTTTGCAATCAACTGTTTTGCTTTACTCCCATACGGGCTTCAACAACGTTTACAACATAGTCGCCAAGCTTTTCGCACTCTTGTATAATGTCCATATACATTGTTCCGATGGCGTAAGTGTAGTTATGTTCGTTCACGTCTTGAATGTTCTGCGTGCGTAGCTGGTCGCGGTAGTTGTTTATTTCGTTTTCAATGTTGAACGAATGGTGCACGTCGTTGTCGTGCTTGTGGCCTACCAGCAAGCTGTTCATCTGTGTCAGAGCATCGTCGGTAAGTTCAAACATCTGCTCTATACGGCTGTATTGCTTTTCGGTGAAGTCTTCCTTTGCCGATATACGACGATTTATAGTGCGTGCGATGTTGTAGCATGAGTCGCCGATACTTTCGAGTTCGGATATTTCTCGTAGCATAGAGCGCACCTTTTCTTTTGTCTCATCGCTGAGATGGGCATTGCTTACTTGGTCCAAATACTTAGCAATTTCTATCTCCATGTTGTCCGAAATGCCTTCATATTTCTCTATCCGTGTGTACAGTTTCACAAAATTCGACTCTTCGGTGGTATTCAACAGTTCTCTTACCATACCGAACATACGTTGCATACGCTCGGCAAACGAATGTATTTCCTTGCTTGCTTCGAGCACAGAAAGTTCGGGCGTCTTCATGATGCCTGCCTGAATGAAACGCAGACGGAAATCTTCTTCGGTTTCGCTCTTGCGTGGTTTGATAAGCAGGCAAACCAATTTTTCGAGTTGAGGAATGAACCAAATCAACAAGAAAGTGTTGGCAATATTGAACGAAGTATGGAAGGCAGCCAAAACAATAGGCAGTTTTAGCTTAATATCAGCAGAAGCTGCGTTTGTAGAGGGGTCGTAATCAACAAATCCGCATACCATATTTACGAATGGATAGAATACTGCAAGCACCCAAATCACACCGATGACATTGAACATAAGGTGCGCCAAGGCGGCTCTTCGCGCCTGTGTGTTGGCAGCCAAAGCAGCCAAATTGGCTGTAATGGTTGTACCAATGTTTTCTCCCATTACCAAGGCAATGCGAGATAGATAGGCAATACGCCCGTAGAACACAGTAAAATGGTGATGGCCATGACGGCAGCGGACGATTGGACAATCATTGTGATGATGGATCCAATAGCAAGAAATATCAGAATAGTGAAGTAACTGTTTACGTCGAACGACTTAAAGAACTCTATTACCTCAGGTGTTGTGTCCAGATGAAGTGCTTTTCCGGCATCGCTCAGCAGCACAAGGCTGAAGAACATAAAAGAAAGACCGAACAGGAAGTCGCCTATATAGCGCATTTTTCGCGAGTAAATCAGCACAATACCTATAAGGAAGGCAGGGAAAACAAAACTCGTAAGGTCTACCGAATAGCCTAACGACATAATCCAAGCTGTGAGTGTGGTTCCAATATTGGCACCCATAATCACCGAAATGGCTTGAGCAAGTGTCAGCAGTCCTGCATTTACGAACGAAACGGTCATTACCGTTGTTGCTGAAGACGATTGAACGGCACAGGTAATGAACGTTCCTGTAAGCATACCTGTCAATCTGTTGGTTGTCATTGCGCCCAAAATGTGGCGCAATTGTGAGCCTGCCATCTTTTGCAATGCTTCGCTCATTACCTTCATACCATAGATAAGCAATGCCAATGAGCCTATAATCTTGAAAAGAATGGCTAAATAAACACCTGTTGTCATAAATTAATTGTTTTGTAATGCATTTTTTTTGCTCTTTAATGAGAACTTGCTAACTTTATACCCTGAATAAAATCGTTAAACGTTCATACAAGATGAAACAAGTATTACAAATCCGTTGCAAAAATAATAAAAAAACTTTAGAAGTCCCAATCGGCAGCACACTTTATGAAGTTTATGGTGCATTTAATTTGAAAATGGACTTCGGACCGGTGAGCGCAAAGGTGAACAACAAGGCGACAGGAATGAATTATCAGGTCTTTCAAAATAAAGACGTTGAGTTTCTCGACCTTCATGCAGCGTCGGGCTTACGTACTTACACCCGCTCGCTGTTTATGGTGCTGTGCAAAGCCGTACACGACCTTTATCCAAAGAGCAAAGTTGTGATAGATACTCCTGTGTCGAATGGCTACTACTGCAACATCAGTATAGGGCACACCGTTACCGAAGACGATGTAACAAGGATACGTCGGCAAATGCAAAGCATCATAGACAGAGCCTTGCCCATACGACACTACGACACTACAACCGAGCAAGCTATCAATATGTTCCGCGAGTTGGGCGACGAAGCGAAGGTGAAACTCCTTGAGAGTATGGGCTCGCTCTATACCACTTATTACAAGTTGGACGACTACGTGGACTACTACTACGGTTCGATGCTTACGAACACATCGCAGATTAAGCTCTTCGGAGTTGAGAAATTCTTCGACGGACTGCTGCTCCGCGTGCCCTCGGCGGAGAACCCTGCTAAGTTAGACGACTTTATAAACCAAGACAAAATGTTTGAAGTATTCAGGGTTCACCATCGTTGGCAAGACATTTTGGGTGTGCGGACGGTGGGCGATTTCAACGAAGCCGTGAAGCAAGGATATTCCAACGACCTTATAAACGTGAGCGAAGCATTGCAGGAAAAGAAGATTTCGCAAATGGCAGAAACCATTGCAAATAAAGAAGGTGTGCGGGTTGTGCTGATAGCCGGACCCTCATCGAGTGGGAAAACTACCTTCTGTAAACGCCTTTCGGTGCAGTTGCTGACGTGCGGAATAAAGCCGGTACAGATTTCCTTGGACGATTATTTCGTAAATCGCACAGACACTCCGAAGGACGAAACGGGCGAATACGACTACGAAAATCTGTATGCGCTGAATATTCCGCTCATCAACGAGCAATTTACAGCCTTGTTTCAAGGCGAAGAAGTGCAGCTGCCAAGCTATAATTTCCAAACCGGTAAAAGCGAGATGAAAGGCAAAAAGTTGCGTTTAAAGCCCAACAACGTGCTGATAGTGGAAGGCATACACGCACTGAATCCGATGCTGACGAAGGATATTGCCGACGAAAAGAAGTTCCGCATCTACGCTTCTGCACTGACAACCATTCTGTTAGACGACCATAATTACATTCCAACAACCGACAATCGACTTATTCGCCGCATTGTTCGCGACTACAAGTATCGCGGTTGTTCGGCGCAAGAAACCATACGTCGCTGGCCAAGTGTGCGCGCCGGCGAAAAGAAATGGATATTCCCATATCAGGAAAATGCCGATGCCATGTTCAACACAGCTATGCTCTACGAGGTTGCAGTGCTGAAAGCGCAGGCTGAAGCCGTATTGGAACAAGTGCCGGAAAAGTGCGATGAATATGCCGAAGCCTATCGTTTGCGCAAATTCTTAAGCTATTTTGCATCGCTGCCTTTCCGCAGTTTGCCGCCCACATCGTTGCTCCGAGAGTTTTTGGGAGGCTCGTCGTTCAAGTATTAAGCGTATTTCAAGAAGGTTGTATCGCAGTTTCCCATCACGACTTATAATCGTTGAACTTTCATTAAATATGCGAACGGTTTGGAATAATGAACGGACAACACTTTATTTTTATAATGTGAGTTCGGCAAATAAAGCAAGTTAAACAGGTCATCTCGCAGGCGTTTTTAAGCAAGTCCGCTAATGAAACAGTGCAAGCTTTTCGGTTCAATCTTGTAAAGATTATTCTCTTAAAAAATGATAATTGCGGTTTGACATTGCGAAACCGTAGGTTTTACAACGCAAAACCTACGGTTTTACCGTGCAAAACAGCCGCTTTCGCAATGCAAAACAATAGGTTTTGTAATACACTGACGGATAGATAGTTATACAATAGCGATGCTTGCGAAAAATGTTTACGTTTTTATTGCCTTCTTTTTGCCATAAAATAGCATAAGTTCGGTGTACGAATTTGAGGACGAAGGCACTTCATTTCTTTTCTTGATGACAAGCATGTTAAATCATAAACAGTTCTTTCTTTAAGCATATTATATAAACAATATACCGACATAATTCTTATATCGAACCCACGTTTTTATAAGAAAACCATTAAAAATTAAAGTTTTATTACTATATTTGCAGACTAAACATAATAACTTTCAACCATGAAACTAAACGAGTAGATAACTTCTGTCTCCAAAAGACTGTAATTTGAGTATATTCGCACCTTTGTTGTGGCAAGGGATAAGTTAGGAATATGAGTTGAAAGGGTTTACCGAATGGCGAATGAAAAATTATCTTATTTAAATTTTTAATATGAAGAAAATCTGTTTTTTACAACTATTTCTCGTGATAGCACTTGCCGTCCATGCGCAGCCAACAAAAATATTCGTGTGGCTTGCAACGGGCGAACAAGTAACGTACAATCTTGCCGACCGTCCCAAGATGGTGGTAGAGAACGACAACGTACATCTAACCACGACAACGGCAGACATCGTATATGCTGCCAAAGATATTAAGAAGGTTACCTTTGACGGACAAACCGATGGTATCGAACAAGCAACAACGGCCGGTAAAACCGGCGAAGCTACGCTCTCGCAAGAGTTTATGACGCTTACAGGATTTAAGTCTGGTGAAGCGGTACATATCTTTGATGCTGCCGGACGGCTCATTGTCAGCGATGCTATCAACTCAGACGGTAGCTTGACCATTATGCTCAGTACCTTTAAACAAGGTGTATATATCGTTAAAACACAGTACAAATCGTTTAAGTTTATTAAGAAATGAGAAAGCATTTTATCTCCAAAGCTCTCACCTTAGCTCTTCTTTTCTGTGCCACAACGGCATCTGCGCAAGGTGTTTACATTTACAAGAATGGCAAGAAGCAAGTGTTTAAGTCAGAAGAAGTAGATAGTTTGGTCTTCTTCTCTACTGCCGACAACAGTACACCGAGTGTTTCCGATGAAACGTTTGAACTTCCCGTTGCCGATTTTACCAAGACTCTTTCTGACCTCAAGCCCGAAGAAGAGGCACGAGGCTTCAGCGTTAATCAGCCGAATAGCACTAAACTGGTATTGGAAAAGACTGCCGATGGACAAACATACCATTGGGAATATAACGGCAACGGGCAAGGAGTGTACATGTATGCTAAATGTTTGATAGCATCGGAAAAGATTGATGCTTTCAAAGCATTCCTACGCAAACAGGGCTACGAACTCGAAGTGGGCGCATCGATGAACGATGATGTAAAGGTATATGTGAATAAGACAGCTAAGACCGTTGTATATATTAATAAGGAGGGGAGCAGAGCCGAATACTTCTTCGGGGCTTATGATGAAAGCTTTACTTCTTGGACGCGTGTATCATTCCTGAACGACAATACCACGGCTACATGGTTGCCATTCTACGGGCGCGGTGCCACTGTAGAACTGATGCAGCTTTTCGAGAAGCGCATGAACCACAAACTGAACGCTGAAAAGTCGAAACCGGATAATGGCGTCTATGTTTATGATACCGGCGAGACACGCTGGCCAAGTGTGAAATACTGGTTCGATGTTCATACGAAGAATAGTCTTGAAGAGGCTTCTATATTTGTTGATGTCAATAATATTCCTACTCCGGAGCAAGTTACAACTTATCTGAAAACTTCTAACCACATCTACACCGGTATGAACGATTCGGAAGGCGATGTCATTTACTACAACTATGACCAAAAGTCAGCTTGCTTTGTAAAGATGGAAGATAAGACAGGAGGAAAGACCGAATACCTTCCGCAAATGCACTACGCCTATGCAGATCTCAGCAAACAGCTTCCACCGCTCACTGTCGATTTCCCTATGCCGATAGTAACCTTCGGTACAAAGACATTGGAAGAGATTACGGCTGAGTATCGTAAGCAGTCTTATTACAAGAGCGAAGAAACCATTGACTTAGGAATAGTTATCAATACCACTTCTGAAGACTTCCCTAAGATACTTCTACTTGAAGATGGCGGCAAGTATTGCGCAGCTATGGTAATAACCTTCAACAACCTAACAGCTCGTTCACCTTATATCGTAGACCTCCTCCAAAAGAACGGATACGAGAACGCAGTGGGTGTGAGCGCACTTCCTACATTTATTAACAAGCAGAACAATGTGATGGTTCAGTTCGACCTGAATGATATTCTGCAAATGGGCTGGTTCACTATCTCGTTCCAGCCAAATGAATTTTAAGATGGGCAACAATAGATAAAGTACCATCGGTTTTTTCGGTTCAATCATGTAAAGATTATTCCGTTAAAAAGCGATAGCTGCGTTTTTGCATTTCGAAAGCGGCTGTTTTGCAACGTAAAACTTACGTTTTTACCTTGCAAAACAGCCGCTTTTGGAACGTCAAACAATAGGTTTTGCAATGCACTGATGGTTAGAGAGTTAAGCGAAAGCTATGTTTATGAAAAATGTTTATATGTTTATAACCTGCTTTTCGTTTATAAAACAACGTGGATTCGGTGTAATAATTCGCCGAAGAAACTTCGCTTCTTTCTGTTTGTAAGCATACTAAACCACAATCAGTTCTTCCTTTAAGCATCTTGTAAATTATATAATGGCGTAACTCTTATATCGAACTTACATCATTATTTCTTTCTATAAAGAGTATGTAATATTGTTAATTTAGCACAAATTCCTTAAAAGAGATTAAGTTTTTCCAAATTTACTTGTACCTTTACAAACTAATAATGCCTTGCTACAATAGCGTGTAAATGCTTTTCATGTACAAGGAATTATAAACGAAATCCGGAAAATCACGAAATAGAGAATTGGAAAATCTGAAATTATATAACTTAAACATTAACTTAAATATCAATCATTATGAAGAAAAGACTATTCTCAATTGTCGTAACAAGCATAATGACAATGGGCTTCTCGCAAGTTCATGCGCAGATGCAGCTCGTGGTTACACCACAATCGGGTGATGTCGGCAAGTATGCCATAACAGACATTCAGAAGATAACCTTTGCTGCTGATGGCTTGCACATCATTGGAAGTGCTTTTACAGTAGAACCTGTGTGGAAGTTATCTGCCATTAAAGACATTAGGTTTGTCAAGACGACAGATGGAATCGGTAAAGTAGGCAACAGCGAAACGGGGGGAATAAAGATTTCCCAACGTGGCGATATGCTTTACATCAACGGCTTAAATGCCGAACAAACAGATGTTGCCATCTACGACCTGAAGGGTCGCACAATGCTACGCACGAAAGTTGCTGACGGCGAAGGCATCGATGTATCAAGCCTGCAATATGGCGTATTTATTATCAAAGTTAAAAACACAACCTTTAAATTCGTAAAACAATGAAAAAGAATATATTACTTTGCCTTATGGCAATCTTTAGTCTGACAGCATTTGCACAGACAGAACCCAACCGTTTGGTAGTATTGGAAAAGACCAATTCTCACAAGGCGTTCATAGTAGACCGTATAGATAACATTTTCTTTGCAACTGTTGAAGGCAGAGTTGCAGCCGATGTAACCTTTAAAGACTACAAGACCGGTCCTACCGGCGATACTATTTGGGTGGCAGTAACGAAGACACCGGAATGTAAATCGTATAAGATTGCTTGTATCCCACAGTCTCTTTCAAGCAAGATAACTACCGATGAGATTGCCGTTTCTTACTTTGAGAGAACCAATCAGACCATGATGCAAGACGATTTCACGAATGCACAGATGACCGGTTTCGACCAACCGTTCAACGATAATACACCTTATACCATCATTACGCTTGGCTATGATAAGTACGGTGTAGCCTGCAGCATGTCGAAAGCAGAATTTACAACTCCCAAGAAACCGCTTGTAGGAACACCTAAGGTAACGGGCGAAATCTTAAATACAACTGCTACGACCATAAAAGCTAAGTTCACAGGCAATGCAGATGCTAAGGGCTATGCTTTCTGTATCTTCCTCAAGGGTGAAGCTCAAAAGCAGTTTGAACAGTTCGGTCCGATGATGGGATTGACCAATATGGGCGATATGATTAAGAAGTGGGGCGTTAAATGCACCGGCGAATACACATACGAATGGACCGGCATGCAGCCTAATACCGACTACGAAATCTATGTGCAAGCGTGGGACGTACAGGAAACCTATGCAGATATGGTTGTTGTTCCGGTTACAACAAAGAAACTTGGTGGCACCGGCGTTGCAAAAGTAAATATCGAAATCAAGGAGTTTGCAAAAAGTGGCGATAGTTACTACCAACGTGTAATATACACACCAAACGCCGAATGCTCGTTGCATAGAGACATTATCATTGAAAAGCAGGCGTTCGACAAATCCGATATGGGAGAAGCAGGTGTTATAGCACTATTGAAGGAAGACCACGATAAGGATCCATATTGGAACCAGTACGGTGTCGATGATGCAACTTGGAATGCCAATCCTTCAACAACATACTATGCTTGCTCTTTGGCTAAGAACATAAACGACGAATGGGGACCACTCGAAAAGGTAGAATTTACCACCCCGGCCGCTCCGGCCGGCAGCAAGGTTGCTCCGACTCGCATTGCACAAGGAACATCTAAAGGTGTAACGCAGATACCTTTTATAAATGCAGGAAAGAAGCAATCGGAGTTCCGGATAATTCAAAAGTAACATAAAAAAGACGAGCGTGTAAAGTAAACGACGTGTGTTAATGGTTTAACACAGTTTACTTCACACGCTTTTATAATTTCAGCCATTGGGTGTAAATTCATGCAATGGTTTTTATAAACAACTCTAAAACCAATATTATTTATGAAGAAGCTTTGTACATTCTTCTTGTTCTCCGTCCTTTTCGCAACTATGGCGGTGGCACAGGACGCTCCGACGGTCATCACACAACCGGCAGAGGGCAACACCATTAACCTTTATCGAACAACCACCGGTTTCGAATCAGTGTACTACCATGGGGTTCCTCATAAGGGCACAGGCGACTGGCAGCGACTCGTATTTGGTAATGACGGTGCCGTATATCTTGAAAATCCCATCAATTCGTTTTATGGGAAGACATGGATTAAGGGCGCACGCACCGAGGGAGACACTATTGCTTTTCAACTGCCGCAAGCCATTTTTTCCGAAAAAGATGTATCTACGGGGGAATTGAACTATGGCTTTCTCTATTGTATACATGCAGCCAAACAAGGCGGGAAGGATACTTTTGTACCCAACGAGGGCAAGGAAAACCAAGTCCTTAAGTATGTATGGCGCAATGATTCTCTCATAATGGTAGTCAAGGAGGGCGAAATGATTGGTATGTGCCGTGCCAATGGTGCTTGGACAAGCTATGCCGAAGCTACCTACAAAGCCACTCGTAAGGACGACAACAAACTTGCACCACCCGCATCAGCTAAGGTTTGGGACGGTCTTGTGCTCTATATGGACATGGCGGGGAAATCGCAACTCTATCCTGTGAAATATGCTATCGACGGCAACGATGTGTACTTGGGCGACTTGTCGGCAAACGTAAAGGGTTACTGGATAAAGGGAACGAAGAATGGTACCACCGTAACCTTCCCTCCAACATCGTATCTCGGCATCGACCGCACGACGGCTTGCTATGTTTATGTCTCATCAGCCGTCATGGGAAAAGGCAAGAACGAAATGGGTAACGAGTTTGACAAAGCGTGTATGAATAACGAACCTCTTGTTTTTACTTACGATGCTGAAAAGAACTCGCTGAGCACGAAAGGTATATTGATGGTACACAAGAGTGCTGACGACGACCGTAGCACTTACATCTTCGACACTTATCGCTATGCGCTTATCAATCAGTGGGACAAGAAGGCGGCTGCTCCAATGCCACCAAAACCTACAGCCTACCAACCTTACGACCCGAGTCCGTGGGGTGGTCCCGGAGGATTACAGTTCATGTTGAGCTACTACTCGGCTGACTTTGATTATCTTGACCCGGCGCATCTCTACTATAATCTCTACATAGACGGCGAGCGGCAAACTTTCGTACCTGCCACTTACAAGAACCTAAAGACAGAGATGACCGACATTCCTTACACTTTTTATGACCAATACGACTTCTACAGGTATGATGAGAACTCGCGTGCTATCTATTTCTACAAGGAAGTAAAAGAGAAAGTGGGTATAGAAGCTCTGTATATCGACGGCGATAAGCGGCTCAGCTCCGGCATTACAGAATACCAAATATCGCCTACCGGGATAAACTTCGCTACGGCAAAGCAGATAGAACGTATTGAGTTCTACGACCTATCAGGCCGTATCATCAGCCACCCGGAAAAAGGAATTTACGTGCAAACTACCATCTATACCGATGATTCTCGGGTATCAAAGAAGATAGTGAGATAGTTCCAATATAAGGCACAGTGGGTTTTCGAGGAACGAGAAAAGAACGAAAAGAAAGCAATAAAAACGTAAATATTTTTCACAAGAATACCTATTGTGTAATTATCTCTGCATCAGCGTATTACAAAACCTATTGTTTTGCATTCCAAAACCGTAGGTTTTGCACGGTAAAAGCGTAGGTTTTGCGTTGCAAAACCTACGCTTTCGCAACGCCAAAGCGATTATATCACTTTTTAACAGAATTATCTTTACAATATTAAGCCGAAAAGATCGTACCATTTCATCAGTGGGCTTGTTAAAAAATATCTGCGAGATGGTCTGCTTAATCTGCTTTTTTATACCGAACCAACATATCGTTATGGCGATATTCCATGTATAAACAATAAGCCTGTCCTTGAGGATATGTGCTAATAGCACGCCTTAAGGACAGGCTTTGCATTTCTGTTCAGCGCAGGTCGCTTGCAAGAATAAGTAGGTGTTCATAATTAATTGACATTGTATTTACGGCTATTTTCCGGTCAGTCTGCCGTCTTGAAGAAGGAGTGTAGCGGGCTACACGACGGATGAAAGGCGACAGAATGACGAAAAAGAGACGTGAAGACGATGGCAAAGTGAAAGCATAAAAGATAAAAGCAATATAGATACGTTTAATTTTGAACACCTACTTATCGATTAAACTTGCACTTGTCGGTTTTATTTTATAGGAAAGATAAACAGGCTTGGCTTTATTCTAAGCCACATTGTCGTTCCTTTTCCATCTTCAGCCTTTTGTGCCATAAAGTTACTTCACAATTACAAGGAAGTAGTTTTTCTTGCCTTTTTGCACCAATAAGTATTTACCATCAATAAGGTCTTCGGCAGTAATCACTTGGTCGAAGGCTTGCAACTTCTCCTTGTTAAGCGATACGCCACCGCCCTTAACAAGTTTGCGCATTTCGCTCTTGCTTGGGAAAATCTGCATGCCCTCTTGGTTGAAGATGTCTACCGCAGGCTGTCCGAGCAGGTCTTTAGACACCTCGTAGTGTGGAACATCTTTGAAAACGTCGTTGAAAGTCTGTTCGTCGAGCTGCAAAAGGTTCTCTTTGGTAGCCTTTCCGAAAAGAATGTTCGATGCCGCCATAGCCATATCAAGGTCTTCCTGCGAGTGAACCATACGCGTAACCTCTTCTGCCAGACGGCGTTGGAGCGTGCGACGCCCCGGGTCTTGGCGATGTTCGTCTACAAGAGCGTCGATAGTGGGTTTGTCGAGCGACGTAAATATCTTTATATACTTTTCTGCATCGTCGTCGCTGACGTTGAGCCAGAACTGATAGAACACGTATGGAGTGGTGCGGTTGCGGTCGAGCCAGATGTTTCCGCTTTCTGTTTTGCCGAACTTCTTGCCGTCTGCCTTTGTTATAAGTGGGCAAGTAAGACAGTAAGCCTCAGCTTCTTGTCCGAGTGTGCGGCGGATAAGCTCTGTGCCGGTGGTCATATTGCCCCATTGGTCGTTGCCGCCGAGCTGCAGTTTCACCCCAAACTTCTCGTATTGGTATAGAAAATCGTAGCCTTGCAATAGCTGATAGGTAAATTCAGTGAACGAAAGACCGTCGCTTGCTTCACCATTAAGGCGGCGTTTCACGCTGTCCTTCGCCATCATATAGTTCACGGTGATGTGCTTTCCGACTGTTCTGGCGAAGTCGAGGAAAGTAAAATCCTTCATCCAGTCATAGTTATTCACCATTTCTGCCTTGTTGGGCGCATCGCCATCGAAGTCGAGGAACTTGCCAACCTGCTTCTTTATCGCCTCTTGGTTGTGGTAAAGGGTTTCGGTATCAAGCAGATTGCGCTCTTGCTCTTGCCCGATGGGTCGCCAATCATACCTGTTGCGCCACCAATGAGCAAATAAGGCTTGTGTCCGCATAGCTGCAAATGGCGGAGCATCATAATTCCGCAAAGGTGTCCGATGTGTAAAGAGTCGGCAGTAGGGTCGGTTCCAAGGTATGCCGATACCATTTCTTTTTGCAGAAACTCCTCTGTACCGGGCATGATTTGCGCCAACATACCGCGCCATTTTAGTTCTTCAACAAAGTTCTTCATCAATTATTGTGTTTAAAGCCCGTATGGGCTGTATTATATATAATGTATTATCGGGGTGTTTTTATGTGTTGTTTAGGGAACCGGGTCGTACCCGCTCCCACCCCATGGGTTGCATCTTAGTATTCGCCAAATAGCCAATCCGAGTCCTTTTATCGGACCATGCTTCATCAATGCTTCCTTTGCATACTCCGAACAAGTAGGTGTAAACCTGCAAGAAGGAGGCGTAAAGGGCGTGATAAACCGTTGATAAAACAGAATTGGAATTATCAGTAGCCACGATAGCAGGCGCGAAACAGCGTGTAGAACCTTCTGAAATATCATTCTTGGATAGTTTCTTTTCTGTCTGTTTCTATCTTTTCCCCGATGCGTTGGAGCAGATTGCACACCTTGTTTTCTACATCGGCAGATGCGTGAAGCATATTATCGAGCCATATAAAAGCGAGTAATACCTCCTGATTTGGCATTGGTTGCAACTTGTCGAGCAAGATATACTTGTTTTTTCGATACGCTTCTCTCACCTGTCTCTTCACTCTGTTGCGCTTTACGGCACGTTTAAAGTGCTTCTTGGGTACGCTAACGAGTATCTTTACTTGTGGTAGTGTTGCGCCTTGCATTTCGTTGCGGTCTGTTATCACATATACTGCCCGCAGCGGAAAAGCAACCATAGAATGGCTATTTCCCCCATTAAAGAGCCGGTCTATGAGCAGTTTGCTGCATATTCGCTCCTCTTTACACAACGTAAATCT